>NZ_JBUZTQ010000008.1:0-190057 GCF_055408445.1 Pseudomonas sp. B414 | reverse complement strand
TGAATGATCGCGCGCTCTTCAACGCTGAGTTCGGAATAGGACATAGGGGCAGCACCGTACCGGAAAGGTCAGGTGTTGCACTCAGTTTTCGCGGCCGCCAAGGCTGTGGAGGTAGAGGGATGTAGTGGTATTTTGGTTCTTCATGATTTGGCTACTTTAACGTATAGCTCAGCTGCAATGAGTTTTTTGTTATACGGTCTTCCTGCTGCAGTCGTATTTACCGGGTTAATGAAAAATATTGAACTCGCAGAGCGCGATGTTTGGGAAAATCTCACGGGCGGTCTGATGTTGTTCGAGAAAGGGGTGGCTGATGGGGTGCACTTATATTTTCACGGAGATATTTTGAAGCCGCTTCGATCTATCATGATTAAAACCTCCGGAAGACACCCATTTGTAGAGAGTGATGCAGCTTACCAATACGATGTTCCATTTCTACCTAAGGGGATCAGCTACAACAGCTTAATGAAAGCAGTAAGCATAGGTGTTCTACCTCTGTTTCCAGGTCTGGACTCTTCATTTCTTGATAGCATGCTAGGCAGTGGGGTTCATGCGCTGGTGTTAGAGCATGATGGAGCTGAGTTGGCGGTAGGTGAGGGCTTCGCTGGTGGTCTTGTTGAAAGCCTGCGTAATGCACATGTTAGAGGGATTGTTGTTGTAGCTATTTCGAAATGCTCTGGTAGAGATATTCATAAACTGAGTGCTGAAATTCGCGCTGCGGGTGTAATCTCTGGTGGGTATATAACCCGTGAGGCAATGCTTGGCAAGCTGTACGCGCTGTTAGGCGTGGAGTTAAAGCAAAATCAAATTCGTGAGTTTATTGAAGGTTAGAAAGCGCAGAGTTTTCCAAAAATGAAAAATGTGGTTGCAAAATTAAAACGTGCTTAATCAGTTGTTGAGCTGCTGAGATTTTAAGTGGTAAGTGGCGCTTAGACGATGGATTAGTGTGTGCTTCACCCGATCAAGTCTGGCAACTGATTGGTGGTTTTAACTCGTTGCCCGACTGGCTGTCGTTTATTGCCAAAAGCGAACACGGTGAAGGCGGGCGGTTGCGTACGCTGCAGACCGTAGATGGCACGGTGATCGTCGAGCGCCTGCAAACGTTCGACAATGCAGGCAAAACTTATAGCTACTCCATCGTTGAGGCGCCGTTTCCGGTGACTGACTATCTGGCGACTCTGCGCGTTGAAGCGCAAGGCGACGGCTCGCGTGTGACCTGGTCGGGGCAGTTTACGCCGATGGGCATCAGCGCCGAGGCTGCGCAGGAATTGTTTGCCGGGGTCTATCAGGGCGGATTGTCGGCACTGCGGAGCAATTTTTCGGGCTAACGTGGGAGCGGGCTTGCTCACGATTCAGACGACGCGATCTGTCACTCAAACTCGGTGGGCAGCATCGCGAGCAAGCCCGCTTCCACAGGTTTCTAAACCTCCAGCTATTTTATGCCTGGCCACTTGTCGCCAAAAGCAAGCCCTCTGGTGGGTAGAAATTACCCAGATGCCACAGAGTGATGGCAATTTAAAATCAATAAAACCCTAAAAACTGTGGTTATTTAATGACTTAGATCAGTATTGATTTGAAATAAATTGTGCAGAATCACTTGTTACTGATTGTTACGATGGGGTAAGATCGCCCTGCGTTCACCTACCACGGTTTATGCATTTTTAAGCCCCAAGTTTCCATCAGCTACTTGGGCTTTTTTTTGCCTGAAATTTGATATCGGATCCAATTTCAGACAAAAAAGGCGCCAATCGCAGGCGCCTTCTCGCAGGGGTGGCGCTCAGCGCACAAGGCAGGGCTTTTTGTTGTCGTATTTCCAGCCGGGCAGCAAGTACTGCATGGCGACGCTGTCATCCCGCGCGCCCAGACCCATGCCTTTGTACAGTTCGTGAGCCTTGGCCACGGCGTCCATATCGATCTCTACCCCCAGCCCCGGTCGCGCCGGTACCTTGATATGACCATCGATGATTTTCAGCGGCTCACGGGTCAGGCGCTGGCCGTCCTGCCAGATCCAGTGGGTGTCGATGGCGGTGATTTCCCCCGGTGCCGCCGCCGCGACCTGGGTGAACATGGCCAGGGAAATATCAAAGTGGTTGTTGGAGTGTGAGCCCCAGGTCAGGCCCCATTCGTGGCACATCTGCGCGACGCGCACGGAACCTTGCATGGTCCAGAAGTGCGGGTCGGCCAGGGGGATGTCTACCGCTTGCGACTGGATTGCGTGGCCCATTTCCCGCCAGTCGGTGGCGATCATGTTGGTGGCGGTGGGCAGGCCGGTGGCGCGGCGGAACTCAGCCATCACTTCACGTCCCGAATAGCCGTTTTCTGCACCGCAAGGATCTTCAGCATAGGCCAGCACTTTGTGTTGATCGCGGCACAGAGCAATGGCCTCCTTGAGTGACCAGGCGCCGTTGGGGTCCAGGGTGATGCGGGCATTGGGGAAGCGTTCGGCCAGCGCCGTGACCGCTTCGATTTCTTCGGCGCCGCGCAGTACGCCGCCTTTAAGTTTGAAGTCGTTAAAGCCGTATCTGGCCTGGGCAGCCTCTGCCAGGTGGACGATGGCTTGCGGGGTCAACGCTTGTTCATGGCGCAGGCGCAGCCAGTCATCACCATCGGTTTCATTGCGGTAGGCCAGGTCGGTCTGCTGGCGGTCGCCGATGTAGAACAGGTAGCCGAGCATTTTTACCGCTTCGCGCTGCTGGCCTTCGCCAAGCAAGGCCGCCACCGGCACTTCGAGAAACTGGCCGAGCAGGTCGAGCAGGGCTGACTCCATCGCGGTGACAGCATGGATGGTGATGCGCAGGTCGAACGTCTGCAGGCCGCGCCCCGCCGAATCGCGGGCGGCGAAGGTGGTGCGCATGGCATTGAGAATGCTCTGGTAGTTGCCGATGGGCTGACCCACCACCAGGCTGCGGGCGTCTTCCAGGGTTTCGCGGATACGTTCGCCACCGGGTACTTCGCCGACGCCGATATGGCCGCTGCTGTCCTTGAGAATCACGATATTGCGGGTAAAGAAGGGGCCGTGGGCACCGCTGAGGTTGAGCAGCATGCTGTCATGACCCGCCACCGGGATTACTTGCAGGCTGGTGACGACCGGGGCTTTGCTGGCGTGGTGCTGGTGTTCTGCGTTCATGGTCTGTTCCTTGTCAGGCAGGTTGCAGGGCGGCGGGGGTCACAGCCGTTGGCGTGGGTTTGGTTTTGGCAAAGAACACGATGATTGCGGCAATGATCGAAGTGCCGGCCAGGCCATAAAGCCCGCCCTGGATCGAGCCTGTGGTCTGTTCCAGAAAACCGAAGGTGGTGGGGGCGACAAAGCCGCCGAGGTTACCGATGGAGTTGATCAGCGCAATCACCGCTGCCGCGATGCGTGCATCCAGATAGCCCTGGGGGATGGGCCAGAACAGCGCCGACGCGGATTTGAAACCGATGGCGGCAAAGCAGATGGCAATAAAGGCAAAGATCGGGCCGCCGGTGGTCGACAGGAACATACCCAGCGCGGCAATCAGCAGGGCGGTTGCAATCCAGGCCTGCTGGTACTTGAAGCGGCTGGCCAGGGACGCGAATGCATACATGGCGAGGATGGAGATCAGCCATGGGATTGAGTTGTAAAAGCCCACTTGCATATCGCTCAGGTCACCCATTTTTTTGATGATGCTCGGCAACCAGAAGGTTGCTGCGTAAATGGTCAGCTGGATGCAGAAGTAGATCGCGCAGAACAGCATGATCTGGCGGTCTTTGAGCAGTGTGAGCATGTTTGGTTTGACGGTATTGACCGCGTCGCGCTCGCGTTGCTCGCGGTCGATTTCGTTGACCAGTGCATCCTGCTCTGCACGGCTGAGCCATTTTGCGTCATGGGGTTTTGAGTCCAGCCAGTACCAGACAAAACCGCACAGTAGTACTGAGGCCATGCCTTCGATGATGTACATCCACTGCCAGCCATGCAGACCCATACCGGTGATTTGCAGCAGCAAGCCGCTGAGTGGTCCCGAGATCAAGGAGGCTAGCGCCGAGCCGCTGAGAAAGATGGCAATCGCCTTGCCGCGTTCGGCGCCGGGCAACCAGCGGGTGAAGTAGTAGATCACCCCGGGGAAGAAGCCTGCTTCGGCCACGCCGAGCAGAAAGCGCAGGATATAGAAGTGGGTTTCGTTCTGGATAAAGGCCATCAGGGTGGCGGTGATGCCCCAGGTGAACATGATTCGGGTCAGCCAGATCCTGGCGCCGACCTTTTGCAGCAGTATGTTGGAGGGCACTTCAAACAGCGCGTAGCCGATAAAAAACAGCCCGGCACCAAAGCCATAGGCGGCCGCGCCAATGCCCAGGTCATGCTCCATATGGGTACGCACAAAGCCGATGTTTACCCGGTCGATGTAGTTGACGATAAACATGATGACGAAGAGTGGTAGCACATGCCTCTTCACCTTTTGGATCGCGCGCGCCAGGACGGGGTCGTTGGCGTGCGCAGCAGACGGATTGCCGGAAGTGTTCACAATTCAAAGCCCCACTGATTATTGTTATGCGGGTGATATGTGCCGAAGGGTATGCCTGCGGTTGCCAGACATCATACGAGTTGATTTTTCGACTCGCAATGCCTTGAAACAAACCGATAAGTTATTAAAAATAGATTTTAAATGCTTTTTATAGATATTAATGACTGTTTATAGCGATATTCATGGGGTTTTCAGGGTAATGTGCAATCTTGCTTGAGTTCGATTTCAATCGCAGTTGTGCTGATTTTTGTTTTAAAGTCAGCTTGTCATACATGTTGTGACCGGGTGAGGTGCTAGTATTAGTCCTTCTTGGCTGAAGGGATTTCCCATGCAGGACTCGCAAAGCTCAACGACCCGCAAGCGTTCACCCGGCCTGGCCCACGATATCGTGGCCGAGCTGACCCAGCGAATTCTGTTGGGCCAACTGGTGCCCGGGGAGAAACTGCCTTCGGAATCGACCATCGTGCGCGAGCATGGTGTTAGCCGCACTGTGGTACGCGAAGCGATCTCAAAACTGCAGGCTTCGGGGTTGGTTGAGACCCGGCACGGGATTGGCACCTTCGTGCTGGAGCGCGATCAGCGCCAGGGCTTGCACCTCAAACGCGATACCGCTGCCAGCGTGCGCGGCATTATCGAGTTGCGCATGGGGCTGGAAACTCAGGCTGCGGCGCTGGCCGCCCGGCGCCGCACAGAAGAGCAACTGGCGCAGATGCGCCAGGCGCTGGATGACTATCAGAGTTCATTGGCCAACAACGACAGCAGCGTCGAGCCGGATCAGCGCTTTCATCAGTTGATCGCCCAAGCCACGGGTAATACCTATTTCACCGATATCATTTCTCAGCTGGGCCGTTCGGTAATACCGCGAACCCGGATTGATGCCGACGAACGCGGTGATACCGATTTGATGAAGCTGGGGCAGATGGCGGTGCAGGAGCATGAGGCGATCTTGAAGGCGATTCGCCGCCAGGACCCTGATGCGGCCCGTGCGGCTATGTTGCTGCATTTGAGCAATAGCCTGGAGCGGATGGCGGTTGAGTGACCGGGCTTTAAAGGCCCCTCACGGCAGCAGTCATAAAGTCTCCGGCGTATGCGTGTCTCTACAGCGACCACTGGTTATTTAGCCACCTGTTGACGCTGGCTGCGTGCTATCGTGTTGGCCTTATTTGAAGGGGAAATCCAATGCGAATGCTGATCGGCGTGTTAAGCCTGGCCTTGCTGGCCGGTTGTGTGTCTCCTGCGATGGACACTGCCCGCAGCAAAGCCCCGACGCGGGTGCTGGCCTCGGCCAAACCGACGCCGCTGGTGGCCGAATGCATCAAGTTCTCGTGGCAGGACGAAAGCGTTTTCGGAGTCGATGCCAGCGCCTATATCAACAGTGACAAGGCTGGTCAGCAGACCGTTTACACCCGTGGCGCTGAATCCTTTGCCGATCTGCTGCCACAGGGCACAGGCACTGCCGTCAGCTATTACGCCAAACAGCCTGACGACGCAGCGGCTATGCGCCGCCTGGCGATGCTGGCGACGTGCTTGTAACGCCTTGAGGTCGCAACGGTGGATTTGAAACAGGGCTTTGTCCTGACCCGGCACTGGCGTGATACACCGTCGGGTATTGAAGTCGAATTCTGGTTGGCCACCGATGACGGGCCGCAACAGATACGCCTGCCGTACCAGACTTCCACTGCGTTTATCCCGGCTGCGCACCGCGCCCAGGCGCAGACGCTGTTGCAGGATGAGCCGGGCGTGGAGTTTCGCGAGCTGGCGCTGTGTGATTTTCAGTCGCGCCCGGTCATCGGTCTTTACTGCCGCCAGCACGCCCAGTTGATGGACATCGCCCAGCGCCTGCGGCGTAACGGGGTGGATGTGTATGAGGCCGATATTCGCCCGCCGGAGCGTTTTTTGATGGAGCGCTTTATCACCGCACCGGTGAGTTTCGGTGGCCGCCCTCAGGACGATGGGCTGTTGCTGGACGCGCGGTTAAAGCCCCATCCCGACTACCGGCCACGCTTGAAACTGGTGTCGCTGGATATCGAAACCAGCGCCCAGGGTGATCTGTATTCCATTGCCCTGGAGGGCTGTGGCCAGCGCCAGGTGTATATGCTGGGCAAGGCCACCGCGGCCGATACGGCGGTGGATTTCGACCTTGAATTCTGCGCCACCCGGGGCGATTTGCTGCTGCGGTTGAACCAGTGGCTGGCGTTGCATGATCCCGATGCGATCATTGGCTGGAATGTGGTGCAGTTTGATCTGCGGGTATTGCATGAGCATGCACGACGCTTGGGTATCCCGTTACTGCTGGGGCGGGCGGGCAGTGAAATGCAGTGGCGCGAGCACGGCACGCGCAAAAACCATTTTTTCGCCAGTGCGGCGGGCCGCTTGATAATCGACGGTATTGAGTCGCTGCGCTCGGCGACCTGGTCGTTCCCGTCCTTTAGCCTGGAAAACGTCGCCCAGACCCTGCTTGGCGAAGGCAAGGACATTAGTACACCGTACCAGCGCATGGATGAAATCAACCGCATGTTTGCTCACGACAAACCTGCGCTGGCGCGTTACAACCTCAAGGACTGCGAGCTGGTCACGCGGATCTTCGCGAAAACCGAGTTGCTGACCTTTTTGCTGGAGCGGGCCTCGGTCACGGGCCTTGAGGCCGACCGCAGCGGTGGTTCGGTGGCGGCGTTTTACCATTTGTATATGCCGCTGATGCATCGCCAGGGTTTTGTTGCGCCCAATCTCGGCGATAAGCCACCCCAGGCCAGTCCCGGCGGCTTTGTCATGGAGTCCCAGCCGGGGCTTTATGAATCAGTGCTGGTGCTCGACTACAAAAGCCTTTATCCGTCGATCATCCGTACCTTCCTGATTGACCCGCTGGGGCTGGTGGAAGGGCTGCGCGAGCCAGGTGATGAAGCCTCGGTACCGGGCTTTCGCGGGGCGCGCTTTTCGCGAAGCCGGCACTGCTTGCCTGCCATTATCGAGCGGGTGGCCCATGGCCGCGAAGTGGCCAAACGGGAGAAAAACGCGCCCTTGTCCCAGGCCCTGAAAATCATCATGAATGCGTTTTACGGAGTACTGGGCTCCAGTGGTTGTCGGTTTTTCGATACGCGGCTGGCATCTTCGATCACCCTGCGCGGGCACGAAATCATGCTCAAGACCCGGGCCTTGATCGAGGCCAAGGGTTTTAGCGTGATCTATGGCGATACCGATTCCACCTTTGTCTGGCTGCGCAGCGAGCACAGCGAAGAAGACGCTGCCCGTATAGGCAACGAACTGGTGGCGTACGTCAACCAGTGGTGGCAGACCCATGTGCGTGATGAGTACGGGCTGACCAGTGCCCTGGAACTGCAGTTCGAAACCCACTACAGCCGTTTTCTGATGCCGACCATTCGTGGCGCCGAGGAGGGCAGCAAGAAACGCTATGCAGGGTTGGTGGCGCATGCCGACGGGCGACGGGAGATGGTCTACAAGGGGCTTGAGGCAGTACGCAGCGACTGGTCGCCACTGGCCCAGCAGTTTCAGCAGGCGTTGTACCTGCGCATTTTCAATCGCCAGCCCTATCAGGACTATGTCCGGGATTTTGTGCGCAGTACCCTGGCCGGTGAGCATGACGAGTTGCTGATCTACCGCAAGCGCCTGCGTCGCCAACTCAGTGACTACGAGCGCAATGTGCCTCCCCATGTGCGGGCCGCACGGCTGGCCGATGAATACAACGACCAGCAGGGCCGGCCACGCCAGTATCAGTACGGCGGCACCATCAGCTATGTGATCACCGTAGCCGGCCCGCAGCCGCTGGAGAATCGCACCGCAGAAGTGGATTACGACCACTACCTGACGCGTCAGCTACAACCGGTGGCGGACGCGATTCTGGTATTTGTCGACGATGATTTCAGCGCACTGGTGGGCGGGCAACTGGGGCTGTTTTAAGCGTCGCTGGCCGGGCTCGCGGCTTTGGACCGGGCGCGGTCCTTGGCAGCCTTGGCTTCGGCGGCCAGGCACTCCAGGCAGAACTGCTCGGCGTAGCTCATGATGATCTCGGTGGTATCGCCCTTGATCGTGCGCGAGCCCGCAAGGATATAGCGCATGCGCTTTTCGGTCACGCCGATGCGCTGGGCAATCCAGGCCGGAGTCTGGCCGATGCGGTCGACCAGTTTGTTGGCGTATTCGGTGGAGTGGTTGTAGCGTTCAGCGTTGGGAAACATAGGGGTTCCATGGGGCGGTAGGGGTGAAGCCGGAGGGCATGGTACTCCTTTTCACTCGCACCCACGATTTTGCCTGCCCGCCTGCCATTATTTCACGGGTTTGATCAAGCTCTCCGCCGGAATGCCGAACATCTCATGCAGCTTCCAGATCATGGGCAGCGTCAAAGAACGTTTGCCATTGAGTACTTCATACACCCGGTTCTGCCTGCCGATAGCTGGCACCAGATCAGCCGGTGACAGCCCGGACTGCTCCATTCTGAAACGGATGGCATCCACCGGGTTGGGCAGGTCGATGGGGAAGTGCTTCGTTTCGTAGGCTTCGATCAGGGTGATCATGACTTCAAGGTAGTCACCTTCTGGAGTGCCTGGCTCCGGTTCATTGTCGAACAACGGCGAAACCGATTTCAGTGCGTCTTTGTAGTCCTGCTCTGTACGAATTGGACGAATATTCATGGTTTACTCCATTTCCACGGTGTTGGCATCAATAGCGTCGTACTGCTTGTGCGTACCCGCAAACTTTATATAGATGGCGCTGTAGCGGTAGGCCACGGCGACCACGAGCCGATAGTCGTTACCTTTGATGTTGAACACGACCCGATTGCTCTTGAGAACGCTGGCATGGCGAAATTGTGCCTTGATGTCGGCGGGCGTTTGCCAGTTCGCCTTTTTGGCTTCATCAATCCAGCAAAGGAAGGATTGTTCCGAGCCCGGATGGGTTTGCCAAAATTTTTTGAGCTGGCTGATAGCGATGATTCTCATGTATATCGATCCTAGTCCCGTGATGGGACTTTTGCAAGTGAGCTTTACGTCCTGTGCTGCTCAAATACCGCGCCATTCTCAATAACACCAGCCTGAAAGCTTGAGCAAATATGAGTTTTACGATTCAGGCCTTATTGCCCTCTGTACCGAGTTTTCTGTAACAGCGAAAGTCTCGCTGCATGTCATGCCTGCCTGCGGTTTTATGAACTAGAGTTCCCCCCACACACCAACAGACACGAGAGGGATTTTCATGACTGCGCTGGATGTATTCTGGGTCGGGCTGGGAGGCGGGCTGGGTTCGCTGCTGCGCTGGTGGATCGGATTGCGGGTGGGGCAGCTCTACAAAGGCTCATTCCCGCTGGGCACATTCCTGATCAACGTCAGCGGCGCCTTTGTCATCGGTTATTTGAGCATCCTGTTTACCGTGGACTGGCGCGATCGTTATGGCGACTTTTTAAATGCTGCGGTGCTCACCGGGATTCTTGGTGGCTATACCACGTTCAGCAGCATGCAACTGGATGCTGCCAAACTGGCCAGGGCCAAAGATCGGGCCTGGGCTGCAGGTTATCTGATCATCTCGGTACTGGTTGGCCTTGCCGCCGCCGCATTCGGCGCCTGGCTGGCGCGCTGACAGAGGAGTAAAGCGCATGTTGAACACGATTATCCTGATTTTCGTCGGCGGTGCGTTTGGTGCCATGTGCCGCGAGTTTGTCATGCTGTCGGTGCCGCGCCTGGCCGACGGTTTTCCGATGGATATTTTTGTCGCCAATATCGTCGCCGCGTTCCTGCTGGGGGTGGCCACGTCACTGTTTAAAAGCAACCGTATCAATCAGTACGTACATGTAATGGTCGGTACCGGGATCATGGGCGGGTTGTCCACGTTCTCCAGCTTTGTGTTCGGCGCCGTAGAGATGATGAAAGACCCGACGGGTGTGTTTGTCTCCATCTGCTATCTGGTCATCAGCTTGGTGATCGGTTTTGCCGCGGTTGAGTTGGGGTTGCTGGCCGGAGCGAAGGTCACTCCGCAACCACAAGGCGATGCCTGACAAACTACGCTGGATCGTCTTACATAACTTTCGGATTTGTCTGTCAGGTTCTGTTTTGTGAGTTGTTTCTAAATAAGCGTTGAGAATAGCCACTGCCCGTTCAAGTGTCGTGCAGTGGTTTTTTTTGCTTGCAGATCAACTTATAGAGGCGAGTGACGACCATGTTTGCAACTTTTCGTACTGTTCTGTTTTTAGGGCTTGCTCAACTGATTCCACAGGCAGCGAATGCCGAATCAGAAGATCCGTCAAAGGCCCAGGTCAAGTTGAGTGATACAGGCAAGGCTGTTCACTATCGCGGGGAGATGGACAACGATGCAATAGCTCGGGTTGCAGCCTTGATCAAGGCCGCCGGTGGAACAGTGACGCGGCTGGTGATTGATTCGGGTGGAGGTGAAATCAATGGCGGTATGGATTTGGCCGAGCTGGTTCTTGCTCATCAGCTGGATGTAGAAGTTGAGCGTTTGTGCGCGTCTTCATGTGCCAACTATGTATTCCCCGCAGGCAACACCAAGCATATCCAGGAGGGTGCCGTAGTAGTGTGGCATGGCTCCGCAATTCAGGAGGAGGTTGGCGAAAATCTGGGCATTGAAAACATTCAAACGCAAGAGGGGGGAGAATTGTCGTTGGCAGAAAAGCGCTTGTTGCTGGATCAGAATCGGGAAAAAGCACGGCGCTATATTGCTGATGCGCGGCTCAGGCAGGGGGATTTGTTCAAGCGAATGGGGGTTGATGAGCGGGTCACGGTCGTCGGTCAGCAGCTAAAAGCGGCTGAAGAGTGGACATTGACTGTTGATGATATGGCGCGTTTCGGGGTCAAGAATGTTTTTGCGCCTGAATATTATGGTGAGGACATGCCGGATGTGATGCGCAAACGCGGGGTAAAGCTGCTGTACATGGAAGATTACCCGGACTACAAGCTTGCACGATGAGCTTGCCCGTGACGGATGCCTGTCCGTCACGGGCCAGCTTCAAGCGTTTTATGCCAGCGAGGTCCGCTTGCCGAAGAACATTTCGGTGATCAGGTCGTTATTGATCTGGTCGCCCTGCAGGGTGCGCACCAGCAGTTCACTGCCCAGCAACGGCAGCGACAGCACCATGGTCGGGTTGACCCGTTTGACCTTGGGCATGTTCCGGGTTTCGTTGACCAGCGCGATGATCTGGGTGTCGTCCCCGGCCACTTCCTTGGCTGCCAATATGGTGAACACGTTTTCTGCGTCGCTGTCACACAGGGTGACGATGTACTTGGCGTCGGCTGCACCGGCCAGCTTCAGGGTCGAAGCTGCCGACGGGTCGCCTTCAATGATGTCGGCCTTTTCTGGCAGGTCGTGCTGGCTGCCAGCGGCGCATACGACGGTGACATGCTCGCCGCGATCGCTCAGGCCTTTGTAGACGTTCTGTGCCAGTGAACCAACGCCGACGAGGATGTAGTGATTTTTACGGGCCATGTGGGTAATCCTGCCTTTAACGATTCGTTGGATGTTGTTGCTGATCAGCGGGCCGGCAATGGACGCCACCGAAATCGCGAAGATGGTGATGCCCAGGATGATCACCGTCAGGGTGAAAAACCGCGCATCGGTGGTATGCGGCACGATATCGCCAAAGCCCACGGTGGACATCACCACAATCGCGAAATAGAACGCTGACGGCAGATCGGTCACGGGCGGTGCAAAACCGTCACCGATATACAGCGTGCCCAGGGTGCTGTAGACAATCAGCGAAGCGATGCTGACTACCGCAAAGAAGCTGCCTGTGGCCAGGCTGTAGTGGTCAAAACGCCGCCAATAGAAGGCCAGTACCGCAATCGTGAACAGGGAGAAAAAGGTCACCCCGTCAGGCTTTTTCAGGATGAAGAAATCAACGCAGACTGTGGCAATCAGCAATAGCAGGGCGAAGAACCAGCTGATACGTGACTTGATCAACAACCCCAATGACATCAACAGCAGTACAAAGCCCACCACAAAGCCCGGGATTTCCAGCAAGGCCAAAAAGCTTAGCGCCTCCTTCCAAGTGTCAAATGAGCCGGATTTGGCAGTGGCGTGAGCCACGCCACGTTCCAGTACCGGCAAAAACAATAGAAAGCCGTTGATCGCTACCAGCAAGGCGACCCCATAGGCAAAGGAGATCCGATTTCTTACGTCCTGTAATAAAGTCATGGCACCTACGACGCGTCTGTTAAAGGGTGAAGGGAGTGTAGGTCAGGTTTTTTCGGCTGCCATGCGTGGATACGCTCAGGCCACATTGGCCGGCAACCTGTCGTACCCGCGAATATAGTAATTGGCCGCCGAAATCAGCCAGCACAGCACAAACATGCCGATGATCCAGTAGCCAATCTCGCCGAAGTTTTCGCTGATGGCATTGATTGGCGTCCATATTCCGCCAGTCAGTTCCAGCTTGTCGGCAATCAGCCCCAGGGCCTCGATACCGCCGATAAACAACGCCACTACCACCGAAGCGGCGGTGATGGTGATGTTGTAGTAGAGCTTGCGCACCGGTTTGGAGAACGCCCAGCCGTAAGCGCCAATCATTACGAAGTTGTCCAGCGAATCGATCAGCGCCATGCCTACCGCGAACAGCACCGGAAATACCATGATCGACCACAGGCTGATGCCGTGGGAGGCGCTGGTGGCGCTGATACCCAGCAGGCCGATTTCCGTGGCGGTGTCAAAACCCAGGCCGAACAGAAAGCCCACCGGGTACATATGCCAGCTTTTATTGACCAGGTTGAACACCCGACCAAAGATCCGCGCCATCAGACCACCCTTGTTGGTGACAATCAGGTCCAGTTCCTCGGGAGCCAGGGTATGGCCGGCCTTGACCTGTTTGAACTTCTTGTACACCGAGATCAGGATCACCAGGTTGAGCACGCCAAACAGCAACAGGAATACTGAAGACACCAGGGTGCCGATCAGGCCGCCGGTTTCATGGAACCACTCCATATCGTCCTTGAAGGCCATTGCCGTGACGGCAATGGCAAAGGAGGCCAGTACCACGATGGTCGAGTGCCCAAGAGAGAACCAGGTGCCCACTGCAATCGGTCGCTTGCCCTGTTGCATCAGCTTTCGGGTGACGTTGTCGATGGCGGCGATATGGTCGGCATCCACGGCATGGCGCAAGCCGAAGCCGTACGCCAGCAAGGCGGTACCCATCAGCACCGGGTTGTTGCCGAACTCGGCAAACGCCCAGGCCCATGCGAGGAGATTGGCCACGATCAAGCCGGTCAGCAGATAAATGGCACGACGCGTGGTGTTCGACGGTTCGGCATTTGTCAGGGGGTGGGCAATCGCGGTCATGGAAAGACTCCGGCAAAAGGATCGTAAGTTATTGGCGGTGGGCCGGCATCACGTCTTTGTTGGGCACCAGGAACAACCAGGAGGCCAAGACAAAGGGCATGGTCAGGGTGGGGATACCCACCGGGGCCAGTACTGTATTCAAGGCGCCCTGTACAAATACAGTGAAGATCACACCAATCAGGGTGTAAATCAGCACCCGCCAACTGGGTTTGTTGAACGTCGACCCTAGGGCGATGGCGGTCAGCACGGCACTGAAGGCATACAGGCCGTTGTTGATGCTGGCGTGTTCGGCCTGCAATACCGATGCCACCAGCATCGCCAGCAACGAACCGAAAAAGGCAAATACTGCCGCCCATAACGAGGACACCGCCAGCCCCGCCAGCAACAGCACGCTGCCGATCACACTGCTGAACAGGAAGACTTCGGAGATGCCATAGAAGGTTCCATCGAGCCAATGGATGCCATCGAACAGGTTGCTGTTGTGAGCAATCAGGTCATGGGGCAGGTTGGGCACGGGCAAAGATGCGATGTTCAGGCCGCCAAAAGCGTAGCTGGCCAGGAACATGGTCCAGGTCACCAGTACGAAAGGGGCGGTGAGGGCGGCAACTTTCCAGGTTTTGAGGATGTCGGCGATACAGATGGTGACGATTACCGAAACCACACTGCCGAGGATGACGCACAGCCACAGGGTGGGTGTGACTTCAAGAAAGGTCGGCAAGGCGGCGCCGACCAGACAACCGTTGTAGCCGTACAGCCCGGCTTTCCAGGACTTGCGGTCCTTGAGGTGCATGCCGGTAAACGTTGCCACCGCAGTGCCGAGCACGCTACCAAAGGCTACAGCCGGGATGCCCTCGCCAAATGCACCGACAAAGATCGCAGCAAAAAACAGCAGCCCGGTCAGCGGGTTATTCTGGAACATGACCTGGGCACAACCGCGCAGGGTGACGTCGATAAACTCAAGGGCGACGTTGCCATCGGCCACTTGTGACCATTTGGATGCTGCTTGCATGATGACTCTCCCGATTGTGTGCTTTCTGCCCGAGTCCCATTGATACCCTGTAGCCGCTGAGGAGCGTAGCGAGGCTGCGATCGGGCGCGAAGCGGCCGCAATATCAGACTGCTCGGTGAACCATTCAGACCGCGCGCTCAGGGTTTACGTCCGCTTCGCGCCCGATCGCAGCCTTCGTTCCTCGTCAGCGGCTACAGGGTTTACGGTTTATCGCCAAAGAAACTGCGGTTGCAGTGTCTTGCCCAGGATCTCTTCGCGGGCCACCTTCCAGAACTCGCGGACCTGCGCCTTGACTTCGCCACTGTCATTGCCCAGTACCTTGAAGATCAGGCCGCAGTCGTTGGGCAGGCGGGTCACGCCGCTGGCCAGGCCCGCAGTCATGTCGAACAATGCCGGGATGCGCTCGACAATCCGGTCGTGATGCTCCTTGGGTGTCAGCAACACCACGTTGCCAAACACGTCGAAGGTCTGCATCACGCCAATGGCGTCCAGGCTCTCCACCTTCGGTTCAAGAACGTACTTCTCGACAAACAGTTCGCGCCCCTCAAGGTTCTCGGCACTCACCCGCGAGGAATACACGTCAAAGCCGAAACGCTCGTCGACATGGTGGTACTTGCGCCCCGACATCAGGATTTCGCTATAGATCGCCGTGGCCGTGGGGTGGATCTTGATCCGGGTGTCGGTGATAAACCGCGCATTGCGATGGGGGATCAGCGGGTCGGGCATAAACTCCAGGTAGCCGTCTTCCTCGACCCGAAAGCACTGGATCTGCGAGGCGTAGTTGGCATTCATCGAGTGCACTTTGGTCGCTGACTGGGTGGTGACGTGCCCGCAGGCACCCACCCCCACATTGACGTCAGTGGCCAGGCGGTCACCCTGCAGTATGCAACCCGAGGTCGAAATCATGGTCACGCAGGGCAGTTCGGGCATTTCTTCGTCCCAATACAGGGCCCGCTGTACCAGTGAGGGAACGCGCCGCTCCATATCGGCCAGGATGCTGCGATTGCCGCGCTTTTCAAAACCCAGTCGCAAGTAGCCGCTTTTGCCCGCGGCGCCGCTGTGCATTTGCGGTGGCTCGTCCTGATACTGCGACAGCTCCGGCGCAGCGTTGCCCAGCGAGTGAGCGCGCAGCCGTGACGGGTTGTTCACGATCTGGCTCTGCGCTGTCATGCAGTGACCTCGCTCTTGGCAGTCGGTTTCTGGGCAAACAGGAACATGTGCTCGATCATGTCCACCAGTTCTTCAATACCCTGGCCGGTCTTGCAGTTGGTGAGAATGTACGGGCGATTGCCGCGCACCACTTTGGTGTCGCTTTCCATCACGTCCAGACTGGCGCCCACATAGGGGGCAAGGTCGATCTTGTTGATGATCAGAATGTCGGCCTGCACCAGCCCCGGACCGTTTTTACGCGGAATTTTTTCGCCTTCGGCCACGTCAATCACGTAGATATAAAAGTCGGCCAGGGCCGGGCTGAAGGTCAGGGTCAGGTTGTCGCCGCCACTCTCGATCATGATCAGGTCGCTGTCGGGGAATTTCTCTTCCATTTCCTCGACTGCAGCGATGTTCATGCTCGGGTCTTCACGCACGGCGGTGTGCGGGCAAGCGCCGGTCTCGACGCCAAGAATCTTGTCTTCGTCGAGAATGCCCTTGAGGGTGCGCTTGACCTGTTTGGCGTCTTCGGTGGTCACGATATCGTTGGTAATGATCAGCGGCTTGTAGCCGCGGTTGATAAGGATCGGCGTGATCACTTCGATGATCGCGGTTTTGCCTGAGCCGACCGGGCCGCCAATACCAATACGAGTAATCTTCTTCACGGGATCTTCCTTAACAATTAGGGGGGCTGATTGAGCGTCGATACGGATCGACACAATCCTGGTGTGTCAGTTCATAAACAATCGCACATGTGCTTTTACGTGTACGGCGGCGAGCACATCTACGATCGGGACATAGGAAGACATCTGCTCGATATCGCCGATTTCGGCAATGTCACAGAAGGCCTCGATGTCGTGGTTGAGTTCGAACAGGATGTGCTGGGTGTCCAGGTGAGTAACGCGCATCAGGCGCATGGCGGCGCTGAGAATGGTCATGGCCACACCGTACTGGTGCATCACCACCACTTCCCGGGCGCCGATGCCCTGGGTCGACATCACCACGGCCTGGGTCACGGGGTAGGTGCCCGCTGCGTTGCCGGCCTTGATCTGCTCCAGCCACCAGCGCACCAGGGGTTTTTCCACGATATGGATCGACATCTCGGCGAGTTTTTTGCCCATGCGCGTAGCCATCAGCCGGCTTTCTTCGTTGAGCTTGCGGTTATTCACTGCCCAGTCGGCGCGCAAAATCCCTTCGCGGTCTTGCGCCACCGCGGCCCGGTGCGCTGCAACGACACCCATGCCGTCACAGCTGGCTGCCTGCTTGAGTGCGGTGAGGACAAAACCCTTGAGGGTCGCGACATCGTGAACGATGCCTTTTTGAATGGCCGATTCCACGCCGTTGGAGAACGAAAAGGCACCGACCGGCAATACGGAGTCGCCAAACTGCATGATGCGAATTAGATCTGATGCGTTCATCTATGCGCCTTCTTGCCGGGTTCAGTGCTTATGGCTGTGGAACGTATGGCCGTTATCGTGACTGTGACTGTGACTGTGCGCGTCATGGCTATGCACGGCCTGGATCTTCAGGGCTGCGGCTTCCAGTTTGTCCTGCGGGCTGGCCACGTGGACGTGGGTGTCGGTTTCTTCGGCGCCGCCAAACAGCAGGCGTGCTTCGGAGGTGGTGAGCAGAGGCAGGATTTCAGCACCGCCGACAAAGGCATAAGGCAAGTGCTGGAAGCCGTGGGTGCGCATCACCGAGTCCATCATCTTGGTTTCGACGGTGAGGGGGATATATACCTCGTTGTTTTTGGTCACGGCTTTCCAGTGCTGGTTACCCAGCGCATGGCCCAGCTCGAAGCTGGTCTTGATCAGTACGTCCAGCGGTTGTTGCTTGAGTTCCTTGAGGTCGATGACCATCACGTCGCGCAGGTTCAACTGCACCACCACGGCCGTGTTGTTGGCTTCATCCCACAGCAGCACATCGCCGTCGGCCAGTACTACGTTGCGCTCCAGCGAGATACCCAGGTCGCGGCCGCCGAGGCTGGTGCGCCGGCAGCGGCTTTTTTGTGCTTCACGTTGGTCCAGTACCAGCAGGTCGATGTTGGCGCCTTCCAGTTTTTGCTTCCAGTTAGGGTCTTTCTTGGCGTTGCCCAGAATGTGTTCGATCAAAATCACGTCGCAAACTCCTTCCCTGAATCATGTGCCGGGCGTTCGCCGCCGGGGAGGATTAGCTCCCCCGGCAGCAACCCGTTCAGGCTTTAGCCAAAGAAATAACGCTGGTTCATGCTGGCTACATCAATGGGCTTGCAGGTGGCGTGTACACCGTCGACTTTCACCGCGAAGGTTTCCGGGTCGACATCGATATGCGGGGTCTGGTCGTTGCGTACAAGGTTCTTTTTCGACACGGTGCGGCAGCCGCGGACGGCGACCACCTGACGCTCCAGCCCGGCCTTTTCTTTCACGCCGTCATCAAAGGCAGCCTGGGACACAAAGGTCACGCAGGTGTCTTGCAGGGTTTTGCCCAAGGCGCCAAACATCGGGCGGTAGAACACCGGCTGCGGGGTCGGTAGGGAGGCGTTCGGATCACCCATGGCGGCCCAGTTGATCATGCCGCCCTTGATTACCATCTTCGGCTTGGCCCCGAAGAAACGCGGGTCCCACAGCACCAGGTCGGCCATCTTGCCGACTTCAACCGAGCCCAGCACATGGCTGATACCCTGGGCCAGAGCCGGGTTGATGGTGATCTTGGCCACGTAGCGCAGGACGCGGAAGTTGTCGTTGTCGGCGCTGTCTTCTGGCAGCTTGCCACGCGAGGCTTTCATGGCGTGGGCAGTTTGCATCACCCGCAACCAGTTTTCACCGACCCGGCCCATGGCCTGGGAGTCACTGGAGAACATGGAAATCACGCCCATGTCCTGCAGCACGTTTTCGGCGGCGATGGTTTCCGGGCGTACCCGGCTTTCGGCAAACGATACGTCGGCCGGGACGTTGGGGTTGAGGTTGTGACAGACCATGATCATGTCGAACAGCTCGGCCTGGCTGTTGATGCCGTAGGGCAGGGTCGGGTTGGTCGAGCTGGGCAGCACGTTGTTCTGGCTGGCCACCTTGATGATGTCGGGGGCATGACCGCCACCGGCGCCTTCAGTGTGGAAGGTATGAATGGTGCGACCTTCGAAGGCATCGATGGTGTCTTCGACATAACCGCATTCGTTCAGGCTGTCGGTGTGCACCGAGACCTGGACGTCGAACTCATCGGCTGTACGCAGCGAATGGCGCAGTGCGTTGGAGGTTGCGCCCCAGTCCTCGTGAACCTTGAAACCGGCCACACCGGCAATGACCTGCTCGACCAGCGGGTCGCGGCCAAAGGAGTTGCCCTTGCCGAGCATGCCGACGTTGATCGGCAGCCCTTCGAGCGAGCGCAGCATCTGGCGGATGTTCCACGGCCCCGGGGTCACGGTGGTGCCGTTGGTGCCGTCGGTTGGGCCAATGCCGCCGCCGAAGAAGGTGGTCACGCCGTTGGACAGCGCGTGATACGCCTGTTGCGGAGAGATCAGGTGAACGTGGGTGTCGATCCCGGCAGCGGTGAGGATCAGGTGCTCGCCGGAGATGGCATCGGTGCTCACACCGACCACCAGGCCGGGGGTTACACCGTTCATGGTGCCCGGGTTGCCGCTTTTACCGATCCCGGCAATTTTGCCGTCACGGATGCCGACGTCGGCTTTGATCACGCCCTGAATCGGGTCGATGATGGTGACGTTGGTAATCACCAGGTCCAGCACGCCGTTGTCGCGGGTCAGGGTGTTGTCCGAGCCCATACCGTCGCGCAGCGATTTGCCACCGCCGTATACAGATTCGTCGCCGTAACCGCGCAGGTCCTTTTCAATCTCGACAAACAGGTTGGTGTCACCCAGGCGGATCTTGTCGCCCGTGGTCGGGCCGAAAAGGCCTGCGTATTCTTTGCGTGAAATGGTTGGCATCGGTGGCTCCTTTCAAATGCCGCGCAGGCGTCAATCGCTCAACGGCGCGTGTGCAAAGTTTGAGAATGCGTGGGTTACTTGTCGTTGACCGGTTTGGAGAACTTGAAACCGTGATCGCGCGCGCGCTGGATGGCCTGGAGCTTTTCCGGGCGCTCGTGGTTGCTGGTCAACTTGTCCGGTGCCCAGCCATCGACCAGATTGTTGAAACCGTAAAGGGTCTGCTTGCCACCGAAAGGCACCAACGGCACTTCGATTTCGTCGCCCGGCTCGAAGCGGATCGCGGTGGTGGAGGAAATGTTCAGGCGTTTACCAAAGGCTGCTGCGCGGTCGAATTCAAGGGCGCGGTTGACTTCAAAAAAGTGGAAGTGCGAGCCGATCTGGATCGGGCGGTCACCGGTGTTGCGGACCCTGACATTGGTAACAGGGCGGTCTTCGTTGAACGAAATGGGTGTGCTGGCGTAGATGGTACCGCCCAGGGGCACATCGGCTTCATTGCCCTTGTGTACGCCACCGGGGTTTTTTGCGTGGGGGATGTTGTGCTTGGGATGGGTATCCTGGTGCGGGCCTGACGTATCCTTGGTGCTCATGACTGACTCCTCAAAACGTGGCTGTTTTGCGTTAACCGGGTGTGCTGCAGGCGGTTACTTGATCGGGTCGTGGACCGTGACCAGTCGGCTGCCGTCGGTGAAGATGGCCTCAACCTGGACGTTGGGGATCAGGTCGCTGACGCCTTCCATCACGTCATCCTTGGTCAGCACCTTGCTGGCCTCAGTCATCACGTCCTCAACCGTTTTGCCGTCCCGGGCGCCTTCCAGTGCGGTCACGGTGATGATGGAAACGGCCTCTGGATAGTTCAACTTCAAGCCGCGGGCCTTACGTCGGAATGCCACATCCGACAGGGTGTAAATCATCAGCTTTTCGACTTCTCTGGGGGTGAGCTGCATAAGCCCTCCTATCTACAGTGCGGTAAAAGTTAAAGTTCTGGAGTGCCGGTCAGGCGTACGCGCATGCAAAACACTCCACACGTCGGGTACGTGCAAAGGCCGGGGGAGGTTGGAGTGGGTTATTTGCAACTGACTGTCGTTTCATGGGCTCAACCGTTCAAATCCATTAATACGGGTGCGAGGCAGAGCCTAGACCAAAATTCCCGGCGGGCCAGTTGAGGGAGGGGAACGAAAAGAGAATCTTGACGTGGCTTGAAACGCTGCATAGTTGTTTTAAAAATATGTAAAACAAATACTTAGAGTGGTTATTTGTCCGTTTTTGTCGTCAATTGAGTCTAGGGACGTGCCATTTTTATTAGAGAAATCTTCATGTTTAGTGCGATAAATCATTTAAATGCGTGGGAAATATCCTTTTAAGACTGTTATTTTTCGTCTGGTAGCTTGTTGTTTTTAAACAAGTGCCGGTGACCGCAGTGATAGAGCGCAGCGTGCAACTGGTCATTGAGTTCGGTCAGTTGCCTGAGCATTTCCAGGCTCAGCCAGACATACGCATAGAAGGGCGTTTCGTTGATCTTGCCTTCCAGGCTCTTGAGTACAAGCTCATTCAAGTCGTGGGCCTTTTGCCGAAGTTCGCCACTGATCTGATTGTTTGAAATGCCCATGCACAGTTTGTTCTGCAACGACTCAAGGGCTTGCGGGATCAACTTATGCAGGCCGCTCAATGCAGGTTCGCTCTCGATCAGCAGGTGACTTTCGCGTGAAGACCAGTACGCGTCGATCATCAGGCTCATGGTAGCCAGCATGTTGCGGTGCAGGGTTTGCAGTGACTCGAATACCTGGGGCTTGAGATTGCTCTCGTTACTGGCCGCAGCGATGTAGGAGCGCAACTTGATCACGGCATCCAGTTCGTCCTTCAATTGGTCTTCAAGCTTGGGCCTTTCGGGGATCCGCGGGGAGAAGTAGGCAGAGTAAAGCGTGTTGATCTTGCCTAGGCTTTCGCTGAATTTGATCCGCAGGTCGGTGTAGGCCCGTTGCGGATAAATGCTGGTATAGAGCATGGCCAGCAAGGATCCCGCCAGCACGTAACCGCTGCGGGTGATGGCCGATTCCATGTCATTGGGCGGCGCGCAACTGACTACCGCCAGCGTCGCGCCGATCAGCAGGGCCATATAAGGGTGTTTGCCCAGGGTCAGGTAGCCGGCAACAAACATCATCACCGCGCACCACAACAGCATTAGCGGGAACGAATACATTTCCAGGTACAGCGACACCAGGCCGGACAGGGCACCCAGCACTGTACCGCCGGTGCGTTGCAAGGCCCGGGAAAACACATTGCCCCAGTAAGGTTGAGGCCCCATTACGATCAGCATGGTGATCAGGGCATAGGACGCGCCATCAAGCTTGAAAAAGCGGATGACGATAAAGGTAATCAGAAACGCGAGGCTGATGCGCGTGGCATGGATCCAGCGGTAATACTTGCAGGCCAGTCGTTCCAGATTTGAAATCTTTTTGCCCAGCTGCATAGAAACCCCAATCACTGTGATGGATTGGGCTGCCAGCGTAGTTCAGGTTGACCAGTGCCACCACTTCAGATGGCTCTAATTCAAGCGCCAGCGAGCAGGCATAAAAAAGGCCATTACCGTCATGGGGATCGGGTAATAGCCAAAAATCTCAACCAAAGAGAGCGTCAGGCGCAAACCTGACGGGCGGCAATGTATCAATGCCAATCTTAGTTAGCTAGCTAAGTGTGTGCGAAACTGTTTTACCTGATGCGCAACAATGGTGCATTGCGGGCTGACTAGGCAGGCCATGCGTTACCCGATAACCTTTGGGCCATGCAAATACCTGACTTGAATCTGCTGGTTGCCTTGAATGTTCTGCTCGAAGAAGGTTCTGTGGTGGGCGCTGCCCGGCGTATGAACCTCAGCGCTCCGGCCATGAGCCGTACCCTGACCCGTATTCGCGAAGTGTTGAACGACCCTGTTCTGGTGCGTTCTGGCCGCGGGCTGGTGCCCACCCCCAGGGCGCTGGAGCTGCGTGAGCAGGTGCGTGGTGTGGTCGAACTGGCGCACGGGGTGTTTACCCAAAGTCAGAACAGCGACTTGCGAGAGCTGGAGCGCACGTTCAGCATTCGCGCCAACGACGTTTTTTTTGGGGTTTATGGCGCAGCATTACGCCAGCAAATGGCCCTGGAAATGCCCAAGGCCACATTGCGGGTGGTGCCTGAGGGCTTTACCGATGATGAGGCGCTGAACGAAGGGCGTATTGACCTGACTATCTGTGCCACCAACCGCTTCAGTGCCGATATCAAGGTGCAACGGCTGTTTACTTGCCCCTTTGTGGGGCTGGCCCGGGAAGGGCATCCGATTTTCGATCAGCCGATTACAGCGCAGATTTTTGCCGGTTTTGACCATATCAGTGTGTCCCGTCGGGGTCATGCCCGGGGGCCGATCGATACGATTCTGGCCGAGCAGGGGCTGGAGCGGCGAGTGATGTTTACCACGCCGACTTTTTACTCGGCGATCTTTGCCCTGATCGGGGCCGACCTGATTTTGCCGTTGATGCCTCAGGTGCTGCTCAAGAACCTTGAGCCGCTGGGCCTTAAGTTGCGCCCGTTCGAGCTGCCGATCACTTTGCAGCCCGTGGATATCGTCCAGGCCTGGCACCCGCGGCTGGACAATGACCATGCCCATCGCTGGTTGCGCCGCACCCTCAAGACTTTCTGCGATAACGCGGTGGTTTAATTCGGACTTTGAGGGCGGCGCCAAACCTGTGGGAGCAGGCTTGCCTGCGATAGCATCACCTTGGTTTACCTGATAGACCGCGTTGCCTGCATCGCGAGCAAGCCCGCTCCCACAATGATCCCTGCAAACAGCAGATTTTGTGTACAGCATAAAAACTGTGGGAGCAGGCTTGCCTGCGATAGCATCACCTTGGTTTACCTGACCAACCGCGTTGCCTGCATCGCGAGCAAGCTCGCTCCACAGATGTTGATATCGGAAAACCATTGCGTCCGACGCACTCCACAGTTAGTTATTTATCAATTTTTATAACTATGCCAGCTGATTAAACTTTCTGTCATCTAATTGGACGACGGAGTCAGCCATGCATTGGCGGTTTGAACATGGGCGCGGTTCGGTCTCTGGGGCTGGGGTATGACCACGCTGGCCGCAGGTTCTGTACCTGCTCCCGCCATCAGCACGGCATTTGGCCTGCGGATTTTCACCGGGCTGCTCGGTGTGCTGCTGGCGGTGCTGGTCTCGGGTTTCAACGAAAATGTCACCAAAGTGGCCATGCCCGACATTCGCGGGGCGATGGGCATCGGCTATGACGAAAGCACCTGGCTGCTGGCGGTGTATTCGGCCACATCCATCAGCGCCATGGCCTTTGCCCCCTGGTGCGCGGCCACCTTTTCATTGCGCCGTTTTACCCTGTGTGCCATCGGCGCTTTCCTGCTGCTGGGCATCCTCTGTCCGTTTGCCCCCAATGTTGATGTGCTGATGCTGCTGCGTACTCTGCAGGGTTTTGCCGCTGGAGCATTGCCGCCCATGCTGATGTCGGTGGCGCTGCGCTTTCTGCCGCCAGGTATTCGTCTTTACGGGCTGGGCAGCTATGCGCTGACCGCCACTTTCGGCCCCAGTTTTGGCACACCACTGTCGGCCTGGTGGGTGGAATACGCAGGATGGCAATGGGCGTTCTGGCAGATTATCCCGCTGGGCCTGTTGTCGATGGCCTGCGTGGCCTGGGGCTTGCCGCAGGACCCGCTGCGTCTGGAGCGCTTCAAGCAGTTCGACTGGCGCGGCCTGCTGCTGGGCTTGCCGGGGTTGATCATGCTGGTGTTGACGCTGGAACTGGGCCAGCGGCTGAACGGGTTCGAGTCACCGATGATCCGGTTTTTTACCGTCGCCGGCACAGCCCTGATGGTGCTGTTCTTTATCAATGAATGGTCGCATCCGCTGCCGTTTTTCAAGCTGCAACTGCTGAAAATTCGCAATCTGGCCCATGCCTTGCTGACCTTGGGCGGTGTGCTGTTTGTGCTGCTGGCGGTGATCAGGATTCCGTCCAGTTATCTGGCTCAGGTACAGGGCTATCGACCTCTTGAGACGGCACCGGTGATGCTGATGGTGGCATTGCCGCAACTGGTTGCACTGCCGCTGGTGGTTGCCCTGTGCAACCTGCGTTGGATCGATTGCCGCTGGGTTCTGGCCATTGGTCTGGGGTTGTTGGCGTTGGCATGCGGTATCGGTTCGCAAGTCACCTCGGTCTGGAATCGGGAGAATTTTTACGGGCTGCAGGCGATTCAGATCATCGCCCAGCCCATGGCGGTGATCCCGTTGTTGATGCTGGCTACCGGTGGCCTGAACCCCTCCGATGGCCCATTTGCATCGGCCTGGTTCAATACGGTCAAAGGTTTCTCTGCAGTGGCGGCGAGCAGTGTACTCGGGGTGCTGACCCTTAATCGTGAGCACTTTCATTCGACCATGCTGCTCGATCGCCTGGGCAACTCGCCGCTTATCAGTACCGGGACCGATCTGGCACGCCGGATTCACCAGCAGGCAGTGGTGCTGACTTCTGCCGATCTCTATCTGTATATGGCCGCCCTGGCGCTGTTTTTGATTGTGTTAATCCCTTTTGGCCCTACGCGGATCTATGCGCCGGGCACACCTGTCGGAGTTTTGAAATGAGTACAACAAGCGGGCGCAAGCCCTGGGTCATGGTCGGCGCGGCTGTGCTGGCAGTTGTCGTGCTGTACGGGCTGTGGCGGCTGGTTTTTGCCACGGGCACGGTGCAGAGCACCAATGATGCATTTGTCAGCGCCGATTACACCCTGATCGCACCCAAGGTTGCAGGTTTTATCGACGAGGTACTGGTGCAAGACAACCAGCCGGTCAAGGCCGGGCAATTGCTGGCGCTGATCGACCCGCAGGACTACCAGGCCGCTGTGCAGGCGGCGCAAGCCAGCGTGGCCACGGCCCTGGCCCAACACTCCAATGCCCTGGCGATGCTGGAGCGTCAACGCTCGCTGATCGAGCAGGCCAAGGCCACGGTGGATGCCGATGTAGCTCAGGTCGAGTTTGCCAGCCATGAGCTGCAGCGCTATGAGCATTTGGCGGGGCAGGGGGCAGGTACGCTACAAAACTCCCAGCAGGCGAAAAACCGCTCGCTGACGGCGCGGGCCGAACTGGCCCAACACAAGGCCGCGCTGGAAGCCGCCCGCCAGCAAACCCGCGTATTGGCCGCCCAGGCCACTGCCGCGCAAGCCTCGGTGGAGTATGCCCAGGCGCTACAGGCGCGAGCCGAACTGGACTTGTCGCACACCCGTCTGGTGGCGCCCTTTGACGGCGTAGTGGGGCGGCGCAGCGTGCGGCTTGGCGCTTATGTCAAACCCGGTGACACCGTGTTGGCCGTGGTGCCTTTGGCCAACGCCTATGTGGTTGCCAACTTTCTCGAACACCAGTTGACCCATATGCAGGCCGGGCAGCGCGTGACGATCAAGGTCGACAGTTTTCCCGGGCAGACCCTGCAAGGCACCGTCGACAGTATTGCCCCGGCCACCGGGGTGACGTTCTCGGCCATTGCCCCGGATAACGCCACGGGTAACTTCACCAAGGTGGCGCAGCGCATTGCGGTGAAGGTCACCCTGGATCAGGGTCAGCTACTGGCCAGCCAATTGCGCCTGGGAATGTCCGTGGATGCGGCCATCGACACCGCGGCGGCTCACGATCAGCAGGTCAGCGCCCGATGAAAAACAGTGTAGTGGCCTGGGCTGTGGCCTGTTACAGCGTGTTTAACCTCAGTGGTTGCGTGGTGGGCCCGGACTTCAAGGCGCCGGTGCCCGAGCTCGCCGCGAACTGGGCGCCGGTGGTGACTGAAGACGGGCATAGTCGCGCCGTTGAGTCGGCAGTAGACCCGCGCTGGTGGGAGCGTTTTGGCGACCGGCAATTGTCGGCCCTGGTGCGTGAGGCGCAACAGCGCAACCTGGATGTGCAAATGGCGGCTAGCCGCCTGCAGCAAAGCCTTGCGATACGCCGTCAGGTAAGCGCTGACACCTTGCCCGAAGTAGAGGGTACGGCGGCTTACAGTCGTAGCCGCAACAGCCACAAAGGCTTGAATGACCCCTCGGGGTACAGCGGCAAGCAGGCCTTCAATCTGTGGAATGGCGGCCTGGGATTCAGTTGGGAGGCCGATCTGTGGGGCCGGGTAAAACGCTCGGTCGAAGCAGCCGATGCCTCGGTGCAGATGGCGGCTGAGGATCGTCACGGCGTGCAATTGCTGGTAATCGTGCAGACGGCGCAAGGCTATATACAGTTGCGCAGCGCCCAACAGTCGCTTGCGGTGGTGGAGCAAAACCTGCAAATCGCCCGACGCAGCCTGGAACTGACCCAATTGCAGGTCAGGGAGGGGGTGGCCACGGATTTGCAAGTGTCGGAAGCCGCCGCCCAAGTGGCCGAAATCGAAGCACGGCTGGCACCCTTGCAGCAACGCAGTGCCCAGTTGATCAACGCCCTGAGCCTGCTGCTGGCCCGAGAGCCCCGAGCCTTGCAGCAGCAATTGAGTACCGTGGAGCCAGTACCGGCCTATGGTGCGGATGTACCGATTGGCCTGCCCAGTGAACTGGCGCAGCGACGTCCCGATATCCGTCGTGCCGAAGCGCAATTGCATGCCGCCACGGCGGCGATTGGCATGGCAAAAGCTGACTTTTATCCGCGTATCACCTTATCGGGCAGCCTTGGGTTTCAAGCCATGCAACTGTCCGACCTGGGCAGTTGGGGTTCGCGCAGCTTTGCTTTCGGACCGGGCTTGAGTGTGCCGATATTCGAAGGCGGGCGTTTGCAGGGCGCCTTGCAATTGCAGGAAGGGCGTCAGCAAGAGGCAGGCATTGCCTACCAGAAAACCGTGCTGGGCGCCTGGCATGAAGTGGACGATGCACTGGTGGCATATCAGGCCAGCCAGCGTCGGCGTGACAGCCTGCAGAATGCGGTGATGCATAGCCAGCGGGCACTGGACAGCGTTCATCAGCAGTACGCCCAGGGCACGGTGGATTTTCTCAACGTGCTGACCGTGCAAAACGCGCTGCTGGCCAACGAAGCGGCATTGGTGGACAGCACGGCGCAGGTGTCGCTGTCACTGGTTGAACTGTACGGTTCGTTGGGTGGCGGGTGGCAAGGCTAGTTGCCAGGTGCTTTTGGTGGGAGCGGGCTTGCTCGCGATTGGATCGACGCGGTTTCACTTCAAAACCACAGCGCCTGCATCGCGAGCAAGTCGAGTCGTCGCACCGCCGCTCCCACAGGTTTTTTGCCAGTGGCTTCCACAGGATTTGCTATGCTCGCGCCCTCGACCGCAAGCGCCAATATAGGCGTGTCCAGTTCATATTGAGCCTATTTATGTCTGCCGATACTCAAGCCACAACGGTGCGTTTTTCCCGTTCCGACTATAGAACCCTGGGCCTGGCGGCCCTGGGCGGGGCGCTGGAGATCTACGATTTCATCATTTTCGTGTTCTTTGCCCTGACCCTCAGTCAGCTGTTTTTCCCACCGGACATGCCGGAATGGCTGCGCCTGCTGCAAAGCTTCGGCATTTTTGTAACCGGCTATCTGGCACGCCCGCTGGGCGGGATTCTGATGGCCCACTTTGCCGATCATCTGGGGCGCAAACGGGTGTTCAGCCTGAGCATCCTGATGATGGCGCTGCCGTGTCTGTTGATCGGCATCATGCCCACTTACGCCGATATCGGTTATTTCGCGCCGCTGATTCTGTTGGCCCTGCGCATCCTGCAGGGCGCTGCGGTCGGCGGTGAGGTGCCCAGTGCCTGGGTCTTCGTGGCCGAGCACGCACCTGCCGGCCGCCGCGGCTTTGCCCTGGGTTTTTTGCAGGCCGGCCTGACCTTTGGCTACCTGATTGGCGCCTTGACTGCGACCCTGTTGGCACAACTGTTTACCCCGGCGGAAATCCTCGATTACGCCTGGCGTTTTCCGTTCCTGCTGGGTGGTGTCTTTGGCGTGATCGGGGTGTGGTTGCGCTGCTGGCTCAGTGAAACCCCAGTGTTTCTGGCCTTGCGCGAACGCAAGGAAGGCCGGGCCGAGTTCCCCCTGCGTACGGTATTGCGTGATCACCGGTCCTCATTGCTGCCGGCGGCGTTACTGACCTGTGTCCTGACCAGTGCCGTGGTGGTGTTTGTCGTCATTACCCCGACCGTGATGCAGCAGCGCTTTGGCATGACCGCCAGCCACACCTTTGCCCTGAGCAGCATGGGCATTGTGTTTTTGAATATCGGCTGTGTACTGGCCGGGCTGGTTGTCGATCGCATCGGCGTATGGCGCAGTATCGCGTTGTACAGTGCGCTGCTGCCGCTGGGTATCGGCCTGCTGTACGCCAGCCTGGTCGGGCAGTGGGCATTGCCCGGCCTGGCCTATGCATTCGCCGGCCTGACCTGCGGCATTGTGGGGGTGGTGCCATCGGTGATGGTGGGGCTGTTTCCGGCGCCGATTCGTGTCTCGGGTATTTCGTTCACTTACAACATCGCCTACGCGCTGTGGGCCAGCACCACACCGTTGCTGCTGATTGCGCTGATGCCGTGGAGCCCGTGGGTGTGCGTGGCGTTCTGCGCGATGATGGGTCTGGTCGGTTGGCTGACCGCCCGGCGCTACGGTTTAAGCGGCGCTACCCAGGTTGAGAAGCGTTTGTTGGCCAAGGCCGAAATGTAGCGGGGCGACCTTCTGTCATCGCAGTGATTGCTGGCTTTAATAGGAAGCATTACTATTCGCGCCCCACCTGTGCAGTTGCCTGCGATGACTCAGAAAGTGCCCCGCAGAACGGGCTTCTTTGAACATTATGAAGAGTTGATCGGTACCTGGACCCGGCGCCTGCGCAATCGGCAGCAGGCGCAAGACCTGGCCCATGACACCTTTGTCCGTGTGCTCGAATCCAACCCGGATGCGGTTGAGCAGCCGCGCGCCTATTTGCACCAGACTGCACGCAATATCGCGGTGGACAGTTTTCGTCGTGAAGAGTTACGCGACGCCAAGGAGCTGGCTGCCGTTCCCCCAAGTTCGTCGGCAACCGGCGATCCGGAGCAGTATATGCGCGCTATCCAGTTGGCTGAGTTGGTCGAAAGGGCTTTGCAGGAACTGCCGCTCAATTGCCGCAAGGTGTTTGTCTGGCAAAAGATCGAAGGCCTGACTCAGGCTGAAATTGCCGAGCGCCTGGGACTGTCCAGAAACATGGTGGAAAAGTATATGATCCGTACCCTGCGCCATCTGCGTGAACGTGTAGAGGCTCCGTGATGACATCGGTAAAGGATTGCATGATGGATACACGCGAATGCACGTGTGACAGCGCAAGCGTGCGTGACGCGGCTGCGATCTGGTTCACCCGTGTTCAGGCGCAAACCCTGAGCGCGGGCGAGCAGGCCGAATTCGAGGCCTGGCGTACGCAGCACGCCAATCATGATGCGGAGTACCAGTGGCTGGCCAGCTTGTGGTCCGCCGCCGACCTGTTGCCCAAGGAGCGCTTGCAGGCGCTGTGCAAAGTGCCCGTGGCGCGGCCCAAGCGTCGCTCGGTGCTTGCCTACGGGCTGGCAGCGAGCCTGATCGTGATAGCGGCCGGGGCGGGTGTGTGGATGCAACTGCAGTCCTCGGCAGGCTATCAGGCCGAATTTGCCACGGTGCTGGGCGAGCGCCGCAGTGTTGATTTGCCTGATGGCTCGAGCATTGAGCTCAATGGCCGCAGCCTGGTGCGCGTCAGCTTTGCGCGCGAGCAGCGCAGTGTCGAGCTGGTGCAGGGTGAGGGCATGTTCAGCGTCGCCCACGATCCGGACAGGCCCTTTGTGGTTCAGGCCGGGGCCGGTCGTGTAACCGTCACCGGCACCCGTTTTGACGTGCTGCGTGACGGCGAGCAGGCGCGGGTTGCGGTGGAGTCGGGGCATGTACGGGTGCAGGGTGCCAATCCGCAAGCGCAGGTCAGCCTGACGGCGGGCCAGGGTACAGTTGTCGATGCCCAGGGCCAGGTGGCGGCCGTGCAGGCAGTCAATACTGGGGCGCTGACGGCCTGGCGCAAGGGCCAACTGGTGTTTGAAGACGCCAGCCTTGGCGAAGTGGCCGCAGAGGTATCGCGCTATCGCGACAAACCGCTGCACGTCAGTACCCCTGCGTTGGCGCAAATGCGCCTTTCCAGCGTGTTCAAGACTGATGACACCGATGCATTGCTCAAGGCCTTGCCGCAGATCCTCCCGGTGGCCATCAAGACCCGTGCAGATGGCAGCCAGGAAATCATCGCGAAAAAATAATTGCACAGGGGATTCAGGTTTTTTTCGAGTTCTTCGTCTTCTTGATCAACTGCAACTGGTTTGCATTAACAGTCGCACTCAAGTGCGATCAACAGGGCAAGACTCGACGTGAAAAACAACAATCCTCGTGGGCGACTTTGCTCGCTTGATACATCTTTGAGCACTCCATCCTCTGTTACCCGCACGCGCCTGCTGCCGCTGGCGTTGGCCCTGGCGGTCAGCGCTGCGATGCCTGCGGCCTTTGCCGCCGAAGCTGCGTCGAGCGCCATCCATATTCAGGCCCAACCCCTGGGCTCGGCATTGAGCCAGCTGGCACAGCAGACGTCGCTGCAGGTGTTCTTCAGCCCGCAACTGGTGGCGGGCAAGCAGGCTCCTGCGGTCGATGGCAACCTGTCGCCCGAACAGGCCCTGGCCCGCCTGCTGCAAGGCAGTGGCCTGAGCTATGAGTTGAGTGGTGATGCCGTGACCCTGCGCGCCGCGCCTGCCACCAGTGCCGCAGCGTCCGGCCCGCTGGAGCTGGGGCCGGTGGATGTAAAGGTAGTTGGTAACTGGCTCAGCGATGCCAATGACGCCGTGGTGCAGAACCACCCCGGCGCCCGTACCGTGGTGCGCCGCGAAGCGATGATTGAACAGGGCACCATGAACGTCAGCGATGCCCTCAAACGCATCCCGGGTGTGCAGGTACAGGAATCCAACGGCACCGGTGGCAGTGATATCTCCCTCAACGTCGGTGTACGTGGCCTTACCTCTCGCCTGTCGCCGCGATCGACCGTGTTGATCGATGGTGTTCCGGCAGCGTTCGCCCCTTATGGTCAGCCACAGCTGTCGATGGCACCGATCTCGTCGGGCAACCTGGACAGCATCGACGTGGTGCGTGGCGCGGGCTCGGTACGTTACGGGCCGCAGAACGTCGGCGGGGTGATCAACTTTGTCACCCGGGCCATCCCGGAAACCTTCCAGGGCGAAGTGGGCACCACCCTGGAGACCTCCGAGCGCGGCGGCTGGAAGCATATCGAGTCGGCCTTCCTCGGCGGCACGGCAGACAACGGCATTGGTGCCGCGCTGTTGTACTCCGGGGTCAAGGGCGATGGCTATCGGGCGCGCAATAACGACAACGATATCGATGACGTATTGCTCAAGACCCACTGGGCACCCACCGATCAGGATGACTTCACCCTTAATTTCCATTACTACGATGCCACCGCAGATATGCCCGGCGGTCTGACCCAGAAGCAGTTTGATGCCGACCCATACCAGTCGGTGCGCGACTACGACAACTTCACCGGGCGGCGCAAGGACGTTTCTTTCAAGTATCTGCGCCAGATTGATTACCAGACCCAGTTTGAAGTCCTGACCTATTACACCGACAGCTTCCGTGGCAGCAATATTGCCTCGCGCAACTTGCAAACCCTGGCTGCATACCCGCGCAGTTACCACACCTTCGGCATTGAACCGCGTGTTTCCCATGTATTTACCCTGGGGCCAGTGACGCAGGAAGTGGGCGTCGGCTATCGCTACCTCAAGGAAGCCATGCATGAAGAGGCCAGCCAGGTCTCCCTGGTCAATAACGTGCCAGTGCCGGCGCCAGGCGCAGACGGTCATGTGTATCAGGACCGCACCGGCGGTACCGAGGCCAACGCCTTCTATATCGATGACAAGATCGATGTCGGCAACTGGACGGTAACCCCGGGTATCCGCTTCGAGCGCATCAGCACCAACTGGCACGATCGCCCGGTGCTGGGCAATAACGGCAAGCCGGTGCTGGAGAAGAATCGCAGCATCGACAGCAGTGAAGCGTTGCCGGCCCTGAGTGTGATGTATCACCTGTCTGACGCGTGGAAGCTGTTTGCTAACTACGAAACCTCGTTCGGCAGCCTGCAATACTTCCAGCTGGGGCAGGGTGGTGTCGGCGATGCGACCGCAGCGGGCTTGCGTCCTGAAAAGGCCAAGACCTACGAGCTGGGTACGCGCTACGACAATGGCGTGTGGGGCGGTGAAGTGACGCTGTTCTACATCGACTTTGCCGATGAACTGCAATACGTGAGCAATGATGTGGGTTGGACCAACCTGGGAGCGACCAAGCACCAGGGCATCGAAACGTCGGTGCATTACGACATGTCGGCGCTGGACGCACGGCTTGACGGGTTATCGGTAAATGCGGGCTTTACCTACACCAAGGCCACTTCAGAAGGTGATATCCCCAACTTCAAGGGCCGTGATCTGCCGCTGTACTCGCGTCAGGTGGTCAACCTCGGCGCGCGTTATGTGGTCAACCGCTGGACCTACAACCTGGACATGTTTGCCCAGTCCCAGCAGCACGCACCGGGCACTGGCGGTGTGTATATCACCGACCCGACGCCGGACGGCCAGTACGGCGATATTCCGGGCTATGCCACTTGGAGCACCCGCGTGGGCTACGACTTTGGACCAGAGGCGTCGAACCTGAAGGTAGGGGCGGGGATCAAGAACCTGTTCAACCAGGAGTACTACACTCGCTCCAGTGACAACAACTCGGGGATCTACCTGGGTGAGCCGCGCACGTTCTTTGTGCAGGCCAGCGTAGGGTTCTAAGCGCATCGCAATGACACCTTTGTGGGAGCGGGCTTGCTCGCGATTCGGGCAACTCGGTGTTTCAGATTCACCGAGCTGGTCCTGTCGCGAGCAGGCTCGCTCCCACAGGTATTGTGCATGGCGTCTAAACCCGCAAAATCCGCCCGCTGATGGCCACTGCCATCAGCATGGCGGCGATCAGCAAAAAGGCCATGCTCAGGCTACTGGCATGGGCAATAAAGCCGATGGCCGCAGGTCCTGCCAGAATCCCCGCATAGCCCAGAGTGGTAATGGCAGGCACGGCGATATGCTCGGGCATCACCGTCTGCTTGCCTACGGCGGTGTACAGCACCGGCACAATGTTCGAACAACCCGCACCCACCAATGCATAACCAAGCAGCGCAACTTCCCAGCTCGGCGCCAGGGTTGCCAGGGTCATACCGGCTGCAGCAAATACCCCGCCCAATACAATCACCAGCCGTGCACCCAGACGTCTGACAATAGTGTCGCCGGTCAATCGGCCTGCGGTCATGGTCAAGGCGAAGGCGGCATAGCCCAGCCCCGCATAGGCCTCGTCGATATTTTTTTCGCTGGTCAGAAAAACTGCGCTCCAGTCCAGCATCGCACCCTCGGCGAGGAACACGGTAAAGCACAGCAAACCGATAAACAGCACCACACCGTGGGGCACGGCAAACGCCGGGCCGCTGCTTTCACTGCCATAGGGCAGCAGATGCGGGGCGGCCTTTAGCAGGGCCATGAGGGTTATCACAATCACCACCACAATCGCCCACAGCGGCGACAGGCCCAGTGCCAACAGCGCGCTGACACCCGCTGCCCCGGCTATCCCGCCAACGCTGAACAGCCCGTGAAAGCCCGACATCATATTGCGCCCGCTGGCGCGCTCAACGATCACCGCTTGCAGGTTGACCGTGGAGTCGACGGCGCCCAGGCCCGCACCAAATAAAAACAGCGTGGCGATCAGCAACGGTATGGAGCTGACCGTCGCCAGCAGCGGCAGCGCCATGCAGATCAACAGTGTGCCGCCGACCAGAACCCGGCGACAGCCATAACGCGTGGCCAGAATCCCGGCGATGGGCATTGCCAGAATCGAGCCTGCGCCCAGGCACAGCAATAACAGGCCTAGGGTGGCTTCATCGAGTCCGGCCCGGGCTTTGGCGTAGGGCACCAGCGGCGCCCAGGCCGCGAGGCCGAAACCTGCAATAAAAAAGGCAATACGGGTCGACATTTGTTCGAGACGCCCTGGCACAAGGGGCGTTTGGGTGATGATGGCGGTCATGGTCATCCTTGCAAGACGGGCTTTGCTGCGCTGCGGCTTAACATCGTTGCATATTTTCAGCCTCTGTCGCGAGGGCGCTGGCACAGGGTTTGGCAACAGTGGTTGAATAGCGCGCTTGCTTATTCAACTGCCACTGGTACGTATTTTATGGACAAGAACTCCAACCCTGCAGTGCAATTACTCAACCCGGCCGGGCTGTATGACCCGGCGCCCAACGGCTACTCCCATGTCGCCTGTCTGGCGCCCAATGTGCGCCTGGTGTACACCGCCGGCCAGGGTGGTGAAAACGCCGATAGCGAGCTGTCTGCTGATTTCGCAGAACAGGTACGCCAGGCATTTGCCAACCTGCAGATAGCCCTGGCGGCAGGGGATGCGCAGATCAAGGACGTGGCCAAGATCACCGTATTGATCGTTGACCACAGCATGGAGCGCTTGCAGATTCTGGGAGCCGAAGTGGCGCGGGTCTGGGGTGAATTGCCGGCCCCGGCCTGCACCTTGATTCCGGTACCGCGACTGGCACTGGACGAGATGTTGTTTGAGGTTGAGGCAGTGGCGGCAGTAGCGGTCTAAGGTAGCCACCTATGTGGGAGCGGGCTTGCTCGCGATAGCAGCACCTCGGTGATTCAGATACACCGAGCCGCAAGCATCGCGAGCAAGCCCGCTCCCACAGATACAGGGCCAGCATCAGGGCAATTGTACCCACAGGGTGGGGTCACACCTGCAACAACCGCTCCCTGAGCTTGCCGATTTCGTCGCGCATTTGCGCGGCGGCCTCGAACTCCAGGTCGCGGGCCAGGGCGTACATCTTTTCTTCCAGCTGGCGAATGCGCTTGCTGATTTCGCTTGGCGAACGCAGTTCGTTTTCGTACTTGGCGTTTTCTTCCGCCGCCTTGGCCATGCCTTTGCGCTTCTTGCTGCGCGAACCCGGCACCACCGCGCCTTCCATAATGTCTGCCACGTCCTTGAACACACCCTTGGGGGTAATGCCGTTGGCAAGGTTGAAGGCGATCTGTTTCTCGCGACGACGCTCGGTTTCGCCAATCGCCCGTTCCATCGACCCGGTAATCCGGTCGGCGTAAAGAATCGCCCGGCCATTGAGGTTCCGTGCGGCCCGGCCAATGGTCTGGATCAGCGAGCGCTCGGAGCGCAGGAAGCCTTCCTTGTCAGCATCGAGAATCGCCACCAGCGACACCTCGGGCATGTCCAGACCTTCTCGCAGCAAGTTGATCCCCACCAGCACGTCAAACACCCCCAGACGCAGGTCGCGAATGATTTCGACCCGCTCCACGGTGTCGATATCCGAGTGCAGATAACGCACGCGTACACCGTGGTCAGCCAGGTAATCAGTGAGGTCTTCGGACATGCGCTTGGTCAGCGTAGTCACCAGCACGCGCTCTTCCAGGGCCACGCGCTTGGATATTTCGGACAGCAAATCATCGACCTGAGTTAGAGCAGGGCGCACTTCGATCTGCGGGTCGACCAGACCGGTCGGGCGCACCACTTGTTCGATTACCCGGCCGGCATGTTCGGCCTCGTAATTGCCGGGGGTGGCCGAGACAAAAATCGTCTGCGGGCTGATGCGCTCCCATTCATCAAAACGCATAGGCCGGTTGTCCAGCGCCGAGGGCATGCGGAAGCCGTACTCCACCAGGGTCTCTTTGCGCGAGCGGTCGCCTTTGTACATGGCGCCCACTTGCGGCACGCTGACGTGGGACTCGTCAATCACCAGCAGGGCGTCGGCCGGCAGATAGTCAAATAGAGTCGGTGGTGCTGCGCCGGGCTCGCGCCCTGAAAGGTAGCGCGAGTAGTTTTCGATGCCGTTGCAGTAGCCCAGCTCCATGATCATTTCCAGATCGAAGCGGGTGCGCTGTTCCAGGCGCTGGGCCTCGACCAGCTTGTTATTGGCGCGCAGGTACTCAAGACGTTCCTTGAGCTCCTCCTTGATGCCCTCAACGGCATCGAGCAAGGTTTCCCGCGGGGTCACATAGTGACTCTTGGGGTAGAAGGTAAAGCGCGGCATCTTGCGGATGACTTCGCCGGTCAGCGGGTCAAAGGCACTGATGCTTTCCACTTCGTCATCGAACAGCTCGATACGCACGGCTTCGAGGTCCGATTCGGCCGGGTAGATGTCGATCACGTCGCCACGCACGCGGAAGGTGGCGCGGGCAAAGTCCATATCGTTGCGGGTGTATTGCAGATCGGCCAGGCGGCGCAGCAGCTCGCGCTGGTCGAGCTTGTCGCCGCGATCGACGTGCAACACCATTTTCAGATAGGTTTCCGGGCTGCCCAGGCCGTAGATGCACGACACCGTGGTGACGATAATCGCGTCCTTGCGCTCCAGCAGCGCCTTGGTCGCGGACAGGCGCATCTGCTCGATATGGTCATTGATCGAGGCATCCTTCTCGATAAAGGTATCCGAGGAGGGCACATAGGCTTCGGGCTGGTAGTAGTCGTAGTACGAAACGAAGTACTCCACCGCGTTGTTCGGGAAGAATGACTTGAACTCGCCGTACAGCTGCGCAGCCAGGGTCTTGTTGGGCGCCAGCACCAGGGTAGGGCGGTTCACATGGGCGATTACGTTGGCGATGCTGAAGGTCTTGCCCGAGCCCGTTACCCCGAGCAGGGTCTGGTGCGAAAGACCGGCTTCGATACCTTCGATCATCTGGCGAATGGCTTCGGGTTGGTCGCCCGCAGGCTCGAAGCGGGTAACAAGTTGAAAATCGGGCATGACGGACCTCTGGGTGTGCTTCTGTAAAGGCAATGGCCTTTATAGCTGCATGCGACGCAGGCCGCAGGAAAAAACAGGATATTGCTGAATATGGAGGTCGTGCCTGACTGTTTCAAGGCACTGCTCTGACACGGGCATCTTGTCAAAGATTGCAATTAGACCAGTGGCCTGAAAATAAACGCAAATACTTGGCCAAAACCGGGAATAGCCTGTTGCCCCAATCGTGATCGGGCTTATACTTGCTCCCCGTTTGTGCACCGCTCTAGTGCAATCGGCTGGAGCGTTGTCACCCCCTCCATTCCCCATTCAGAGCCGCCGTAATAATGAGCCTGTTCTCCGCTGTCGAAATGGCACCACGCGATCCAATCCTGGGCCTCAACGAAGCATTCAACGCCGATACTCGTACCAGCAAAGTGAATCTGGGGGTTGGTGTTTACTGCAACGAAGAGGGACGAATTCCGCTCTTGCGTGCCGTTGTCGAAGCCGAAACGATTCGGGTTGCCCAGCATGCATCGCGCGGCTACTTGCCGATCGATGGTATCGCTGCCTACGACCAAGCTGTGCAAAAGCTGCTGTTCGGTGCCGAGTCGCCATTGCTGGTGGCTGGCCGGGTGATCACCACCCAGGCCGTTGGCGGTACGGGCGCGCTGAAAATCGGTGCTGACTTCCTCAAGCAGCTGCAACCGGGCGCAGTGGTTGCCATCAGCGACCCAAGCTGGGAAAACCATCGCGCACTGTTCGAAACTGCCGGTTTTCCGGTGCAGAACTACCGTTACTACGACGCTGCCAGCCATGACGTAAACCGTGCCGGCATGCTCGAAGACCTCAACGCCTTGCCAGCTGGCTCCATTGTTGTGCTGCATGCTTGCTGCCATAACCCGACCGGCGTCGACCTGACCCCGGCCGACTGGCAGAACGTACTGGACGTGGTCAAGGCCAAGGGCCTGATCCCATTCCTCGACATGGCCTACCAGGGCTTTGGCGACGGTATCGACGAAGACGCAGCTGCCGTGCGCCTGTTCGCTGACTCGGGTCTGAGCGTGTTTGTTTCCAGCTCGTTCTCCAAGTCGTTCTCGCTGTACGGCGAGCGCGTGGGTGCGCTGTCGATCATCACCGAGTCCAAAGAAGAAAGCGCCCGCGTTCTGTCCCAGGTCAAGCGTGTGATCCGTACCAACTACTCCAACCCGCCGACCCACGGTGCAACTATTGCCGCTGCAGTGCTCAACAGCCCTGAGCTGCGCGCCATGTGGGAAGAAGAGCTGGCAGAAATGCGCCTGCGCATTCGCGGCATGCGCCTGCAGATGGTCGAACTGCTGTCGAAAAAGGCCCCTGGCCATGACTTCAGCTTTGTTGCCCGTCAGCGTGGCATGTTCTCGTACTCGGGCCTGACCGTTGAGCAAGTGACGCGCCTGCGTACCGAGTTTGGTATCTACGCCCTCGATACCGGCCGGATCTGCGTTGCTTCTTTGAACCAGCGCAACATTGAAGCGGTAACCGATGCCATTGTTCAGGTGATCTGAACAATGCATGGAGAAGTCCGCGAAGGTGTTGACTTCTCTTTTTATATCAGTAAGATAGATGCCATTCCGCGATAGCTCAGTTGGTAGAGCAAATGACTGTTAATCATTGGGTCCCTGGTTCGAGTCCAGGTCGTGGAGCCAGATAGAAAAAAGCCGCTAGCAATAGCGGCTTTTTTTTGCCTGGAATTTGGCGAGTGATTGCCTGAATCGCGCCTGCAAAAGGGGCATGAAAACCTTGGTGCAGTGAAGCGATGAGCCCGTTATCGGGCCTGGCTGATGTCCTCAACACAAGCCTTTGCAAACCCTATAGCCGTTTCAATATCCAGAGAGATGGAGGCATAGGACTTCATAAGCAACGACTCAGGCAAGGCCCAGTCCCATTTTTCTCGGCGCATGTTTTCTACATCAGCCAGCAGCGTTTGCAGGTCGCTAGCGTCCAGCGCCGCTACCTGTTCAAGGGCGAGCATCAGCTTGTCGATATCGACATGGGTCGATATCAATAATCCCTCACTCTCACAGCGTAACCCTACGTGATCAAGCAGCAGGCACAGGGCGTCATTTGCATGATCGCCCAGCCAACTGACGATCTGGCAATTTGTGCCATTTTTTATAATGTGTTGATCTGCCAGGCCAAGCGCTGAAAAAGTCTGGCGTGCTTCGTCCAGTAATATCTGGGCCGTGCGGTCAATAAAAGGGCAGGGAGAGTTTTCAGTCAGCAGTGTTCGCATTTCTTGCCGCACCCGGTCGTGAATCATTGCGCCTAGCCCATCAAAGTAAGGGGCGGCGCCGCCTCGAGAGGGGGAAACAATAATAACCCTGGCTTCCAGGTCAACGTCCTGAACTTGCCAGCGACGCCCACCGAAAATGATTCGCTGATCTTTTGTCAGTGGACGGCTGACGGGGACGCTGCCAAGTGGTTTGCCTGCACAAATAAGACGAAATTCTTCATCACTGGTAAAGGCGCTGTAAAACTCATAGTGGTTAATCATCCGTTCGCCAATCACGCCTGGCAGCAAGAGTCCTGAACTTTCCTGGGTGATCAGCTCTTTTGTGCCGAGGTTTTTGAGTAGCTCAATAAAGTCTTTTTTTTCAGTTATGGTGAAAGCCCCGTCCGCAACCAGACGCCTCCATAACTCCGGCGCTGTGGCACCACCGCATTGAGCGATGATGGAAAGGCATTGCTGAACCAGTGTGGACGCATGCATACCTTGAGTGCGTGGCGGTTCAAACCACGACTGTGTAAGTAGTCGAATCATGGCGATGGTTTGTACCAGACCCTGGCGCAGTTGGTCCGAAAGGCTGGAGCCGGTTTTTAAAGGCTGCTCCTTGCAGTACGCACGCAAAATGGCAGGCTCACCCGCCCGTCTGCCGGACCGCCCCAGGCGTTGACGCAAGCTGGCAACAGAAGGTGGGGAACCAATCTGTACGACATTCTTGATTGAGCCAATGTCGATGCCCAGCTCAAGGGTCGATGTGCAGATGCCTGTTGCGGGAAACTCTCCGGATTTCAAGGCGTGTTCGGCTTGTTCGCGCAGATCTTTGGACAGGCTGCCATGGTGAGGCCAGAACTCATTGGGTACGGCATCGCGCTCACAACATCGTCTAAGTCGATCAGCGAAAGATTCAACCTGGGTACGGCTATTGGGGAATACCAGGTTGTTACTGCCCCTGAGCACCTTGTAAAGATGTTCGGCGATTGCGAAATCAGGGGAGTCCTGGTCTTCAGGCTCATCATCAGAGTCCGGTTCAGGTTCACCCCGGGCTTCGAGCAACTTGCGCATTGGTGACTGGATGTAGCCTTTAACCTGGATCTGCAGTGTCTGGCCCGCGTTTTTGGACTCAATGACCTTGACACCCTCGGCGCGCCGAGGGCAAAGAAAGTTGCTGGCCATTTTCATATCACCCAGCGTTGCCGACAGGCCCACTCTCGGCAAGTTTCTACCGACGACAAGTTCTACACGGTGCATCAGTGATTGCAGTTGTTTACCGCGCTCACTGCCTATAAAAGCATGTAATTCGTCAACCACGATGTAACGCAGGTTTTTAAAGATGGCACCAATGTTGGAACCACGGTTTACGAATAGAGCTTCCAGCGATTCTGGCGTGATGAGCAAAATACCTTCAGGCGATTTCAGGAAGCGATGTTTCTTGTTCGCCGAAATGTCCCCGTGCCAGGCCACTACAGGGGTGTTCAGTTGCTCGCACAGACGACCCAAACGCTCCCATTGATCGTTAATCAGGGCTTTGAGGGGGCTGATGTAAAGCACTGCGCCGGGTATATCGGGATTATTGAGCAGGTGGGTCAGAATAGGCAGGAAAGCCGCCTCGGTTTTACCCGCTGCAGTGGCTGCAGCAATGATGACATCTTGATCGGCACCTACCAGAGCAGCTACGGCTTGTTCTTGGGCGTCCCTCAAAGATGTCCAGCCTTCAGCCCAGATCCAGCGTTGAATCCTGGAGTCGAGAAGGCTGAAAGAGGAAGACTCAGAGTTCGAAGGTGGCAAGTTCATCATCCTGCTCCACGGTCAGGTCTGACTCTCCACCGGTGTCTTTTGCCACGTCAACACTCCCAATGAGTTCACGCCAGTCAGTACCAGGGTTCTGCTCAAGGATTGCCAGCAGGTTGATGAATGCAGTGATCGTTGTACGCGGGGTGCGAAAGTAAGCCTCCCCAAGGCGCTGATTGCAGTGCGCCATGAATTTGGGCAGTGCTTCGTCGGGCAGCAAGTACTTCTGAGGATCTCCCGAGGCATAGACGTGCCGTAATTTTTGCAGTAGCACGTAAAAATCTTCAGGCGTCAGGCTGGTGAGGCGGATTACAGGGCCTGAGAGGTCAACCAGCCCGCTTTTGGCAAAGGAGTTTTCTGCCAGTCGCGACTGCAGGGCAGGGTAGCTGAACAAACCACGGCGGGTATCCATCAGGAATTCAGGAGTCCCTCCAAGGACAAAACCCAACCCTTGTGTAGCTCCCTGCAAGGAGTCGTTGAGAATACGCAGGATCTGCTCATAGTTGGCGTTACGGGCCTGGGTGTTCGCCAGCTTGTAGAGATTGACCAGCTCATCAAGGCAAATCATCAGGCCAGCATATCCGGCCAGGCGCACGAATCTGGAAAGCAGTTTGAGCTGATCATAGACCGAAGCATCGTCAATAATGGTTCGTACTCCGAGCGCTGCTCGCGCATCGGTCTTTGTTGTAAATTCACCCCTTAACCAGCGAATGGCATCGGCCTTGAGTTGCTCGTTGCCCTCATCAAAACCACGACAATAAGCTGCGATGACGTGTGCAAAGTCATACCCGTTGACCATTTCAGTCAGCTCATTGAGGCGGGCCTGGATGATGTTTTCGGTACTGTCACCCGATGTTTTGGCCTCTGCTTTAGCCTGGGATATGAATTTTTCGACAATACCTTGCAGTGCTCCACCGTCAGGCTTGGTACGCGTGGACATGTTTTTTGCCAGCTCGGCATAAAGTGACCGAGCCTGCCCGCCACTGGCATGCAAGCGGCGGTCCGGGTTCAAGTCAGCATGCATCGTGACCAGCTTGCGCTCCATGGCAATTGCACGAACCAGATTCAAGAAAAAGGTTTTGCCCGCGCCGTATTCGCCAATCACAACCCGAAATGCCGCACCACCGTCTGCTAATCGATCCACATCCTTGAGCAGAGCATCCAGTTCGCCCACGCGACCAACCTGGATAAGATGCTGACCCACACGCGGCACAACGCCTGCTCGCAGTGATTGAATAAGCGCATCGCGATCTTTTGTTCGAATAGTGCTCATAAGGCCAATTTTTCCAAAATGTCCGGGTTGATTTCGACGGGCTCCTCACCTTCGGTAACAGCCATGTCGAAGTGTTCAAAAGCAAGTTCGTTGATGTGTTCCAAAGTCCCGTCGAGCATCAACTCCATGTCACTCGCGCAGTCTTGCAGCTCTGAGCGACTCCACTGCGGGCGCGAGATCAACAGTCTGAGAAATGCGAGGTGGTCACCCTCCAGCCCGGGGATAAGTGCAACTGCATCAGTCTTCACTTCGCCGACCAGGGGAATGGGCTCGAACTCAGGTTCGTGTGCAAGGTCTTCATTAAATACCTTAGCCAGTAATGCTGAGACTGCTTCGGTTTCCCGTTGCAGAAGCGCTATGCGATCCAGATTGAGCGCTACGCCGCCGACTTCCGGTAAAGATTCAGGTTCAGGAGTGGTCAAGGGGACGCCGAAGTGCTCCGAGAACGCTCGCGGTGCAGTGGCAACATGCAGGTCGCCGTAAAGCGACAGCGGATCCAGTTGAAGTGTTTTGTAGACACGCTCCAGCAGTTTCACTTCTTCGCAACTGACAGACCCGTCCGCCTGGGCAAGGCAGGCAAGGAAGTGAGCTATGGCTTCCTTCTCTGCAATGGATAAAGGTTCGAGCCTGCTCTTGAGGCTTGCAAGCGAGGGGGGTTGATGCAGTTGAATACCCAGATGGGCTTTCAGGCGCTTGCGCTGAGCAATACTCAAGTGTTGCCAGGCATCGATCTGGTTCAACAGCAGTGAGACTTCCTCCGCTGATATTTTCCCGTCTGCAACTGTTACGGCGCTAGCCAGATCAAGCGTCAGGCATGCAGCGTTAAAAGCAGGAGTTGCCCGGAGCACGCCATCGTCATGTTGTGTAACAAATAGGGCAATACAGTCATCTGGTTTGGGGGTTCTGCTGCCGGCCAATACATCTGGTTCCATACCGATTTGCATTGACTCCAACGCCCGGGCCAAGGTGATCAGCAGGGGGCGGGACAAAATACTGTGACTGTTAAAACGGTTACCCAGCTCTGTAAAGGTCATGACCTCAAGGTCATCTTCTATCCGCGCTTTGAGGTTTTCCAGCTCATCGCGCAGGGTGGGTGGCCACAGTGAAACGGGCAGTTGCAGTAAACCCTCCAGCTTTTGTGCGCTCTCGGGGTAACGCCCGATAAAACGGCTATAGGCATCCAGATCGCTTGAGCAGCGATCGAGCAAAAATTGGAGTTTTTTGCGGTTCAACGTGCTGGCTGCCACGTCGGGAATATCACCCAGGTCCATCACCGGTGCCCCAACCACTCGCGAAGCTGCCCGGTAAGCATGTTTAAGCCTGGTCTTGTTGTGGCTCAGCAGAATGCCTTGTGGATATAACCGTTCATATTCGTCGATAAAAAGCCTGGCCAGCAAATCCGGGCAACGCGACGCCGGAGTGCGTCTGATGATGTCAGGGTCTGACAGTGCCCAGGCAATAGCCCATTGCGCGTTAACGGGATGCTGATGCATGGCCATTTGCCCCAAGCCTGCTCTCAGGCTCATCGACATACTGGATCGCGCTGCCGTGGCCACCGGAGGGGACTTTAAGTACAGGTTGTCATCGATGGTTGAATGGGACAGGTAATCGAGAAAATCTTCTGCATAGCCTCGCAGAGAGCTATTTGAGCCGTAGATACCCAGTAGTCGCTCTACCTCTTCAACAATATCTGACAGATCGGCATTGGCCTCTTGATCTTCCCCCGCGTCCATCAGGGCGCGCCGCTCAAGGCCGTAAAAAAATAAAAACACATAACCGATATCAGCGCGCGGATCACTACGGCCGCCTGCCAACCACTGCACATATCCCCGGCGTGCTTGTGCCGAAATGGACTGGTAATCAGGCCAATAGGTCATGAGTGATGCTGACGGGTCGACCTCGTCAGATGAAAGTTTGAGCAAGGTATTTAAGAGTGAGGGCTCATACAGCCCAGCACGGGGATCAACGCACAAGGTGGTGTAAATCAATCCGCCGGGAATCAGGAACTTGCCTACCGAAAGAGTCTGGCCTTTCTTTAACCAGCGTGCTGCGACGATACCCTCAGCCGGGTCGTGAGGGCGCTGTATGGGGCAGCTCTGCGCTTCTGGAACAGGTGGCGGGGGGATTCTATATGCCTTGGCGGGGCGAGCGCCGAGAGTGATCGTGAAGAAATCAGAACTGGAAGTGCTTGCCATAGGGATGTTCTCAAATTGGCTGCTGGTAACTGTCCAGAGTGCAAATGAGCCTTTGAAGCCTGGATGATGGCTTATCGGCAGTACCTCTATTTATTCGAATATGACCAAGTGTTCAAGGCTGGTGTCGCGTCTATGTCAAAACGCCAGAGCGCAAAAACTGATGATGTTCATTTTTCAGCTCTGCGAAGGCCTGGCCAATGAATCCGGCAGCTATCGCTAGAGACGTCTAGCCCGAAGGTTGCAGACCGATTCATATTGCGAACCCAGTATTAAAAAAAACACATCCGGCAAAACTGTTTTTTATGCACTCCGTCACGAATATCGCTATCCGATAATAAAAGTCGTTTACCTGTATCTGAGAATGATTACTATTGCTTACAAATTGGCCTCGCCAAAAGGACCTGTGTCAGTGATAAAAACCTCTCCGGTATTTTCCCGGCTACATGACGGGAAAGCTGTTTACGGCATGCTCAACTCTCTGCCTTCACCCATGCTTTGCGAGATGCTCGCGTTTGCTGGCTATGACTTTGTAATCCTTGACCTGGAGCACTTGCTGCGCTCCGAAGAGGACATCATGCATTGTGTTCGTGCTTGTGAGGCAGCCGGTATTTCGCCCTGGCTGCGCATGGCACAGGTCGATGAAAAACTGATCGGCAGGGCGCTGGACGCCGGTATTGAAGCCATTGTGCTGTCACGTACTGAAAGCGCCGCGCAGGTTCAACGCGCCATCGAGGCGGCCTTTTTCCCGCCCCGGGGCAAGCGCGGTATTACCGGGGGACGCATCACCGGTTTCGGTCGCCTGCCTCTACCCGAATATATCGATCTGGCCAACCGCCAGACTCCCATCATCCCCATGATCGAAAGCCGCGCCGGCGTTGACGCGCTGGGCGAGATTCTGCAATTGCCGGGTGTCGGCATGATCATGGAAGGCGCTCTGGACTTGTCCCTGGATCTCGGCCTCGGGCCGGATCCGCTCAATCCTCACGTCTGGCAAACCCTGCAAGACATGGCCGATGCCTGCCTGCGTGCCGAGGTGCCTTTCTGCGCCAATCCGCGCACGCCAGAACAGAATGCGCTGTGGCGCGCTCGTGGCGTGCGCAGCTTTCTGGCCGGGGAAGACCGCGGCTTGCTGCATAACGCCTTGAAAGCTCGCCTGCACTCTCTCCAACAGCAATAAATGAGTCGACGTAGTCCAATGAAAACAACAACACTGCACTTTTCACTGAGCCTCATCACGCTGGGCATCTGCCACGCGGCCATGGCTGCCGAGCCACCTCCCGCCAGCAGTGTGGAGCTGGCGCCCATGACGATTCAGGGAGACGTTCTGGGCGCCGCCAGCAATGAGGAAGTCCGTACCTATGCCGGCAGCCGCAGCGTTATCGATTCCAGCGACCTGAGCAAAGCCAGCACCCGCGGCCTCGATGATGCGCTGCAGCGCGTACCCGGCATCAAGATCTTTGACGAAACCGGCACCGGTGCCTTGCCGCAGATTTCGGTGCGCGGCCTGTACGAGAGCCGCAGTGGCCGGATTCAGGCCCTGTCGGATGGCATTCCTCTGGCCCTGGCGCCGTACGGCCAGACCGGGCTTTCGCTGTTTCCAATGACCATGGCCACGGTCGACCGTGTTGATATCGTGCGCGGGGGTGCAGCGGTGCAATACGGTCCGAACAACGTAGGCGGGGTGATCAACTTTATCAGCAAGCCGATTCCGCGCGAGTGGCAAACCACCCTGCAGGAGAGGACTACCTTCAATGCTGGCGGGCGCCAGTTGTGGGACACCTACCTGGGTACCGGCGGCTACCTGACCGACAGCTTCGGTCTGCAACTGGACGTCAACACCCTCAGCGGTGAGTACGGTCGTGAGCATTCCGACACCGACGTGCAGAACTACCGCCTGCGCGGCCAGTGGAATATCGACGACGATCGCGACCTGAGTTTCGGTATCCAGCACTACAAGGCCGATATGGACCTAGCCGGAGCGCTCAGCGTCAAGGACTACAAGGACGACCCGCGTCAGTCGACCCGCCCGCTGGACCGTTTCGAGGGTGACACCGATCGCGTCTGGGGCACCTATACCCAGCGCCTGGGCGCCATGGGGCCATTTGATTCGGTGGAGTTCAGCTGGACCAACTTCGCCCACAACAGCTACCGCAACTTCGTGGTCGGCCTGCCGTTCACTCCGGACGGTACGGCAGTCACCAAGCAGGACGGCCCGCGTGACTTCAAGGTCTGGGGCACGGAACCGCGCCTCAGCGCCACTATCGATGGCGACAACGTCGGCCAGACCTGGCTGCTCGGTGCCCGTTATGTCAGCGAAGATATCGACTACAAGGTCAACCGCGAGAGCCTGGCCACCGGTGTGACATCGCCGTTCCGCGACTGGAAGTTCGATGACGACGCCCGTGCGTTCTATATCAGCAACGCCATCAGCCTGCTCGATCACAAGCTGACCATTACCCCGGGTGTGCGCTACGAAAACGCCCGCATGAACTACAGCGACGGCATCACTGGCTTCGAGCGTGAGAACAAATCCGAGGAATGGCTGCCGGGCCTGACCGTGGGCTATCAGGCGAACGATGCCTGGTACGTCTACGCCAACGCCCAGAAGTCCCTGCGCCCGCCGCAGGTTACGCAGATCGTCAAGGAAGGCGCAGTCGGTGCCGAGCTGGCCTGGAACTACGAGACCGGTGTGCGCTACACCCCGTGGGACGGCATGCGTGTCGACTTCAACCTGTACCGCATCGATTTCGACGACCAGATCGTCTACAACGCCACCACCGACCGCTTCGACAATCTGGGCAGCACCCGTCACCAGGGTTTCGAGACCGATATTTTCTGGACCCCGCAAGCCATGCGTGATCTGGACCTGCACGCCGGTTATGCCTACCTCGATGCCAAACAACGCAACGGTACCTATAAGGACAATGAGGTGCCGTATTCCTCGCGTAACCAGTTTATGGTCGATGCCCGTTACCGCTTTGCCGAGCACTGGACCTACAACCTCGACGGTCTGTACATCAGCAAGGCCTACACCGACGCGGCGAATACCCGTGAAGAGAATGCCTCGGCCAGCGTAGGCGAACTGCCGGCTTACTGGGTCTGGAACACCGCTATCGAGCGTGAATTCCCGCTGGCAGACAAAAGCGTCCTGACCGCTTCGGCGGGCGTCAGCAACCTGTTTAACCGCGAGTATTACTTCCGCGGTATCGACACCAGCCCTTGGGGTCGTCAACCCGCGCCTGAGCGTTCGCTCACCCTAGGCGTCAACTACCGCTTCTAAACCGCGCACCCGCGCCTCTCAACCAGTTGCCCGATCCCCCGGGACGGGCAACTGTTGCCCCCAGGAAAGTGCCATGCAACGTCCTTTCGTTATCCTTGCTCACGTCGCACACCCCGCCATTCTCGAGGGCTTTTTGCCTGCCGCGCACCAGCGTGGACTGCCGATTGTGGTCATCACCGACCACGCTCAGGAACACCGGCGTCTGCTCGCCACTTCGTCTATTTCGCCAGACCAGCTGCAGGTTATCGAATGTGATGTGTTCAACCCGCTGGCGGTGATCGAGAGCCTTAACGCTCAGGGCTTGCGCCCTGTGGCAGTGTTCTCCAATAGCGATCACCTGCAAACCGCGACAGCGATAGTGGCCGAGGCATTCGAGTGCCCGGGCAAAGACTGGCGCTTGTGTTATGCGGCGAAGAACAAGGCGGCCATGCGTGAACGCATGCAGCGCCTGGGGCTGCCCGGGCCCTGGTTTCAGGTGCTCACCGCCAGTGCCACACTACCGACCGATGCGCCGTGGCCGATAGTGGCCAAGCCCCGTGAAGGTGTTGCCAGCCTGGATGTGCGCCTGTGCCATAACGCCGCCGAGCTGAGCGCTTACTGTGAGCAGTTCTGGCAGCAGCAACCGGACCGCGCATTGTTGCTAGAAGCGTATATGCAAGGTCCGTTGTTCACCCTCGAAACTCTGGGTGACGGGCGCAGCCTGCAAGCCGTTGGCGGTTTTGACGTGAGCCTGTCTGAGCCGCCGCATTTTGTGGAGCTGGCTGCACGCTGGAACGGCCCGCTCAGTTGCTCGCAGCGGTCTGCCGCGCTGGCGCAAGTCGCAGCGTTCGGGGTCAATTTTGGGGTCTGCCATAGCGAATTCATCTTGACCGCCCAAGGCCCGGTGCTGGTTGAGATCAACTACCGCAGTATCGGTGATGGTCGCGAGTTCCTGCTCGATCGCTTGCTGCCACAGGGCTGGTTTGACCGTATCGTTGCTCTGCATTTGGGCCATAGCCTGATCGAAGCGCAACCGGCACAGGCCCAGGCAACGGTTCATTATCTGGTGGCTGACCGTTCAGGACGCCTGGATCAGGCCAGCGCCAGTTTCAATCTTGAGTCCGAGGGCCACTGGTGTGATTACCGGGCGCTGCAACATGCTGGCGACACTGTGACTATCAGCCACTCCAACAAAGACTATGTCGGCGTACTGCGCCTGATTGCTCCGGACGATATAAGCCTCGATGCGCAGCTCAATTCGACCTTGAATGACCTGAAGTGGGTGGTGGCATGAGCCTGCAAGCAGAAGTCGCCGATCAGGCGTTCATTACCCGCCGCATCATCGATTGTTGCTTGCGTGAAGATATCCGCGGGGTTGTCAGCCAGGGCCGGATTACTCATCTGCCCGAAGAACTCAGCCAATACCTGGAGCATCAGCCAGACGCCCGCTGGCTGCGGATCACCCACTTGGGCACGGACGAGCTATGGCTGCCGGTAGTCAGGGCGTATCCGTTGCAGGACTGGATCGGTACCGGCGATGCCTGGATCAGGGTATCAGCACTAGACAAGACCGAGGTTCAGCGTGGCTACCCATTGTGGCTGGAGCACATGAGCCAGGGGCTGGACGAAGAAAGCCTTGAGCTGTTTGCTGCATATCTTAAAGAGGCCGATTGCGCTACTGAACACCGCACCCTGTGCAAGCAGGCCTTTCAGCGCAATGCCGCTGCACTCGGTGATGTGATCGGGCTCAAGCACTGGTCACAGCGACTATTGAAGATTGATCAGTTGGCCAGCTACCTGGATCACCCGTTCTACCCCACGGCACGGGCCAAAAGCGGCTTCGATGCTGTTGCACTCCAGGCCTATGCGCCGGAGTTTGCACCGCGTTTTGAACTCAACTGGCTGGCGATTCCCAAGCAGGCCCTGACGCTTACCAGTGCGCAACCGCCGCACTGGCCGGATTTCGAGGAGGTCGGCTTGCCACCGACCCTGCAAAACACTCATTCACTGCTGCCGGTACATCCGCTGACCTGGGGCGTGCTTGAGCAGTACGGCCTGCCTGATGGCACGTTCAAAGCGCCACGCACCGCCATGCAGGTCGAACCTACATTGTCCGTGCGCACGGTGGTGTGCATCGACCAGCCGCAGTGGCATATCAAATTGCCGTTGCTGGTGACTACCCTGGGGGCGCGCAATTTACGTCTGATCAAGCCGAGTACCCTGTATGACGGCCACTGGTTCCAGACCACTCTGCTGGCCTTGACCGAGCGCGACCCGGCACTGGCATCGCGGTATCTGCACGTTGACGAAAAGCACGGCGGTCATGCTGATGAGAGCCGTCATCTGGCCTATATCGTGCGCCGTTACCCGGCGGGCCTGGACACCACCACGCTGGTGCCGGTCGCCGCGCTGGCCAGCCCGCTGGCCGATGGCCGCCTGTTCCTCGAACAGCTGGTCGAGCGCTTTTATGCCGGCTCTTTGCAGCACTGGCTGGACGACTATCTCGATCTGCTGCTGCAGGTTCATCTGCGCCTGTGGCTTCAATACGGTATCGCGCTGGAGGCCAACCAGCAGAACGCCGTGTTGATCTTCGAGCAAGGCCAGCCATTGCGCCTGTTGATGAAGGACAACGATGCCGCTCGCCTGTGGCCGCAGCGCTTTGCCAGCGCTTGCCCGGATCTGGCCAAACTGCCGGGCGACCTGCAGGATGAGCGCATTCGCGTCGACAGCAGCCAGCCGCTGGCCGAAATGTTCTGCACCATTACCTTGCAACTGAACATTGTTGCCATTGTGCAGGCTATCGCAGCTGCGGGACTTGCCTCGCGATCCAGTCTGTATGGCACGCTGCGCCAGCGTCTGACGGCGTGCCTGGGGCAGCTCGAAGCAGAAGGCATTAACTGTGACGATGCACGCCGCTGGCTGCTCGACAGTCGCAAACTGCCGGTCAAATACCTGCTCAGCGCTGGCAGCCTGTTCAGCAAGGCGCATTCCGGTGCCAGCGATATCAACAAGTTCTACGGTTACAGCGCGGCGAACTTCCTGCTGGAGGAGGTGGCATGCAGCGTCGCCTGATTGCCAGCGTGCTGCTGGGGCACTACCTGTCGGCCTTTACAGCGTTGGGTATTCCTCTGTATCTGCCGCGGATCCTGGCCGATCTGGCGCCCGACACACCGGGCTGGGCCATCGGCGTGCTGTTTGTCCTGCCAACCTTGTGTACCGCCCTGGCGGCGCCGATCTGGGGGCGCTGGGCTGATCGCAACGGTTGCCGTATCTCGTTGCTGCGCGCCCATGCCGGGCTGTTCGCCGGTTTTCTGCTGGCAGGTTTCAGTCCCAATCTGGCTGTGTTTGTCCTGGCGCTGATTATCCAGGGCACCTTCGGCGGTGCGATGGCGGCGTCCAATGCCTACCTGTCGACCCAGCTCAAGGGTGCGCAGCTGTCCCGGGCCCTGAACTGGACGCAGTATTCGGCACGCCTGGCGTTGATCAGCGGTCCGATCCTGTTGGGCCTGCTGACCTCCCGTGGTCTGGGCTTGAGCCTGTACAGCTATCTGGCCTGGTTGCCGTTGCTGGCCTTTGTGCTGGTGCTGGCGCTGCCCAACGACAAGCCCCGGCATGCCCTGGACAGCAAGAAGCCCGAGGCATTGGGCGAACTGCCAGCGGATATGACGCGGCTGCTGGCGGTGCAGTTTTTGTTCAGTTTTTCCATGGTCGTGACCTTTCCCTATTTCATGCCGTTTGGCGAACAACTGGGGATCGGCAACGACACTCTGATTGGCGTGCTCTATAGCCTGCCGCATGTGGTTTATCTGCTGGCCTTGCCTTGGGTCCACAAGCATCAGGGCAACTTGCTGCTGCCGGGGCTGGCGCTGCTGGCAATCAGTAATGCGCTGCAATTCTGGAGCGTGCAGGCCGAGCCGTTGTTCGCCCTGCGCCTGCTAAGCGGGGCGGGCATGTTGCTCAGCTTTGTCGGCCTGCATCGCTGCCTGAGCCAGCGCAGCCGTCAGGGCAGTGCAGGGCGCCTGTTCGGCTGGTTCGATTCCAGTGGCAAATGGGCCGGCACCGCTGCCGGTGTCACCGCCGCCGTAGTCAGTCAGGCCTGCGGGATGGCTTCTCCGTTTCTTGTTGCGTGCCTGGCGGCCTTGGCTGCCATGGTTATCGCACGTCCTCTATTGATGACTTCCCGGGAGATACCGGCATGACAATCGCTATTAATACCCTGTCCTTGCAGGACCATGCCCTCGACGGTGAAGCCCAGCGCCATGCCATCGAGTGCCTGCTCAATTGCTATTTGCGTGAATATGCATTGCCGCGCAACGAAGCCAGCTTGAACTATCAGGCACAGGACTTGCCGATGAGCCTGCGCCAGGCCAACGCTCGTTGCATCAGCCTTCGCCTGCCCGCTGGCCGGTTGGTGGTACGAATCGACCGTGCCAGTCAGCTGGGGCGCTGCCATTACGTTGGTGCGCCTTATTTCAAAGGCAACCAGCAGAGCTGGCGACCGCTGGATGCCGAGGAGCTGGCCAGCCTGTTGTGCACTCCGCTCAGTGGCGCCGAGCGCGTCGGTGAGATGCTGCAACAGGTCGCCAACAGCCTGCAGATTACCCGCACCTTTCTGCGCCATGCCCGCCCGGCCAATGAGGTGACTGACAGCTTGCTGGCGTCCGAGCAGCATCAGCTGTGGGGCCATGCCCTGCACCCGACGCCGAAAAGCCGCGAGGGCATCTCTCATGACGATTTGTTGGCCTGCTCGCCGGAAGTCGGGGCACGTTTTCAATTGCACTGGTTCAAGGTCGATCCGACGCTGATCCGCCATCAAGGTGATGACCCGCGCAGCACCCTGCGTCAACTGTCAGGCCGCGACGATGCCTATCCGTGTCACCCCTGGGAGGTTGCTCGCATACTGGCCGACCCGCTGGTGCGGCGTGCGCAGCAACAGGGCTTGATTGAGTACCTCGGCGTACTGGGGCAGGCCATGTATCCAACCTCGTCCGTGCGTACGCTTTACCATCCGCAGTTGGCCTATTTCATGAAGTTTTCCATGCATGTGCGGTTGACCAACTGCGTGCGCAAGAACGCCTGGTATGAGCTGGACAGCGCCGTTGCCCTGACCCGGCTGCTTGGGCCGATCATGAGCGAGCTGGCGACACAGCAACCGGGTTTTGTCTTGATGCCCGAACCCTGCGCAACCAGCCTGGACCTCAGCGCCCTCGGCACCCTGGAAGAGGCCCGCGAAGTCACCGAGTGTTTCGGTATCGTTTACCGGGAAAACCTGTCCGTCGCCGACCGCGAGCACTATCAGCCGCAAGTGGCCATGGCGCTGTTTACCTGGGATCAACAGGGCCGTAGCGTGTGCCGTCAACAGGTACAACGTTATGCCGACTGCACCGGTTTGAGCATCGAGCAAGCCACGCTGGACTGGCTGGATGCCTATGCCGCCAAGATGCTGGGTGGCGTGTTGTATTGCCTGTTTCGTCAAGGGGTGGCGCTGGAGCCGCATTTGCAGAATACGGTTATCGGTTTTGCTGAGGACGGGCTGCCATGCCGGGTGTGGATTCGCGATCTGGAAGGCACCAAGCTGGTCCCGGAAATCTGGCCCGCCGATCGCCTGAGTGCACTGGATGAGCGGACCCGCAGCTCGGTGTATTACAGCGCGAAAAAGGCCTGGCAGCGGGTGGGATACTGCGCGCTGGTGAACAACCTCGGCGAGGCGATCTTCCATTTGGCCAATGGCTGCGAGGTGCTGGAGCAACAATTATGGGCACTGATCGCTGACCTTCTACAGGTGCAATCCGCACGGCTTGACCATCCGCAACCACTGCTTGAGCTATGCGCCGGTGCGCCATTCCCGAGCAAGGAAAACTTTATGACCCGCCTGATGATGCGTGCCGACCGCGAAGCCGGTTACACCTTGCTGCCCAGCCCGCTGGCACCTGTCGAAAGGAGCGAATGCGCATGACGCTTCCTGCATCTGTCACCCGATGTATCGAGCAGCTCCGAGCTGAGCACGATGACCCATTATGTGCCTACGTCTACGACCTGCCTGCCCTGGAACGTCATGTAAAGGCGATGCGTCAGGTCATGCCGCAAAACTGCGAGTTGTTCTACGCGGCCAAGGCCAATCCGGAAGCCCGGGTGCTGAAAACCCTGGCACCCTGGGTGGACGGTTTCGAAGCGGCCTCGGGCGGCGAACTGACCTGGTTGCATGAGCAATGCCCTGACCAGCCGCTGATCTTTGGTGGCCCCGGCAAGCTCGATCGCGAACTGGACATTGCCCTGCAGTACGGTATATCGGCGTTTCATGTGGAGAGTGTCACCGAACTGCGCAGCCTGGCGCGCATCGCCCGGGAGCGCGGTGTGCGGGCACCGGTGATGTTGCGGCTGAATCTGAAGCTGGCCCGGGCACCGCAGAGCCGATTGGTCATGGGCGGCAAACCCACGCCGTTCGGTCTGGATGAGGAGGGGCTGGCCAGTGCCCTGCAAGTGCTGCGTGAAGAGCCGTCGCTGGAACTCCAGGGGCTGCACTTTCATCTTCTCTCGCATCAGCTGGATGTGGATGCGCACCTTGAGCTGATTCGCAGTTATTTCCTGACCTTTCGCCAACTGTGCACCGACCATGGTCTGCAACTGCCGTTGCTGAATGTCGGCGGGGGTATGGGTATCAACTATCAGGACGCGGCGCAATCGTTCGACTGGCCACGGTTTTGTCAGGGCTTGCAGGGATTGATTGACGAGTACGATATGGGCGCCACTCGCATCCGTTTCGAGATCGGCCGCTTTATCAGTGCGGCCTGCGGGTACTACGTCATGCAGGTACTGGATATCAAAAGCAGCCACGGCGAGTTCTTTGCCATTGGCCGTGGTGGCACCCATCACTTCCGAACGCCTGCAGCTCAGGGGCATGATCATCCATTCACGGTAGTGCGAGGCGTTCAGCCTGCACAGATCAGCGATAAACCCGTGACCCTGGTAGGCCAGCTGTGTACACCGAAAGATGTACTGGCCAGACAACAGCCAGTCGCGCAACTGGCGATTGACGACTTGCTGGTGTTTACCTATGCGGGGGCTTATGCCTGGAATATTTCGCACCAGAACTTCCTGATGCATGAACCGCCGCTGAAGGTTTTTATCGAGGGTTGACGCCTCGGGCACGCTGTTTCAAGTTCTCACTCAAGGCCTGACGTATCAGCTCATTGGGTATCACCTTCCTGCCGGTTGCCAGCTCCTTTGAGCTGGCAACCGGCAGGGCGCAGTGTGCGGGCCCGTTTCAATGGCCTTGGGCCCAAGAGGGGATCTTCGTTTTTATGGCGAAAGTGTTAGCGGGTTTTGACGGTTTTCTTGTGCCCATTGAAAGTGGAAGCTGAGGGCCATTCAAACGTTGGAGAGTTGGATATGGCTACGATCAGTAAAGTGTTGGTATCGATTGCCGTGCTCAAGGCCAGGGCAGGTCAGCAGCAGGCGTTGAAAGATGGGCTGTTGGCGCTGATAGAACCGACCCGGGCAGAGCCCGGCAATCTGGATTATGTGTTGTACGAATTGCGCGACGAGCGCGGAACTTTCTATATGCGCGAGGCGTTCAAGGACCAGGCAGCATTGGACTTTCACTTTGCCACTCCTTACTTCCAGCGTTTCGCCGCAGTCGCCGACGAACTGCTAGCCGAGCCTTTGCAGTTGATCTTTCTTGAGCAGGTTTCGCCATAGGGCCGTTAACGTCTTTGCGGCCAAAAACCTTGCCCGGGCGTTCAGGGTTTTTGGCACTCTAACTGGCCCATCAACCCACAAATGCCTTGCTCAGAAACTCGTACCCGAGCTTGATTGCGGGCACGCTGATGCAGATAAAGATAATGCCGAATTGCCATTGAACAATTCTGCTCCGTGCTTCAAGCACGGATATTGAGGTTCTCAACTGAACGCCCTGTTCCTTGATGGAAGATCTTAGCTCGGCACCTTGCTCAGTAATTAATGACCGCAGCTCGACACCTTGCTGCTTGATTGATGACCTCAATTCGGCGCCCTGTTCCCTGATTGAAGCCCGCAGCTCAGTCCCCAGTTCTGAGATGCAAGCCTTGAGGTGCTTTTCTGTTTGTATCAGGTCAGATTTTGAAGCGAGATCTTTCACATCATTCTCCCAGGCATCGACAACGGCCTTCGCCTTGTCGGCAGGCATGCTGATCGATGCAAGCGCATCATAAAGCGTGATCGAATATTTCATTTTGTCTCCTGCGATTGGCAAGTGACACCGAGCTGCCGTCTACGCCAGACTCCTGTCACTGCGTGGGCGATATTGGTTGCCAGATGTTCGGCTATTTTCTTGAATCGGGAAAGTCAGACCTTTCTGCTAGTTGTGTCGGGCCTGGCCGGGTTTTCCTGGTCATAGCCCAGAAACAAAAAAGCCGCTGGTAATAGCGGCTTTTTGGCGTGTGGCCGGAGCATTACCTCGGCGCGGTCTGCACCACCGCTTGAGTCGTCACGCTGTCGGAGTTGTGGGCGGGCATCATTTCCCAGGCATCACGGGGTTCGTCCAGGTCGCGGTTGAGGGTTTCCGGTGTCTTGAACGTGGTGTACAGGGTGATCAGGGTCAGCAGCGACAGGTAGCAGGCAATCGGCACCCAGGCACCGATACCGGCGTTGGGTTCACCATCGTGGCTGGCCACGACCAGGGCGATCAGGCCGGCACCGATCAATGGGGCAATACCGCCGGCGATTACGGCCGATGCTTCCCGGGCTATGGAGACACCCATGTAGCGATGCCGGGAGCCAAACAGTTCAGGCATCAGCGCCGCCTGGGTGCCGAACATGCCCCAGGTACCGATACCCAGGGCAATGGAGATGGCAACGATGCTTGCCACTACATTGCCCTGGCTCAGTACCCACCACACCGGGAAGGCCAATACCAGTTGCAGCACGGCAAACGCCCGGTAGACCACCACACGGCCAAAGCGGTCGCTGAGTTTACCGGCAATTGGCACGGTCAGCGCGCCGAGGCTGGCGGCGCAGATCAGGGTGAGTACGCCTACGGGGCCTTGCAGGCCGACCACACCAACGATATAGCTCACCGCCAGTGCCTGATAAATAGAAGAACCGCCGTTTTCCCCCAGGCGCAGGCCGATGCCCAGCAACAAGGTTGGCTTGGAGTGTTTCATTGCGCTTTTAAGTGGATTGTCGCAGACGCGCTTGAGCGCCTTGAGGCGGATAAAAGTCGGCGACTCCTTGAGTGACAGGCGCATGTACAGGCCCAGTGCCACGATCACCACGCTGCTGAAAAACGGTATGCGCCACAGGCCGCTTTCGAGCACGTTGTCACTGCTGCTGATCACCATGAAATACACCAGCGCCGCAAGGATGGTGCCCAGTTGAATGCCCAGGAACGGCAGGGCAGCATAGAAACCCCGTCGCCCTTCGGGGGCATATTCGGTCATCATTACCGCCGCACCGGCCTGTTCGGCACCTGCGCCCAAACCCTGGAGCAGACGCAGTACCACCAGCAGTACCGGTGCCAGGTAGCCGACCTGGCTAAAAGTGGGCAGGGCGCCAATCAGGGTGCTGGAAACACCCATCAGCAGCACTGTAGAGGTGAGCACGAACTTGCGCCCCACGCGGTCACCGATCATGCCGAACAGTACGCCGCCAAGCGGCCGTATGGCAAAGCCCAGGAAGTAGGTGCCGAAGCTGGCGATCAGGCTCATGGTGCGGGTTTGCTCAGGGAAAAACAGCGGCCCGAAGATCAGTGCCGCAGCCAGGGTGTAAAGGGCAAAGTCGTAGTATTCCAGGGCGCTGCCCAGTGAGCAGGCCCAAGCGGCGCGATGCAGGTCTTTCTTGTGTTCCGGGGATTCGGGGACCAAAGCAATATCAGATGGAGAATGATCGTGCGTCATGTCGGTACCTTCTGGTAGGTGCCTTTACGGCATCTTGTTATCGATAGGCAGCAGGGTTTCTTACAGTTTCAACCTCTGTATTTCCTCGAGCATGGCCTGTTCCATGACGTCGATTGGAGCGTCCATGCCGGTGTACAACTCGATTTGCCGACACGCCTGATGCACCAGCATGCGTGTGCCGGGCACGGTGCGGCAGCCCAGTGCCGCGGCTTGCAGGAGCAGGGCGGTGTGCACCGGGATAAACGCCACATCCATGACAATCAGGTGGCTGGCCAGCAGGCCATCCAGCGGGTTGCTGCCGGGTTGCTTGAAACCGACGGAAGTGGCGTTGATCACGATGTCAAAATCCCGGGCCGCAAAGGTCTCGACACTGCCACCCCATTGCGCCCCCAGTTCTTTGCTCAGAGCCTTGCCGCGCTCGCTGCTGCGATTGAACACCGTGACCCGGGCTGCCGCTTGCAGGCAGCCGTAGACCACGGCCCGCGCCGCGCCCCCGGCACCGATCACGGCGATACGCTGGTTGTTCAGCTCGCAGACTTCCTGCAGGGCCCGAACCGCGCCCAGATAGTCGGTGTTGTAGCCGGTCAGTACGCCGTCAATGTTGTTGATGGTGTTGACCGCACCGATTACCAGGGCGGATTCGTCGATGGCATCCAGGTGCTCCATCACTGTGCTCTTGTAAGGCATGGATACGTTCATGCCACGCACCCCCAGTGTCCGGATGGCCGCGACTGCGCCAATCGGATCTTCAACGCCAAAACAGACGAAGGTGTAGTCCAGACCAAGGGCGGCGTAGGCTGCGTTGTGGATTTTTGCCGAGAGGGAAAACGGCGCGCCCATGATCGAACCGCACAGGGTTGGCAGGGACTGGGGCATGCGTGCCTCCTTGGATTGGATTTATGAGTGGGGCAATAAGCCCACTTTCAACCCCTGCAGCCCAGTACGCCAATCGTATATGCTGATGCCGTGATCACCGATCATGATCACCAGGTAATCTGCGGTTCTTTACCTGGCAAACACTACCGGCACGGTAAACCGCAGCTTGCTGCCCTCTGGCGGGCGCGGCACGGGAGAGGCGCGGTTGATCATGTCCAGGGTCGCCTGGTCCAGCTCGGTAAAACCGGCAGAGCGCACGATCCGCGTGCTGAGCACCTTGCCATCGCTGTCAATCTCAAACCGCAGGTACGCCACCCCACGGTCGCCGCGGTCCCGAGCATTTTGCGGGTAGCGTTTGAAACGCTCCAGATGGGCCAGCAGTTGCGCTTCCCATTGAACTTGCTGCGCCGGGTCGGCACTGCCCCGTGACGATTGGCTGGCGGCGGTGGTGCGGGCCGGTTGCGCATCAAGCTTGGGCGGGGCAGTGGTGGCAGAAGAAGAGGCCGCCTGTTCGTCCTGTCTTTTCGCCGGGGCCTGGAACTGCGGGGCATGCTCGGGGGTGGTTGACCAGGAGCCGCTGGCAGCGTCCCTGAGCGGGGAGGATGCTTGCCTGGCCGGGGTCGGGCGGGTGACGGGAGTGACTTTTTTAACGGCCTCTTTGGGCGGTTTTGGCAGCGGGGTGCTTTGCTGCTGTTGCACCACTTTATCTGGCGCCACCTGCAAGTCTTCGGTCACGGCCTGGGCCACGGGCGTGGCGGCCAGTTCAATCATCATCGCCGCCGGTGCGGCCTGGGCCAGCGCCGTGGGTGAGTTGTGCAGCCACCAGGCAGTAATGCCTGCGTACAGGCCCAGGGTGATCAGCGTCGCGACACTCCACAAGGTTTTGCGCGATTGATTCAGATAGTCAGGGATGGCGGATGGCGAGGGTTCGGAAGTCATGAGCTCATCAAAGTTGATCAACGTAAAACGGGACGCCGATCAGGGCATCCCGTATTTCAAGCAAAGTCGCGGGTCAGAACTTGACCGTCAGCCCCGTGCGTATCGTGCGGCCCGGTGCGGGCATAAAGCTCTGTGCCAGCGGGTCGAGGTAGTACACGTTGGTCAGGTTTTGCACACCGAAGTCCAGTTGGGTGCCCTTGTAGATTTCGTAGCTGGCGAAGAGGTCGAAGATCGCCGATTTCTGGTAGTAGATCTGGTTGGTGGTGATGCCGTCGTTCCACGGTTTATTCAGCTTGGCGGTGGGTGCGCTGTTGTAGACCATGCGCCCGCCCAGCACGAGGCTATTGTCAAACCAGCGGCTGCCGATGGTGGTGTTGACCGAGTACTTGGGCGGGTTCTGGGTGTTGGTGTAAGAACCGGGGAAGCCACCGTCGACGCAATCAGGTGTCGGTGTGCCGTCGTCACGCAGTTTTTGCGCCAGGTCCGGGGCACAGGTCTTGGCGTTCAGGTAGTAGGTCGCGGACACGTCGGTGAACACCCTGCCCATGTCATAGCTGGTTTGTAGCTCTACGCCCTTGACCGTGAAGCTGTCGACGTTCTGCAGGTTGCCGGCGCTGATGTCGAGGTAGTCGCGGGTGATGTAGTTTTCGATCTTGTTGTTGAAATAAGCCAGTTTGGCGGCGGCGGTGTCGCCGTCAAAGAACAGGTCGTTTTTCAGGGTGCTGGCGCCCACTTCCCAGTTCTTGCTGTGTTCAGGCTTGAGGCTGGCCCCCGGCACGGCAGCAGTGAACAGGCCAAGGGTGGACTCGAACAGACTCGGCATGCGCACGCCTTCGCTGTAGCTCAGGTACAGGAAGCTGGCTTCAGTCAGGTCGTACTTGACGCTGAACGACGGCGTAAAGGCGTGATCCCGACGCTCAATGGGCTTGGCGTAGCTGTAGCTGGTGGCGTACTTCTGTTGCTCGGTGTCATTGGCTTCAATGCGGTCGTAGCCGGTATTGCCCACGGTACCTTTTTTGTACGGCGTGGCATTGAGCGAGTCCTGGGTGAAATTGCCCTGGGCGTCCGGGCGCCAGTACACATAGCCGATGCGGTCACTGCCCTTGTACAGCCAGGTCCAGCGCACCGGGCGGGTGCCGAATGTGGCGGGGCTGGCCTGGCGGTTGTGGTCCTTGCTGTGGAACTCGCTGTAGCGGCCGCCCACTGTAAAGGTCAGGGGCTTGATCGGGGCCCATTCCAGGGAACTGACGAGGCTGCCTTCCTGACGTTCGCCGCTGCGGATAAAGCGGTTTTGCTCAAGGTCTGATTGCAGTACCGGCGAGTTGTCGTCGGCGCCGAGGTCTTCTTGCTGATACGAACCACCATAGAACCAGGCCAGTTTGCCGATCCCGGTGTCGAAGCGCGAGGTGTTGCTCAGGTCCAGGCCCCAGCGCTTGTCCTTGCTGCGGTTGCGCAGGGCATCCTGATAACCGTCTTCGGTCAACTGGTTAGGTGCGCCGGCATCGCCGAACAGCGGGGTGACGGTACTCAAACCGTTGTACGCTTCGCTCTGGGCCTTGGTGGCCCAGGCGTTGGCGCTGAAGTCGATCAGCGGATTGTCTTCAGGCTTGTAGGTGTAGCGCGCAGTGTAAGCGTTGATGCGCATGGTGCCTGGTTCCCACTGCGGCACGGTACCGGTCTTGTTGCGGATGATCCGCGACGGCATGACTTCGCCGTATTCACCGTCGGTGTAACGGTAGGCCAGTTCCAGCGCCTGGTCCGGGGTCGGTTTGATAATGGTCTTGAGCAGCACCGATTCGGTATCGGTGGAGGTGTTGAGCACCTCGTTGCCGGCTTTGAACACCTTGGCCGGGCCGTTGGCCTCTTCGGTCACATAGACGTACTTTCTGCTGGCCGAGTCCCAGCGCCGCACCTGGTGGTAAACCTGATATTTCTTGAAGCCTTTTTTGCCCGCGTAGTAGTTGCCACTCTCGCGCTGGGAGTAGGCGCCGACAAAATCCACGGTGTCACTGGTGCTGGCAAAGGCAATGCTGGCGGAGTGGGCCTGGGGGTCGAAAATGTTGTTGCTGGCGCTGCGCGGGGTTGCGTTGTACTCCTTGGGGCGGTCAACGCTGTTGCTGGCGATATCACCCTTGAGGCGTACGCCGAAGGTTTCGCCGTCCTTGAGAATATCCTTGGGCTGCAGGGTTTTCATCTTGACCATGCCACCAATCGCACCGGCTGCGTCGGCGCTCAGGCTCGGGCCCTTGTCGACGGTTATTTCACTGATCAGATCCGGGTCGATATAGCTGCGCTGCTGCATGCCGCCGTAACCGCGATAAGCGTCGATGGCTTGCTGGCTGCCGTCGATGGTCACCGGCACCCGGCTCTGGCCCTGTATGCCACGGATATTGACGTCCAGCGCGCCGCCGTTGCGGGTGTCACCGGTTTGCACGCCGGGCACACCCTTGAGGATGTCGGCCGGGGAGGAGCCGCGAAAGCGGTTGATGGTTTCCCCGGAGATAAACACGCTCGACCCGGCCTTGGTGTAAACCTGCGCAGCAGCACCGGTGAGGCGGCTGGTCTGGCCACCCTTGATGGTGACGGGGCCGAGCAGTTCGGACTCGTCCAGATCGTCGTCCATGCCTGCACCGGCCTGAATCCTGGGGCTGAGGATCAGGCTGCGCTGGCCGTCGATTGTCCAGCTTACCGGGGCATCACCGAGCAATTGTTGCAGGGCGTACTCCTGGCTGAAGTTGCCCTTGACGGGGCGGCTTTGCAGGCCATTTACCAGCCCGGCTTCGAGGCCCAGTTGCAGGTTGGCCTGGCGGGCAAAAGCGCTGAGGGCGGTGGTCATCGATTGCGCGGGAATGTCGAAGTAACGGGTAGCCTGATCACGCTGCACAACCCCTGGCTCTGCTGCTATTGCCAGGCCAGGCTGGAAAATTGCGCTATTGATCGCCACGCACAGTACGGCCAGTGCTACCGGTACTTTGGAGTGCACAGCGGGTGATCGGTTACCCATGTTTCTTCGCCTTTTGTAATTAGTATTGCGAGTCATTCGCAATACTGGGAGCTACAAAGACGAACACCTCAGGGATTTTTTTCATCAATGATGCAATTATTTTTTAGCGGAGGTTTTTTTGCTGCCAATCACTGTGAGCAGAGATGAGTATTGGCGCACTTCTCCGTTGATCGGTGCCACCAGCGCTTGCAGGGCGCGGCGGGTGTCACGCATGTCGTAGAGGCCGGTCACGCGCTTTTGCGCCAGTGCCGGGTCATCGATCACGATCCAGCCCTGCTGGTAGCGGTCCAGTTGCTCTACCACCTGGGCGACGCTGACATTTTCGAAAAACTGCGTGCCGTTAATCCACCCCGCGACCTCGGCAGGCACCACCAGTGACTGGCTGGCGATGCCGCTTTTGCGGTCGATCCACAAGCGCTGTCCGGCGCTCAGGCGATACTGGCGGTTGACACCCACGGTGCCCTCGCTGACCTCCACGCTCAGGCCGTTATCGCGCCGGGCCACATCGAATGCGGTGCCCAAAACACGGATCACGTCGTTATCGCTGCGCACTTCAAAGGGCTTTCTGGCGTCATGCATGACGTCGAAAAAAACCTCACCCTGCACCAGCGTGACCTCGCGCTGCTGGTCGTTGTAGCTCACATTGACCGCGCTTTGCGGGGCCAGGGTCAGGCGGCTGCCGTCGCTCAGGGTGACTTCGCGGGTTTCGCCGGTGGCGGTGCTGTAGTCGGCGCGCCAGGCGGGGTTGAACACTAGCGCGGCACTCACTGCGAGGGCACTGATGCAGGCTGCCGCCAGCCATTGCCGGCGCGGACGGCGGATCGCTACCGGGGCGGGTGCCTGTGGCCAGTGTTGAGTGGTTGTGGCGGGGTTTTGGGCCAGCGCTTCCCAGGCGTGATTGACCTGGGCCCAGGCCTCGAAATGCTCCGGGTCACTGTGCAGCCAGCGGTCGAAATCATCGAAGCGCTGGGGATGGTCTTGCAGTTCAAGCAGCCACTGGCCAGCGTCTTCGAGGCTTTTTGCCGAGACATTGCGGGGCAGGAGGGCGTTATGCATACGGGCGTTCCTTACTGTGCGCGCCGGGGGCAAGGTCGAGGGTCGCGACGCTTGAGGCCAACTGCGCAATGGCATCCCTGACCAGGCGGTGAGCGGTGGAAAGCGAGATATTGAGATGATCGGCGGTTTGCTGCAACGTGAAACCACCAAGGCGGTGCATCTCTACCGCAATACGCATCTGTTCCGGCAGGCCGGCAAGGGTCGCGGCAATGCGACTGGCATCGTCACCGTGTACTACCCGTTGCTCCGGGGACAGCTCCTGGCCCGGCCGCATCCATTGCGCCGGCATTTGCTGCTGGCGCTTTTCTGTGGCCTGGCGACGTACAGCGTCCAGCGCCAGGTTGCGCACGATGCGGTACAGGTACGCCAGTGGCTGCTCCACCGGATCATCGGTTGCGCCGCAAAAGCGCAGGAATGCGTCCTGCACCACATCTTCGGCGCGTGCGCGCTCGCCCACCACAACTTTGGCGTAGTTGATCAGAGCGGGGCGGTGGGCAAGATAGAGTTGCAGCCTGGCGGCGTTATCAGTCACAGCAAAACTCAACAGCAAATGAGAGCCTGAAAGCGCGGCGACGTTAATCTAGTTGAGAGTAATTATCAATAGCGTTTTCTGTGGCGCCCACCGGGATCGAATGAATTTCTGATCTTGCTGGCATTTATGCAGGCCGGACCGTTATGGTGCTGAATCCTTCCTGCCAACGGATTTGTTGTGATGACTACACCGCGTGCTGCTGTCGGCCCGATCAAGGCCGTGATTTTTGATATGGACGGGTTGTTGCTGGATACTGAGGGGATTTACACCGAAGTCACGCAGATCATCGCCGAACGCTACGGTCGTGTTTATGACTGGAGCATCAAGCAGCACATCATCGGCCGTGGTGCCCTGGACCTGGCCGGGTTTCTGGTCAAGGCCCTGGACTTGCCGATCAGCGCGCAGGAATTTCTGGTTGTGCGCGAGCCGTTGCTCAAGGAACGCTTCCCCAAGGCCGTCGGCATGCCTGGGGCCGAAGCACTGGTGCGGCATTTGAAGGCGCACCATATCCCGATTGCGGTGGGCACCAGTTCGTCGCAGCATTCCTTTGCTGACAAGACCACCTTGCACGGTGAGTGGTTTGACCTGTTCGACACCATCGTCACCGCTGACGACCCTGAAGTAGGGGCCGCCAAACCTGCACCGGATATTTTCCTGACGGCGGCCAGGCGCCTGGGGGTTGCTCCTCAAGAGTGCCTGGTGTTCGAGGATTCGCCTTTTGGCGTGACGGCTGCCAAAGCCGCAGGCATGACCGCCATCGCCGTGCCGGATGAGGCTATGGCTGACAGCAAGTACGCGCATGCCGATCAGATCATTCGTCAGCTTGCCGAGTTTGATCTGGCGGCTTATGGTTTGCCGCCGATGCGCAGCCGGACGTAGCCTCGCTGAGCTCGTCAACGGCTACAGGACGATCATTGCACCGGCAGTTTTTCCAGCGCGGCACGCAGTTCGTCAGCGGTGGCAAATTCCTCCTGTGAAACCAGCGTGCCGTTGTCCAGTTGCAGCCACAACACTTTGTCTTCAGCGCCCGGATAGTTGGCCGCCACCTTGCCGTCGCGGTCGAGCACTACGCGGTAGCTGTAGTCACGCATGGCCGGGATGGCGATAAATTTGCCGATCAGCGAAGGCATGCGCTGCACATCGGCAAGGAACACCACATTGCGCGCCTCCAGGTAGCCTTTGGCCTGGTTTTCCAGTGCGGCCTTGACCAGCTTGGAGCCGTCCATATTGCGTGCCACCAGCAGCACCTGAGTTTTATCGTCCAGGGTGTAGGGCTGGTCATGCTGATCCTGCAGGGTCCAGGGTGTCAGGCGTTCGCCGATATTCGCGGCCTGGGCCAGCATGGAAAACGCGCTCAACAACAGCACTAGTGCAATTCTCACCGTTTGATACCCCTTCAGTTAATGGTTCTGGCCTGACAGGTTTCAGGCATGGCCGGTATGGTATCCCACAGCATCAGGTAAAAGGTCTGAGACGCATTTAGCTACAAAATGCTCTATGGCTAAGCGCAACATCTGGCGTAAGGGCTTAGCCGTTCTTTTTGCGCAGGCTCTTGAGCCGTGCGCTGGCGCGCTGCACAGCGGCCATTTTCTCCGGGCGCTTCATGCCTCGCCATTTGCGAATATCTTCCCGGGTACGGCCACAACTCACGCAGAGCTCGCCACTTAGCTGGCACACCGCGATGCACGGGTTTTCAATGTCTTTTGCCACGGCTCAGCTGCGCCCGGTCTGTTTTTGCGCCAGACGCTTGGGCCAGTTGCCGCCGCAGCTGCGCTGGCATTCTTCTTCGGAATCGAAATAGACATGGGCCGAGCCATTGCGCACCTTCACCCCGGCATCAGCCAGCGCCTGGGCCGTCAGTTCACCCATAAAGCGGGCCTCGCCATCGGCCAGGGCGAAGTCTTTGCTGGCTTGCGTATCGAATACCCATACTACTTTCAGGCTGGCAGGGAAGGCTTCGTAGTCGACCACATGGGTGAGCCAGGCAAAGCCCGGGATCTGTGATTTGGCCGTTTCGCAGGCTTCGGTCAAGGAGGTGATCAGGCGACGGTCGATCTGGGCCTGGGTGCGCTTGCTTAAAGACATGGGTGAATCCTGTTGATAGGCGGGGCAAAACCGCGATTATACCTGAGCGCAGGGCTTGGCTACTGCTGCTTCGCCCAGAGTGCCACCTGAGGTAGAATGTCGCGGTTAGTCGGCTGGCCGCCCTGGAGCGTCATGTCCACGCAGGTTCCCCGGAAGGAGCCGCGAGCAGGCCGGACATCAAGGGAGTCGCATCCGCTGTACCCAAAATGTTACCCAAGTAGCTGAAGCCAAAACCAACAAGAGATCAGCGCCCAAGGTACATAGAGTGAGGTCTGTAACGTGCACAGGCCTTATATATCTGCCCGTTCGGGGTTTGAAGTGTGGCTCGATTGCAGGTGACCGTCTGTGGTGGGTCAAAGGACTTCAGGCATCGTGTGTCGGGCAGATGGCGTTTTATCTTAGGTACTACAAAATGTTTAAAAAAATGAACAAGGGGCTACTGGGCCTGGCACTGAGCATGGGGATTACCTCCGTGCACGCTGCCGAGCCTAAACACGTCGATGTACTGCTGATTGGCGGCGGCATCATGAGCGCTACCCTGGGTGTCTGGCTCAACGAGCTGGAACCTGGCATGTCCATGGAGATGATTGAACGTCTCGATGGTGTTGCACTGGAAAGCTCCAACGGCTGGAACAACGCCGGTACCGGGCACTCGGCCCTGGCCGAGTTGAACTACACGCCGGAAGACAAGAACGGCAACGTTGAAATCCCGAAGGCCATTGAAATCAATGAAGCTTTCCAGGTGTCGCGTCAGTTCTGGTCGTGGCAGGTCAAGAACGGCGTACTGAAAGATCCGCGCTCGTTCATCAACTCAACTCCGCACATGAGCTTTGTGTGGGGCGATGACAACATCAAGTTCTTGAAGAAGCGCTACGAAGCCCTGCAGGCCAGCCCTCTGTTCGCGGGCATGGAGTACTCCGAAGACCCGGTGCAGATCAATAAATGGGTTCCGCTGATGATGGAAGGGCGTGACCCCAACCAGAAAGTCGCGGCCACCTGGTCTCCGATCGGTACTGATGTGAACTTCGGCGAAATTACGCGCCAGTTCGCGGCTTACCTGCAGACCAAGCCTAACTTCTCGCTGAAACTGTCGAGCGAAGTCGAAGACATCAAGCGCAATGAAGATGGTTCATGGCGTGTGGTGTACAAAAACCTGAAAGACGGCAGCAAAACCGAGACCGACGCCAAGTTCGTGTTTATCGGCGCTGGCGGCGGTGCCCTGCACCTGCTGCAGAAGTCCGGCATTCCTGAAGCCCGTGAATACGCTGGCTTCCCGGTGGGTGGCTCGTTCCTGGTAACCGACAATCCTACCGTGGCCCAGCAGCATCTGGCCAAAGCCTACGGCAAGGCTTCGGTTGGCGCACCACCGATGTCGGTTCCGCACCTGGACACCCGCGTGCTGGACGGCAAGCGCGTGATCCTGTTTGGCCCGTTCGCCACCTTCTCGACCAAGTTCCTGAAAGAAGGCTCGTACTTCGACCTGCTGACCAGCACCACGACCCACAACATCTGGCCAATGACCAAAGTCGGTATCGAACAGTACCCACTGGTTGAGTACCTGGCCGGCCAGTTGATGCTGTCGGACGAAGATCGCTTCAACGCTCTGAAAGAGTACTTCCCGAACGCCAAGTCCGAAGACTGGCGTCTGTGGCAGGCCGGTCAGCGCGTGCAGATCATCAAGCGTGACGAAGAGAAGGGCGGCGTGCTGAAACTCGGTACCGAGATTGTCAGCGCCAAAGATGGCAGCATTGCCGGTCTGCTGGGCGCTTCGCCTGGCGCATCCACCGCAGCACCGATCATGCTGACCGTGCTTGAAACCGTGTTCAAGGACAAGGTTGCAAGCCCTGAGTGGCAAGCCAAGCTGCACCAGATCGTGCCTAGCTACGGCACCAAGCTTAACGGTGATCCTGATCGCGTAGCTCAAGAGTGGGCCTACACGGCTGAAGTCCTGCAATTGACTCCGCCACCGGCAATCCCGGCTGCAACCCACACTGCAACACCTGCTGCGGAGCCGGCCAAGCCTGCCCCAAGCAATCCAGCGGCTGATATGGCGCTGTAAAAAATAACCCCGCCCGACACTGGTCGGGCGGGGTTGCTTTACCTCGCATTACCTCTCTAGTCACTCTCCCCGCATTGCCTCACTGGGTCCCGAACAGGGTCGTCCAGTAAATCCCCGCGTCACTCTTTGGGTCTACCGCATAGGCCGCTCCCAGCTCGCGAAACTCAGGGTTCATCACGTTGGCACAATGGCCAGGACTGGCCAGCCAGCCATCCACCAGCTTGCGCGTGGTGTCCTGCCCGGCCGCGATATTTTCGCCGATCTGTTGTGCAATATAGCCTGCCAGTTCCGCACGGTCCCCGGGGGTGCTGCCATCGCGGCCTTTGTGGTCGAAGTAGTTGTTATTGGCCATGTCCCGCGAATGGCTTTCGGCAGCAGTTGCCAGAGTGGCGTTCCAGGTCAGTGGTGCGGCAGGGGCAAAGGCCTGGGTGCCGCATTGGCGGGGTTGGGTGCGGGCGCTGTTAAGCAGTTCAAGGACTTTCTGGCCTTCAGCCTGCCAGTCGCCCAAACGTGCCGTCAGCAACGGGCGGGCCAGCACGATGCGCCAGTCGCGCTGGTCATGGCTGACGCCGATATCGACAAATTGCGGGTCCAGCACCACGCGGCAGAAGCTTTCCTGCACGGCCTTCATGGCGGCCAGGGCATCCCGGGGGCCGGACAGGTTGATTGCTTGCACGTTGACCATCGGGTAGGCCGCCTGGGCAAGTGCTTGCTGCAAGTCGCCGAAGCTGCTGGCTGGGAGCACCAGCCGGGTGTCGGCCGCCAGTGGCGGCAACTCTTGCGACGCTTGGCCCGCGCACAGCTGGATCTGGCTGCGGTAGGCGTTGATCGACTCGATCAGTTGCGACTCTTCGCTGGCCAACGCCGCAGCGCTGAACGTCAGCCCCAGAGTCAAGGCACCTAGATGGGCCAGGGTAAAGTGAGAACGCATAGTGGGTCCCTCTAAACGGAGTGCGCCCATCATGCGTTATTTCAGCTTTTTAGTCTTTTGCCAGGGCAACGAAAGCGTTGGCCTTGGCAGTCAACTGGTCGATCTGGCGATCGCGCTTTTTCTCGGCGTCGAGCATGGCCTTCTTGCCGTTGCGCTGCAGCAGGTAGGTGTGGATCTGCCGGACTTCCGTGGAGTTGTAGATCGCGGCCACGTCGAGCACGCCCATCAGGCCATCGCTGCTGTACTCGCGGGTGTTCATCAGCACTTGTGGGCCACGGCTGCCGATCACGTGCAGGCCCATGGCTTCAAACGCCGGGACGTTGGATACGCTGCAGGTCAGTTCGGTATGCGGATAGCGGCGCACCACTTCCTCGACCATTGCCCGGGTCACGCCCAGGTGGCGATGGCTGGCCAGTTCCGCCATATAGGCAATGCCGCAGGCTTGTGGATCATCCTTGAACGGCAAGTACAGGGCGAAGCCGGTGACCTTTTGCGGGTCTTGCGGATCGGTTGCGACAATCAGCTCGACGGCAATGCCCTTGACCCCGCCCAGTGCCTGCAGATACAGATGCACCTCAAAGCCAATGGCGTATTGGTAAATGCTGTACAGCAGGTTGCTCGGTGCGATTTCCATCGCACTGATATCGGTAAGGTGGTCGACCACCAACTGTAGTATCTGGCTGTTGATCGGCTCGCTGACCGGAGTATCGAAATGGGTGAGGGTGGTCATGGTGCTAAATCTCTGTAGTCGCTGCCGAGGAACGAAGGCTGCGAGTTTTTGATCTTTAAAGGCTCGCAGCCTTCGTTCCTCGGCAGCGACTACAAGGGGTGGGCGATCAGCGCTGACTCAACCAGAAGTCATGCAGTGCCCGCGCCGCCGGAGCAATGGCAGCAACGCTTTGCTGATGAGCAGCCACGTCCAGATCTTCGGGCAGTTCAAAGTTGTCCTGTTCGGCGCAGTCTGCAATCGCTTGTAGAAGCATGGCTTGCGGTACGGGCAGTGCTGGCCAGTTGCTGATGGCCACCGCGCGGGTGTAACCGAAACACCATTCTTCCGCCAGGGTCACGTCCTGGCCCAGATGCTCGGTCTGCTCGAAACGCGGAGTGAATGCGCTGCTGTCTTCAGCCAGCTGGCGGGCGAGGGTATTGATATGGCGCACGCTCAACTCGATGAACTGCTTGGCCTCATCAGGGGTTTGCCAGGCGGGGTTTTGACCGCCCCAGATTGCCGGGAACCAGTCGGCAATATCCACCCGCGTCGGGCTCGAAACCAGAGCAGTGAAATAGCCGTCAAGTTCTGAAGGGTTGAGGACAGAGTGATCGTCGCCGTATTTGAGCAGCGTGTTTTCGATCACTTCGAAGTCACTGGCATTCAGGGGTTGCGATTGCATGTTCGGGTTCCTTGGCTGGGGCGGCAAAGCGGGCGGCCTGTGGTCAGTCCACTGAAACGATAGACTCGAGCTCAAAGTATTTAAAGCCAGCCTTGGCCAGGGCTTTTTTAGCCTCTTGCTCGGCGTTAAATCGGCTCAAATCCTTGGAGTCGTGGACAAACAGGCTTTCATCGCCGTCAAACACCTTGGTCACGCGCATGGTGACGCGAAGGATCGGCCCGCTGCGCTTTTTCGGCACAGGTGATGGTGCTTTGGCAGGTGCCGCAGCTTTTTTCGGAGCCGGGGTGGTTTTGGCAGGGGCGGGCTCAACTTCAGGTTGAACCGGGGCAGCAGGCAGATCAAGGCCGAGCGCTCTGCGCATGTCGTCCTCGGTGAATCCGGCACTCATTAGTATGACTCTAGTAATTTAAAAGACGCGCTTATAGGGCAGCGATTCGGGTTATGGCAAGCGAATTTGTTCATATATAGCAAATTATAACCTTTTTAGGGGTTAAAGCCCTTGTCAGAGCTGATTCAAGGGTCGCGAAACAAGCCGTGACCATCCAGTACTCTAAAGGCGATTTCAGGTCGTTTCTCCAAAGCCCGGCGAATCGCGGCCGGAATTGATTGCCGGGTTTTTCGGCACAGGCCCGGCTGTTCGGCAAGGCGTATGGCAATGCCGCGCATGGTACGCACTTCGGTGACGCCGGGGTCGATCAGCACCTTGATGCCCAGTTGTTCGTGCATGCGCCGCTGCATATGTTCCAGATCATCGAAACTCTGGATGTTTTCCAGCCGCTCCAGCAACACCTTTTCAGCCTGGCGTGTGAGGCTGAAAATGCGCAGATCCGATTCAGGCGTTGCCAACAGTTGTTCCCGCTCGCAGATGCAGGCGCCGGGTGGGCAGGGTGAACGAAGCGTCGCTGAAGGACTCATTGGCCTCAGCATAGCTGCCCCGGGATTTAGTCGTCCAGACGCAGGGCCATGATTATGGTGCGCTCGGCCCCGTGGAACTCGTCGCGCACTTTCGCAAAGCCCAGTTGTGCATAGAAGGATTCAGCGGTCAGCGAGGAGGGCACCCGCAGTTCTTCAACTTGCGCAACAATGGCCGCTTCCTTGAGCCGCGCCATCAATTGCTGGCCTATGCCACGGCCCTGATGGTGCGGGCTGACAAAAACACTGCGCACCACCGTCTGATCCAGGCTGGCAGTACCCACTACATGTTGTTCGAGTATGGCCACATACATCTGGCGCTGCTGCATCAACTTCATAATCGAGGCCGGGCAGAAGTTCTGCTCGACTTGGGCGATCACCTCGGGGGAATAGTCCCGTGCATTGGATTCGCGCAAGGCGGCGATCACCACCTTGCTGATGGCTTGGGCATCGACCGGCATGGCACGGCGAATCAGGTACTGCATACAGGCTCCTTGCTCTATTGCGGTTGGCCTGTGGGTGCTGCGCCTTCGGCGAGAATCCAGGCATAGAGCTGGCGGTCGATATTGGCACCGCTGAGAATCAGCGCAACCCGTCGGCCCTGCTGGCGCGACTGCTCGCTGATCAACCCGGCCAGTGCCGCGGCCCCGGCACCTTCGGCGGTGTTGTGGGTGGTTTCATGGTAGACCCGAATTGCGTGGGCGATCTGTTGATCGCTAACCCGAATGATTCGCGCCGTACCTTTGGCGATAATTTCCAGCGCTTCGGGCAACGGCTGACGACAGGCCAGACCGTCAGCGAAAGTACGCGCAGAGTCTGTGCAGACCACGCGACCCTGTTCGAAACTTTGTGCAAAAGCATCGGCGTGGCTGGACACGACCCCGACGATCTCGGTGTTCAGACCCAACAGGTCGCGGGCCTGGATCAATCCGCAAATCCCCGATCCCATGCCGATGGGCACATACACTGTGTCCAGTTCTTCTACGGCTTCGAGCAACTCCAGCGCATAGGTGGCGACTCCGCGAATCAGGTCAGGATGGAAGGCGGGCACCAGATGCCATTGATGGGTTTGCGCCAGTGTTGCTGCTTCGGCCCGGGCTTCATCGAAGTCCTGGCCACATTCAATCACCGTTGCCCCCAGCGCCCGCATGGCGGCGTTTTTTTCCACCGAGTTGCCTTGCGGCACCACGATACGGATCGGCAGGCCCACGCTGCGAGCCGCCAGCGCCAGGCTTTGGCCGTGATTGCCACGGGTGGCGGTGACCAGGCCTTTGGTACCCGGTTCGCGGGCCAGCAAACCCTGCACATACAACAGGCCGCCGCGTACTTTGAAGGCACCGGTGGGGGTGTGGTTTTCATGTTTGACCCATACCGTGCAACCCATGCGCTCAGCCAGCAAAGGCCAGGCCAGTTGCGGTGTAGGCGCCAGGGTCTGGTGCACGGTGTGAGCGGCAAGGCGAAGGGCATTCAAATCAAACATGGCGCACCATCATCGAGGGGGATTTGACTCGATTCTAGGCACAACGCATTGTATGGGCCGACCCTTATATTGCATGGCCAACAATAAATGTGGATACCGACGCTTAACGACACGCAGCAGCCGCGCTATCTGGCGCTGGTCGATGCCATCACTCAGGCCATCGCCTGTGGCGAACTGCAACCGGGGGCCCGTTTGCCACCGCAACGGCGTCTGGCCTGGGCGCTGGGCTGGAACCCCAGCACCACCATGCAGGCTTATCGTGAGGCAGCGCGGCGGCATCTGGTCTCGGGTGAGGTGGGGCGTGGCACCTATGTATTGGCGAGCAGCCAGGAAGCGACCCTGTTCAGGCTGCAACACGCAGACGAGCACACAACTCGTATCGACCTGCGGACCAATGTGCCCGCCATTGATCACCTCGGCGAACAGGATGCGCAGGCGCTGTCCTGGCTGCTCGACAGTCGTCAGGCCATCCGCTTGCAGGGCTATTTGAGTGCGGCGGATCTGTTGCAGGCCCGGGCGCAGGGCGTGGTCTGGCTCAAGGGGCGCGGGCTGGACTTGAGCGTAGATAACATCATGTTGTGTACCGGTGCCCAGCAAGGGCTGTTCACCGTGCTCCTGTCGTTGTGCCAGGCTGGCGAAGCGGTACTGGTTGAAGCCTTTACCGCGCCGGGAATCAAGGCTGCCTGCGCTCAGTTGCGTTTGCCCATGCACGGGGTTGCAATGGATCGGGAGGGGATCATGCCGGAGGACTTTGACCGGATGATCCGTGCCACGGGGGCGCGGATTGCCGTATTGACCCCGACCTTGCAAAACCCGACTTCGGCGGTTATGGGCATGGAGCGCAAGCAGGCGATTGCGCAGATTGCCCGGCGCCACGGTGTGCAGGTGATTGAAGACGATGTGTACGGCGCGCTGACCGACAGCCCGCCGTTGTACCGGTATTTGCCCGAGTTGGGCGTACTGATCACCAGCCTGTCCAAGACCGTGGCGGCGGGTGTGCGCCTGGGCTGGATTGTGGCAAGCCCGTCATTGCTGGCGCGGATTGATCCCTATGCGCAATCGGCGCATTGGGGGGTATCGCCGCTGTGCCTGGCCATCGCCTGCCAATGGATCAGTGACGGCACCGCGCAAGTGCGCGCGCAGTGGCAAACCGGGGAAGTGAGCCGACGCTGGCGTCTGGCAAAAAAAATCCTGGGGCCGGTGATGTACCAGACCAACACGCCATCGCCGCATATCTGGGTGATAGTGGCGGGAGGTGCCGAGGCCTGTCGCGCAGCCGGGGTTGAGGTGGTGCCCGCGGATGTATTTGCGGTGAAGTCCACGGCAAGCAATGCGGTGCGCATCAGCCTGACGGCTGCTGCCAGTGCCCAGGCTCTGAAAGTGGCGCTGGAGCGGATTGTGAGCAAGCCCGCTCCCACAGGTCTTGTGTATCCTTGGACGCCCACCTTATCCAGGGAACCCCATGCGTAGAGAAATTGGTTACTGGCACCGCGAAGGTCGCGAGTTGTTCTACTACCTGGAATTCAAACCCGAAACCGCCGAGTTCTACCTGACCTGCGAGCACACGCCTGCCGAAGGAGAGGGCAGTGTGCGCTCGGTATTGCTCAGCGAGGCCCGTGGCGAGCGCTACTACGAAGATGCCTTGCTGATCATCAAGGAGGAACTGTTCAAGCAATACACCCTCTGAGAGGGGGATCGCGATCAATGTGCCGGTTTGAGACCGGGGCAAGATATGCCGATAATGCCGCGGGTCCGGCAGGTGCCGGGTCAGGACGTTGCTATTCAAAGGAGCTGTAGATGCGCGTGTTTTATATCTTTACCCTGTTGGGCACATTGCTGCTGGCCGGTTGCGCAAGCAACCCGATGACCCCGGTCGCCGACCAGACGGTACGTGCGGCTGCGTCAGACACTGCACAAGTGGTGTTTATGCGCGATGCCTATACCGGCAAGGCCATTTTATCTTCGTTGTATGAAGTGACCGATGGCAAGACCCAATTTATTGGCGTAATGGCCAACGGTACGAAAATCGCCTACCCGACCACCCCCGGCAAACACACCTTTATGGTGGTGTCCGAGGCGGCTGATTTTATGGAAGCCGATTTGGTTGCAGGCAAAACCTACTACGCGCTGGTAACGCCGCGCATGGGTTTGTGGAAAGCACGTTTTTCCCTGTGGCCAATCAGCAACGAGCCGGATGCAGGCCACAGCCTGAAGTCCAAGAACTTCAAGGGCTGGGTCGAAGACACCGACCTGGTGACCAATTCGCCGAAATCCCTGGCCTGGTACGAGCGTGTCAAAGCCAGCGTAGAGAAAAAGCGCGCTGAATACTGGCCGGTCTGGCAGGAAAAAAGCGCCGCCGCCATTGCCGAGCGTACGCTCAAGCCTACTGACGGCTTGTAACACCTGAGTCGGGGCGACAGTCATGTCGCCCAGGCCTTATCTCGGCACTTCGCTGAGTTGCAGCACCCAGGCAATCGCCTGCGTCTTGTCGTCCCACACATATCTAAAGTGCTGGCCCTGCACCGGTAGCGAAAGCGCTGGAGGGCGGAACGCTGCGACGCATTCGTAGCCGTTCAGGCGCACGCTGTTGTACAGCAGCCCCCAGACACCGTCTTCACGCAACGGCCGGGCGAATGCCTGGGACAAGCCATAACTGGCAGGTGAAGGGTGGTGCAGTCCGGGGTCGCCCCGCACATCAATCATCGGCTGCACCACGCGGTTGATGTAGGTACGCATGGTGATTTCAATACTGGGCTCCTGGGTGGCCCGCCAGAATTGTTCCTGATGAAAGCAGGTTTCGGCAATCGCGGCTTCGACGCTGCTGGCGCAGTAGTACACACCATAACTGCCATCGGTAAAACGACTGGCCCGGCCAATATGGGTAAAGGCGGCCATGACGGGCGTCGAGCCTTCGCCGCACAGACGGTCTTCTGGCCTCACCCGGTGCAATACCCCGGCCTGGTCACGCAGTCGGTCGTTGGTCAGGCTTTCGAGAACAAAGGCTATCTCGAGATCCGCTGGGTCCAGGGTGTCTTCAAATACTGAAATGGGCGGGAAGGCGCTGTTGATGATGCGGTAAGCCTTGTTCCATTCAGGCAGCACTGCATCAGGCATCAGCCGCGCACTCCATCCAGATAACGGCGCACATCCGCCAGATCGACCACCTGGCCCGCGAGCATGTAGCCCAGGGCGCTCTGGCCATTGAAAGGCGCAGCGGTATTGGCTTTGTGCACCCATTCGTAGGCCCGTTCAGGCTTGTTGCTAAACAGGATACGCAGTGCCTTGTGCACGCCCATCAGGTACGAAATGCGCTCCAGAGTGTCATGGGGCAAGCGCACGTTCGGCAGTTTTTTGTACTTGAAGTAAGTGGTATTGCCGATAGAACCAAGCAAGGTGCACTGCTGGTCCTTGGTGCAGCCCCAATGCTCCATCAGATTGAAGAAAAAGGTCAGGGCAACGCGGCCAGCATCACCGCTGGTGATGTCAGGTTCGGGATTGTGGGCGACTAGATGCATGACTGCCTCCAAGGTGTCTATACGTCAAGCCTACTCCGGATATGGATTATTTCAAGGAAACAGTTCGTAACTGAATGTTTTCAGATTTTTGGCAACGTCTTCGCACGGCTCATACAACGCTGACGGCGCTCGTCAACCCGCTTGGCAAACCAGGCGGTGGTCAGGTTGCGGGTGATTTTCGGGCTTTGCAGGGTGATCCCTGGCAGCACGGCGCGGGGCAGGGGTTTACCTTGCTGGCGGTCGGCGAGGTCGAAGACGCCCTGGTACAGATCGGTTTGGTTAAAGTCCAGGCTGTCGCCTTTTTCGAGTTGGCGGCGGATGGCGCTGTTGCTCAGGTCCAACTGCTTGCCCAAGGCGCGCACTGCCAATTCGGTGGAGCCGAGCTGGTAAGAGCCGGGGATGGTCAGGTCGCCATCCAGTGCCAGGGGGATACCCGATGCACGGCTGACGGCGTTCTGAAAGGCAGCATTGCGGCTGGCGTACCAGCCTGCATTGAAGTCGGCAAAGCGGTACAGCGACTGGCTGTAGTCCACCGGGTAGCCCAGCAGGTGAGCAATGCCGAAATACATGCCGCCGCGGCGGGTGAAGACTTCCTGGCGGATAGAGTGGGCTACCGGGTAGGGGTAGTCCCGGGCCCGTTGCTCGGCGAAAGCAATGCTGACCTGCATCGGGCCGCCGGTGTGTACCGGGTTCAAACCGCCAAACAGGCTTTTGCCCAGCGGCACCATGCCGATAAAGTCATCGAAAATGGCGCTCAGCTGGCCTTCGGTGCGGGCGCTATCCAGGCGCTGATTGTAGGTTTTACCGGTGGGTGAGGTGATGCTCAGCGCACTGCGCACCACAAACTCGGGGATATGCAGCTTGCCGGCGCGGCGGTTGATTTCAGTGCGGGCAATCGTTGCCAGCCCTGGCACTGGCGGGTCGGCCTGAAAGGTCGACTCCTGCTCGGTAACGGCCAGCACTGAGCAGAGGTTTTCATCGCTGGGATACAGCCCTTGCGCAGAAAAAGCGGCGTAGATGTCAGTGGCCCAGCCCTGGCGATCGGCAGTCTTGGCCGGCAGCAATTGCACAATGCGGGCACGGGCCTGGTCGGGGGTTATATCCGGCAGTGTGCGCGAGGCCTGGCTGCTGCAACCTGCCAGCACCGCCAGTGGCATTATCGAAAAAAAGCCGTTGAAGAATCGATTCACTAATGCCAACTCCTGAAAAAACCATATTAAGTGCAGCGCTGATCAATCATCCCGGGTCAGCACTTCCAGCAGTTCGATCTCAAAACGCAGGTTGGAGTTCGGTGTGATATGCGCGCCCATGCTGCGTTCACCATAGGCCAGGTGTGCTGGCACTTGCAGTGCTCGCTTGCCGCCGACCTGCATGCCCATCATGCCGATATCCCAGCCCTTGATCACGCGGCCGCTGCCAATCACGCACTGGAACGGCTTGCCCCGTGCAAACGACGAGTCGAACACCGTGCCATTTTCGAGCCAGCCGGTGTATTGCGTAGTGATTAATGCGCCTTTGACCACGGCTTTGCCGTCGCCCACTACAAGGTCGGTAATCTGGAGTTCGTCAGTCATGCAGGAGGGACTCAAAAAGTAGGATGAAGGAGTATCAAGGAAGGGTTTTTCTCAATTTGAAGCGTCTTTTGCAATTGATTTTGACTTTTTTCTGTAGGCAAAGGCTCTAAAACAAAGGGATTACGGAACTTACGAATGAGGATTGTTGTCAATTGCGCTTTACTCTCAAATGATAGTGGTTATCATTGGTGTCCTGGCAGTGCCGGGGAGAGCTAAACAACGTCGTGTCCTTTTGGGGCCGTGCGCCAGCGATTTCCAGCCTTTGGCCTGCTGAGCACACTCCATTGTTAAGGGATCAACTGGACATGTCGTCTCGATTCAACCGCAGTCATCTTTCACTGGCGCTTATGGCCGCCCTGGCTTCACCCACTTTGCTTGCCGACGCCCTGGAGCGTGAGCGTGACGAGGTGCCGGTAGAGGCCAGCGACCTGCCTGTGGATGGCACCCGACAGGCGCTGCAACTCGAAGAAACCCGTGTACTGGGCACTGCTGCCCAGGAGCTGAAGCAGGCTCCCGGCGTATCGATCATTACTGCCGAAGATATCAAGAAGCGCCCGCCGGCCAATGACCTTTCCGACATTATCCGTCGCGAACCCGGAGTCAACCTCACCGGCAACAGCTCCAGCGGCGCCCGCGGCAATAACCGTCAGATCGATCTGCGCGGCATGGGCCCGGAAAACACCCTGATCCTGATTGACGGCAAACCGTCTTCTTCGCGCAACGCCCAGCGTTATGGCTGGAGTGGCGACCGCGACACCCGTGGCGAAACCAACTGGGTGCCGGCCGAAGAAGTCGAGCGCATCGAGATCCTGCGTGGCCCGGCAGCGGCGCGCTACGGTTCCGGAGCGATGGGCGGGGTGGTCAATATCATCACCAAACGCCCTTCGGACAAGCTCAGCGGCTCGCTGACCGCGTATTACCTGGCGCCGGAAGATGACGCCGAAGGTGTCAGCAAACGCACCAACTTCAACCTCAGCGGACCGATTACGGATGATCTGGTTTTTCGTGTGTATGGCGGTCTGAACAAGACCGACGCCGATGACCCAGGCATCAATACCGCCGCCCAAGCCTCGCCAGACAGTGTTGTGGCTGGCCGCGAAGGTGTGCGCAACAAGGACGTCAACGGCTTGCTCAGTTGGCAGTTCACCCCGGAACAAAGCCTGGACCTGGAAGCCAGCTACAGCCGTCAGGGCAATATCTTTGCGGGTGACACCATGCTCAACAGCGGTGGTGACTTCGTTAACAGCCTCACCGGCAAGGAAACCAGCGTACTGCAACGCAGCAGCTTCTCGGCGACTCACAATGGCTCGTTCGACTGGGGTTCAACCAAGGCATCCCTGACCCACGACCTGACCCGTAACGCCCGCCTTAACGAAGGTCTGGCCGGTTATGGCGAAGGTGCGCCGTCTGAAAGTGCAGGGCGGTTTGAATCGCGTCTGCGCAACACCCGCGCCACCGGCGAAGTGAACCTGCCATTGACTATGGGCACCGCCCAGGTACTGACAGTGGGGGGCGAATACCTTTACGAGTCGCTCAATGACCCGGGCTCGTTGCGCCCGCAAAGCTGGGATCCGGGCGCCGGAGGTACACCGGGGCTGCCGGGCACCGACCGTACGCAAACCAAATCCACAGCCAACAGTTATGCATTCTACGTCGAGGACAATATCGAAGCCGGTGCCAAGACCATCATCACCCCCGGTGTGCGTTTCGATCACCACGACGAGTTTGGCGGCAACTGGAGCCCAAGCCTCAACGCCTCGCACCAGATCACCGATGAGCTGAGCATCAAGGGCGGTATTGCCCGGGCCTACAAAACCCCGAACCTGTACCAGTCCAACCCCAACTACCTGCTGTACAGCCGTGGGGGTGGTTGCAGCTCGGTAGAAGTGAATATCGGCGGCTGCTATCTGGTGGGTAACCCGGACCTGAAACCGGAAATCAGCGTCAACAAAGAGATCGGCCTGGCCTTCGACAAAGGCACATGGCGCACCAGCGCCACGTACTTCCGCAACGATTACCAGAACAAGATCAATGCCAGCAACGAGTCGGCTTTCCGCCTGCCCAACGGCCGCCGTGTACTGCAATGGGAAAACAGCGGCAAGGCCATCGTCCAAGGGGTTGAAGGCAACCTGTTTGTCAGCCTGCGCGATGACCTGGACTGGAACACCAACCTGACCTACATGATCGAAAGCAAGGACAAGGAAACCGGTGATCCGCTGAGCATCATCCCCGAGTACACCCTTAACACCATGCTCGACTGGTACGCCACTGAGAAGCTGTCGGTCCAGGTCAGCGGGACTTACTACGGCAAGCAGGAAGCGCCAAAACGCAACAACCGCGCCAACGAAGCACTGGACAAATCGGTACAGCAACCGGTTGATCCGTATGGCCTGGTGGGGCTGAGCAGCGGGTATGAGTTCAACAAGAACTTGAGCGTGCGAGTGGGCATCAACAACCTGTTCGACAAGCAGTTGTACCGCAAGGGCAACGCGGACGAAGCGGGCGCACAAACCTACAACGAAGCGGGCCGGGCGTACTTTGCGTCGGTGACCACTTCGTTCTGACAACAGGGCGGCCCATGCAGGCGCGACACCCGTGAAAACGGGTGCCGCGCCGTTGTCGCATCTGGCGCAGGCAAAAACCGGGGCTTGATAAGGGATTGAAAAAATGAAACTTGCAACGTCGGCCTGGGCGCCGATCGTGTCTCGCACACTGGCCGCACTGGTCGGCGGTTATGTCTTTACCTATGCCTTTACCGCCGCATTGGCGCGGCTGTTGCCGCTGGACAATGTGGACTCGATGATCGTCGCCAGCCTGCTGTCGTTTGTGATCTACACCTTCGCCATTCTGTGGGCATTTGCTGCCCGGCATCAGTGGTCGGCCTGGATGGGCGCGGTACTCGCGGTGCCCCTGGCTGCCATTGGTTTTTGGCCACAACTGCTGGAGCAACTGGGATGAAACAGACCCTGACCCAATCCATGGCCTGGCTGCACACCTGGGGTGGCCTGATTGTCGGCTGGTTGTTGTTTGTTATATTTTTGACCGGCAGCCTGGCGGTGTTCGATCAGGAAATCGACAACTGGATGAGCCCGGAACTGCCCGCTCATCACCTCACCGATGAGCAGGCTGCGCAGCGGGCGCTGGCCTATTTGCAGGAGCACAAGGCTGATGCAAAGCAATGGGGGATCAGCTTGCCCTACGAGCGTTCGCCGCAGTTGCAGGCATCTACCGGCGGGCGTCGTGATGGCGTGTCGGTAACGCTGGACCCCGATACTGGCGAAGTCATCCCGGTGCGCGAATCGGTGGGCGGGCGGTTTTTCTTCCTGTTTCACTTCACCCTGCATATGCCACGCATGATCGGCATCTATCTGGTTGGTGCATTGGCGATGGGCATGCTGGCGGCATTGGTCAGCGGCATCGTGATCCACAAGAAGTTCTTCAAGGAGTTCTTCACCTTCCGGCCTGCCAAAGGCCAGCGCTCCTGGCTTGACGCGCACAACGCCAGTGCCGTGCTGTTGTTGCCGTTTCACCTGATGATCACTTACACCGGGCTGGCGATTTTTCTGGTGATCTATATGCCGGCCGCCATGGATGCCCTGTTCGATGGCAACCGCGAAGCCTTTTTCAAAGCTCAGGACCCAGCGCCGGCAACCCTTGAAGTCAAGCGCCCGACAATCGTAGAACCGGCACCGCTGGTGGCCCTTGGGCCGTTGTTGAGCAAGGCCCGCGAAGTAATGGGGCCGTTGGGCGGGGTGAGCATCAGCAACCCCGGGCAGAGCAATGCCGAGATTCAGATCCGGCCGATTCTGGGTAACCGTATCGCCCTGACCAAGGGCCAGGGCATGCGCTTTGACGGGGTGACCGGTGAGCAACTCTCCGGGCCGACCGAAATGCGCCCGACAGTGCTGACCCATCGGGTGATTTCGGGGCTGCACTTTGCCCAGTTCGGCGGTTATCCGATGCGCTGGCTGTACTTTGTCTGCGGGCTGATCAGCAGCGCCATGATCGCCAGCGGGCTGGTGCTGTTCACCGTCAAGCGGCGGCGTAAATACGCCAGTGAAAGCCGGGTGGCGCAGGTGCTGTATCGGTTGGTTGAAGCGATCAACGTGACTGTTATGGCGGGCCTGAGCCTGGCCTGTATCGGCCTGTTGTGGGGCAATCGCCTGTTGCCGGTGGGGATGGCCGAAAGGGCCGATGCCGAGTTGAACGTGTTCTTTGGTGTATGGGCGTTGAGCTTTGCCCATGCCTTGCTGCGCCCGCGTATGCAGGCCTGGCGTGAGCAGCTGGGGTTGGCGGGGTTGATGTGCATGGGCCTGCCGCTGCTCAGCATGTTTACCGTCAGTCAGCCCTGGGCGCTGCACACCAGCATGGGCGTGGAGCTGACTGCGATGGCGCTGGGCGCCATGTTGTTATGGGCATGCTGGAAAGTGTCGCAGCCGGTGGTTGAGCGGGTGCCGCGTAAAAAGACCGCCGTTGTCGCGGAGGTGAATTGACATGCTGGCGCATTTTTTTGCTGCACTGGGGTTTGCTTATATCGGCATGCTGGCGTTGTGTCAGGGGCTGGAGCGCCATTACAAACAGGTGTGGGGCAGGCCGCCTGCGGCCCGCTTGCGCCGTGTGCTGCGGGTTGCCGGCTGGGTCAGCCTGGGGCTGAGCTTGTGGTTTTGCGGGTTGGCCTGGGGCTGGGCGATGGGGCCGGTGGGCTGGCTTGGCATGCTCTCGCTGAGTGGCTTTGGTTTGCTGATGTTATTGCCGTACCGACCCCGCTTGGCAGTGTGGCTGCCAATGGGGTTTGTGCCGGTATGGGCGGTGATTGAAACCCTTGCCTGAGAATGACCCCCGTAGTCGCTGCCGAGGAACGAAGGCTGCGAGGGAGTTTGGGTGGACTTCTGAAAAAAGGCGGCTGCGCCCCCCTTCGCAGCCTTCGGCAGCGACTACCGGGTCTGCGTATGTTTTCGAACCCAACGATTGGCAAGCAAATCCAGGCTGCTGCAAAACACGAAGTACACCAGCGCCACAAACAGGAATATCTCGGTCGGGTGCACCATCACCCGATTGCTGACCTGGGTGGCGACAAACGACAGCTCGCCCACCCCGATTACATAAGCCAGCGAGGTGTCCTTGATCAGTGAGATCCATTGGTTGAGAAACGACGGCAGCATCATGGGCAGGGCCTGGGGCAGGATAATCAGGCGCAGCACTTGCCAGCTGCCCAGGCCCAATGCCTTGCCCGCCGCCCATTGCCCGGCAGGCAGGCTGCTGATCCCGGCATACACCGAGTGCGCCAGATACGCGCCGCCGATCAGCGACAGCGCGCACACCACCGTAGCCAGTGCCGGAACATCGACCTTGAACACAATGGGCAACAGGAAGTAACTCCAGAAAATCAGCATCACCACCGGGATCGCCCGCAAAAAGCCCAGCACGCCGAGCAACAGCCAGCGTACCTTGCCGCGAATCATCACCAGGGCAATGCCCAGCACCAGCCCGAGTACTGCCGAGATCAGCCCGGACAACAGGCTCAACAGCAGCGTCAGGGCTGCGCCACCCAGCGGGCCGTTGGGCCAGGCACCGAGCATAAAGTACGACAGGTTGTCGCTTATCACCGAAAAATCCATGTCTTACACCACTCCCTGGCGATACCACTTGCTGCGCGCAATCAACTGGCCGATTACCTCGATCAGGGCAATGCTGAGCACATACAGCAAGGTGGCAAAACCGAAGGCCTGGAAAGTCTTGAAGGTTTCGGTCTCGACCTGACGCGAGGCGTAGGACAGTTCGGCCAGGCCGATGGCCATGGTCAGCGACGAGTTTTTCAGCGCATTCATATACTGCCCCAGTAACGGTCCCAGGGCCGTGCGCAGCGCCTGCGGGAACACGATATAGCGCCACACTTGCGCCGGTTTGAAGCCCAGGGCCAGGCCCGCTGCCCGCTGCTCAAGCCGCACCGAGCTGACCCCCGCGCGAAATTCTTCGCAGATAAAAGCAGCGGTATAGAGCATCAGCCCCCAGAACCCGGCGAGAAACTCAAAGGACGGCCATTCGATTTCCAGCAACCCCAGTGACAGGCTGCGCGGCTGGTTGAGCCACATCACCAGCCCTTCGGGGAGCATCGCCGTGACCCCGAAGTACCAGAAAAACAGCTGCACCAGCAGCGGCGTATTGCGAAACAGAGCCAGATAGGCTCGCGCTGGCCACGACCACAGGCGCGAAGGCGAGATCCGCGCCAGGCACAGCAGAAAGCCCAGCCCGGTGGCCGCGAGGCAAGTCAGCAGAGAAAGGATCAGGGTAAGGACAAAACCATCGAGCAGCCAGTGCAGGTATTGCGGGGCAAGCAGTTCACCAAACATAAACAGCGTCCATCCAGAAACGAACAAACCCGTCCGGTTGACCGTGACGGGCTTAAAGGTGCCGCGAAGGGGGCTTAGCTCTTGTCGCCGATCTTGTACAGGCGGGTCAGCGGGGTCTTGGTGGTTGGGCCGAACCAGGCGTCATAGATGCCCTGTGCCTTGCCCTGGGCTTCGAGGTCGGTAAGCGTTTGGTTAACCACTTCAGTCAGGCGCGTTTCACCTTTTGGAATGCCGACGCCAATCAGATCATTGGAGATGGTGAAGGGCGGTACTTCGTATTTGTCCTTGTCCGGCACATTGGCCAGCAGGCCGATCAGCTTCGGGCCGTCCTGGGTAATGGCTTGCACGTTGCCGTTGCGCAGGGCAGTGAAGGCGAACGGGGTGTCATCGTAGGCAACGACTTTGGCACCGGGGAATTTCTCGCGCAGCACACCTTCGTTAACCGTGCCCTTGTCCACACCCACACGCCATTTGTTCAATTCGTCCGGGGATTTGAGGGTGCCTTTCTTGACGATAAACTGCTGGCCCGAGGCGAAGTACGGGATGCTGAAATTCACCTGCTCGGCGCGCTCCGGGGTGATGGTGAAGTTGGCCAGCACCAGGTCCACTTTGTTCGCTACCAGCAGCGGCACGCGGTTGGCCGGGTTGGTCGGTTGCAGTTGCAGCTTCACGCCCAGCTTGTCGGCAATGGCCTTGGCGTAGTCGACGTCGAGGCCTTCGATCTGCTTGCTTTTGGCATCGACAAAGCCGAATGGCGGGTTACTGTCGAAGGAAGCCACGCGCAGCACACCGGATTTTTTGATGTCATCCAGACGATCGGCGTGGGCCAGGCCAGACAAAACGGCCAGGGTCAGAGCGGTGAGGGCAGTGAATTTTTTCATTTCGTTCTCATCATGAGTTGGAAGAGTTATGACGAGAGTCTTGCAGGAAAATTATCTTTTAAAAAAGAATATAAAATGATTTATATATTCTATTTAGATATATGCTTTGCTTTTGTAGTCGCTGCCGAGGAACGAAGGCTGCGATCGACTTGAGGCAATGAGCCACTACTGAGAAGATGGAACATTTATCTAGGGCCGTTTGCATCGTGACGAAACCAACGCAACTGATTCATTACTCAGAGTCAGATATTTCACTTTTCAATCAGCCTGTTGGGCACTTCAAAGTCAGTACCCAAGGACGCGTTTACACCGTCGAACTCGACGCCCGGGTCAGGGGTTTCACCACGAAATCCATGGCGCCTGTTTCGGCGCTGATCTTCACGGGGGCGGCCTTGAGCAAGTTTGAGCGACATACCTGGAAGTCGACGTTTGTCTTCAAACGATGGTTAGGGCAGTACTGGACTAAAGGCATGGGAGACGTCACCTGGCAAGCGCGGGATACGCGACTCAAGGGCTGCTTGCTGGAGATTCTTGATGTCGAGATCGTGCCGATAAAGCCATCGGGCAGACACTTGTGGCAATCCTTCAAAGTTGCAGTGACTCTGGTTGTCGATAGCACGTGCCTGGCGGCTGCAAGCGCTTTTATTGCCTGGTATGTGATGCTGAAGCTCGATCTGACAAAGACTGGCTTATTCAATTTTTTGAATAATGGCATTGGCTTTTTCATGGATCTGACTATTCAGTACTGGTTTCTCATTGCCATTCCCTTTGGAGTGCTGCTAGTCCTTGCAATACGTGACTCAATCCGTACCAAGCGAAAAAAGACCACCGCTGTACGCGATGATCTGATCAAGTATGGCTATCTTCAACAAGGCACTCTTCAGGCCGGGGCCGCGCAAACGTTGTGGCAAAAAATTAAGGGGGTGTTGGGCCGGCATCAGGGGAACTGACCACGGCAACTCCCCCTGAAGGTGGCGGCTGTCAGGCCATCACCGGTTCAACCGCCAGTTGAGTCATCTTCAAACTGCTGGCCTGCAGCAACTCGCGAGTATAGGGATGCTGAGGGTCTGCGAAGATGCCTTGCGCATCCCCTTGCTCCACCACCTTGCCGTCCTTGATCACGATCATGTCGTGGGCCAGGGCATGCACCACCGCCAGGTCATGGCTGATAAACAGATAGGTCAAGCCATGCCGGGCCTGCAAATCGCGCAGCAGGTCGACCACCTGTTTTTGCACGGTACGGTCCAGTGCCGAGGTCGGTTCATCGAGCAGTATCAGATCCGGCTCCATGACCAAGGCCCGGGCGATGGAGATCCGCTGGCGCTGGCCTCCCGAAAACTCATGGGGGTAGCGATGGCGGCTTTCAGGATCCAGCCCCACTTCCTGCAAGACCCGTATCACCGCGGCCTCACGCTCCTGCTCGGTGCCGATATCGTGGGCCAGCAAGCCTTCGGCGATGATCTGTAGCACCGACATGCGCGGGCTCAGGCTGCCGAAGGGGTCCTGAAACACCACTTGCATCTGCCGGCGCAACGGGCGCAGCAGGTTCTGGTTGAGGATGTTCAGTTGCTTGTTGCCAAAGCGGATTTCACCCTCTGAATCCACCAGCCGCAAAATTGCCTGCCCCAGGGTGGATTTGCCCGAGCCGGACTCGCCGACAATACCCAGGGTCCGGCCTTTTTTCAGCGCAAAGCTGACCCCGTCTACTGCCTTGATAAAGTGCCGTTCGCGACTGAGCAGGGGCTTGGGCAGGGGGAACCAGACCTTCAGGTCGCTGACCTCCAGCAGGTTGTGCCGGTAATCGCCGGGGACCGGCCTGCCCGTGGGCTCGGCTTCGATCAGCATGCGGCTGTACGGGTGTTTGGGCTGACGGAACAGTTCTTCGCAACTAGCCTGCTCGACCACTTCACCGCCGCGCATCACGCACACGCGCTGGGCGATTTTGCGTACCAGATTGAGGTCGTGACTGATCAGCAGCAAGGACATGCCCAGGCGCTGCTGCAGGTCGATCAGCAGTTCGAGGATTTTTTGCTGCACCGTAACGTCCAGTGCGGTGGTGGGTTCATCGGCAATCAGCAGTTCCGGCTCGTTGGCCAGGGCCATGGCAATCATCACGCGCTGGCGCTGGCCGCCGGAAAGCTGATGCGGGTAGGCATTCAGGCGCTTTGCCGGTTCGCGGATGCCCACCAGCTCCAGCAGCTCCAGGGTTCGTTCCCGCGCTGCCCGGGTTTTCAGGCCCTTGTGGGTGATGAGAATTTCGCTGATCTGCTTTTGTACGGTGTGCAGCGGATTGAGCGAGGTCATCGGTTCCTGGAAGATCATCGCAATGCGGTTGCCGCGCAAGCTGCGCAACTGCGCCTCGCTGGCATTGACCAGATCGACGCCGTCATAGCGGATGCTGCCTTGGGTCTGGACATCCTTGCCGGGCAGCAGGCGCAGGATCGAGTGCGCCGTCACCGACTTGCCCGAACCTGATTCGCCCACCAGCGCCAGGCACTCGCCACGGCGAATATCGAGGTTGACCCCGTGGACCACTTCTTTCCCGGCAAAGCTGACGCGCAGGTCGCGTATTTCAATCAAGGTGCTGGTCATATCAACTCCGAGGGTCAAAGGCATCGCGGCAGGCTTCGCCGATAAACACCAGCAGCGACAATATCAACGCCAGTGCACAGAACGCGGTCAGGCCCAGCCAGGGCGCTTGCAGGTTGCGCTTGGCCTGGCCGATCAGCTCACCCAGCGAGGCGGTGCCCGGCGGCATGCCAAAGCCGAGAAAGTCCAGGGCGGTGAGGGTGGCAATCGCCCCGGTCAGGATAAACGGCAGGTAGGTGAGGGTGGAGGTCATGGCGTTGGGCAGGATGTGCCGGCGCATCAGCGCCCCGTCGGTCAGGCCCAGGGCCCGCGCCGCTTTGACGTACTCCAGGTTACGCCCACGGAGGAACTCGGCGCGTACCACGTCCACCAGGGCCAGCCAGCTGAACAGGGCCATTATCCCCAGCAGCCACCAGAAACTCGGTGCCACAAAGCCCGAGAGGATGATCAACAGGTACAGCACCGGCAACCCCGACCACACCTCTTGCAGGCGTTGGCCGAGCAGGTCCACCAGCCCGCCATAAAAACCCTGGAAAGCCCCGGCGCTGATCCCCACCACGGCGCTGATGGCCGTCAGGATCAAGGCAAACAGGATGGAAATCCGTGCACCGAAAATCACCCGTGCCAGCACGTCCCGGGCCTGATCGTCGGTGCCCAGCCAGTTCTGGCTGCTGGGCGGGCTGGGCGCGGGTTCCTTGAGGTCGTAGTTGACCGTGTCATAGCTGAACGGGATGGGCGCAAACAGCATCGAGCCGCCCTGGTCGGCTATCAGCTTGCGCACGTAGTCGCTGCTGTAGTCCGGTTCGAAAGGCAGCTCGCCGCCAAAGTCGGTTTCGACGTAACTGGAGACGATCGGAAAGTACCAATGGTCCTTGTAGTGAATGGCCAGCGGCTTGTCGTTAGCGATCAATTCACCGCCCAGGCACAGGGCAAACAGTGCGACAAAGATCCACAGTGACCACCAACCACGGCGATTGGCCTTGAAATGGGCAAGGCGGCGACGGCCCAGGGGAGAGAGGGTAAGCATCAGGCAGTCCTCGCCGAAAAGTCGATACGGGGGTCGAGCAGGGTGTAGCAGAGGTCACCGATCAGCTTGATCAACAGGCCGAACAGGGTGAACAGAAACAGGGTGCCGAACACCACCGGGTAGTCCCGGGACACGGCGGCCTCGTAGCTCATGCGGCCGATGCCGTCGAGGTTGAAGATGGTTTCAATCAGCAGGGACCCGGCAAAGAACACCTCGATCAGCGCCTGGGGAATTCCGGCCACCACCAGCAGCATGGCGTTGCGCATCACGTGGCCGTAGAGCACCCTGCGTTCGGTCAGGCCCTTGGCCCGCGCCGTGACCACGTACTGGCGACTGATTTCGTTGAGAAAGCTGTTTTTGGTGAGGATGGTCAGGGTGGCAAAGCCGCCGATCACCAGCGCGGACACCGGCAGCACCATATGCCACAGGTAGTCGCCGATCTTGCCGAAAAAGCCCAGGCTGTCGAAGTTGTCCGAAACCAGTCCCTGCACAGGGAACCAGCTGACATAACTGCCGCCGGCAAACACCACCACCAGCAAGATGGCAAACAGAAAGGCGGGCATGGCGTAGCCGATGATGATTGCGGTGCTGGTCCAGATATCGAAGGCACTGCCGTTATGGATGGCCTTGCGGATGCCCAGCGGAATCGAGATCAGGTAGGTGATCAGCGTCGCCCAAAGTCCCAGGGAGATGGTTACCGGCAGCTTCTGCAGAATCAGGTCGGTGACCTTCGCGCCGCGAAAGAAACTGCTGCCGAAGTCCAGTTGCGCGTAGTTCTTGAGCATCAGCCACAAGCGTTCGTGCATGGGTTTGTCGAAGCCGTAGTGTTTGGTGATTTCTTCGATCAGCGCCGGGTCCAGGCCGCGGCTGCTGCGGCTGGCACCACCGGTGCTGGCCGCCATGTCGCGGGCTCCGCCACCCACGCCGGGGCCGCTGAAGCCCTGCAGACGGGCGATGGCCTGTTCCACCGGACCACCGGGGGCGGCCTGCACAATCATGAAATTCACCACCAGAATGCACAACAAGGTGGGGATGATCAGCAATAAACGTCGACTGATGTAATGCAGCATCTCAATGACCCTCCGACGTAGTGCCGGTTGCTTTTATAGCCGCGCTGGTTTGGGCGGTCTTGCTGACTTCCCACCAGGTATTCAGCCCCTCGTTGTAGACCGGCTCTTTGGCCGGGCGCCCAAAACGGTTCTGGTACACGGTCGGGGTGCCCACCGAGTAGTAGTTGGGGATCATGTAGTAGCCCCATTGCAATACGCGGTCGAGGGCACGGGCGTAATGCACCATCTCGTCACGGGTATTGGCCTGCACCAGGCCGTCGAGCAGGGCGTCCACTGCCGGGTCACGCAGCACAAAGGAGTTGGAGGCGCCCGGCTGGGTGGCGCTGCGCGAGCCATACATGTCGTACATCTCCCGGCCAGGGGAGACGATGGGTTCGCCACTGCGCGGGAAACCCACCACAATCATGTCGTAGTCACGGGCATTGAGGCGGTTGACGTATTGCGCCGAGTCGATCTTGCGAATGTCCATGATGATGCCGATCTGCGCCAGGGTGCGCTTGTACGGCAGGATCATGCGATCAAAACCGCCCTGGCCATCGAGAAAGGTAAAGCGCAGTTGCTCGCCTTGGGCATTGACCAGCTTGTTGTCCCTGGCCGTCCAGCCGGCCTCTTTGAGCAGCGCCAGGGCTTGCAGCTGCTTGTCGCGGATATAGCCGCTGCCATCGGTTTTCGGTGCCTGGAAAACCTGGCTGAATACCTCGTCAGGCACCTTGCCGCGCAGGGGTTCGAGGATCTCCAGCTCGCGGGCATCGGGCAGCTCGGTGGCGGCCATTTCGCTTTTCGGGAAATAGCTCTGCTGGCGCACATAAAAGCTGCGCATCATTTGCTTGTTGGTCCACTCGAAATCCCACAGCAGGCTCAGCGCCTGGCGTACCCGGCGGTCCTGGAAAAAGGGGTTTTGCAGGTTGAAGGCAAAGCCCTGGGCCGAGCCCGGCTTGTCCTTGGCGAACACGCCTTTTTGCAGGCGACCATCGCTGAGCTTGGGGCTGTCATAGCCGATGCTGAAGCCGGTGGCCGAGAATTCGCGGTTGTAGTCAAAGGCCCCGGCCTTGAGCAGCTCGCGGGCTACGTCGGTGTCTCCATAAAAATTCACGGTCATGCGGTCGAAGTTGTACATGCCCTTACTGACCGGCAAGTCCCTGGCCCACCAGTTTTTGTTGCGTTCAAAACTGATGCTGCGTCCGGGATCGACCTGTGCGACTGAATACGGGCCGCTGCCCAGTGGTGGCTCGAACCCGCCGCCATTGCTGAAGTCGCGGGTTTTCCACCAGTGCTCCGGGAGGATGCGCATGCTCGCCAAATCCAGCGCCAGGGTGCGGTTCTGATTGTTCTTGAAGTCGAAGCGCACTTGCAGCGGGCCTTCGATTTCCATGCCCTTGACCTCGCCATAGAGCATGCGAAAGCTCAGGCTGCCTTTGCTCATCAGCAGGTTGTAGGTGTAGGCCACGTCTTCGGCGGTGATCGGTGTGTCATCGGCAAACCGGGCCTTGGGGTTCAGGTAAAAGCGCACCCACAGACCGTCCGGGTCGCGTTCCATCTTTTGCGCGATCAGGCCGTAGACGGTGTAGGGCTCGTCCAGTGAGCGAAAGGCCAGTGGCGAGTAGAGCCAGTCATCCACTTGGGCGACACCGGTGCCCTGGTCGACGTAGGGGGTGATGTAGTTGAACTGGCCGATTTCCATTGCGGCGCGGCTTAGTGAGCCACCTTTGGGGGCTTCGGGGTTTACATAGTCGAAGTGCTGGAAATTGGCCGGGTATTTGGGCGCTTCGCCGTAGACCGTCATGGCCTGGCCGGGTGCGGCGCTTACGCCAAGGCACAGGCAAGACAACACGGGCATCAGCAGCAAACGGAGCAGGGGCAGGAATCGTAAAGGCATGATGGGATTTCCTTGTACCGCGTGTTGAACCATCGAGTGCTTTGAAAAGCCCCCACCATCTTGCGTGTTAAAAGACGGCGGGGTCGCGATTTCGCAATGTATCCGCTGCCGGCTGGAGTCTGCCGGCAGCGGTGTTCACTCAGAAGTGGTAAGTGGCACGGGCGAAGAAAGTACGGCCCATTGGGTCGGCATAACGCGGATCGTATCCGCTCTGAAAGTTATAGGCCTGATTGGAGAACGGTGGGTTGCGGTCAAACATGTTTTTGATCCCCACATCCAGGTCCACGGTTTTGTTGAAGGTGTAACCGCCCGAGACATCCCACAGGGTGTAGGACGCTACACGGGAGTGCGTCTCTGTATCGTAGTCGTCGTAACCGCTGGTGAAGCGGTTGACCAGCGAGGCCCGGTACGCGCCGAGGTTCCAGGTGCCGCTCAGCACATGCTTCCAGCGCGAGACCACGCCGGTGCCTTCAAAGGCATCCACGCGGCTGGTGTAGGCACCGCCGATGGTCGTCTGGTAGTCATAGCGCGATACGTAAGTGCCTTGCAGGCCCAGGCCGAACTGGCCGTAAGGGGTGTTCGGGAACTTATAGTCCATCGACACATCGACACCGCTGGTTTTAACCGCACCCAGGTTGGAGTTGCCGGTGACAATGTAGTCGAGCGAGCCGTCGGGGTTGCGCACGAAGTGATCGGCGTACAGCGACGGGTCGTCAAACACCGTGGATTCCGGGAATTCGGCGATCTGATTGGCGATATGGATCCACCAGAAATCCAGGCCCATCGACAGATTGCGCACCGGTTGATAGACAAACCCCACGGTTACGTTACGGGCCTTTTCCGGGGACAGCTTGGTGTTGCCGCCGGTGCGGTTCTGGAACTGCTGGCCGCAGTCGCGACCGGCGTTGCCACCGGGTTGCACCACGCCGCCTGTACACAGCACCGGGTCGTTGTAATAGCCCTGGGTGTAGGTGGTGTATTGCGGGTTGTACAGCTCATACAGCGACGGTGCGCGGAAGCCTTCGCTGTAGGCACCGCGCACCACCAGCTCCTTGACCGGCTGATAGCGGAACGAGTATTTCGGGTTGGTGGTGCTGCCAAAGTCGCTGTACTTGTCGTGGCGCACGGCAGCGGACAGTTCGAGGCTGTCGAGTACCGGCACGTTGAGTTCGGTATACACCGCCTTGACCGTGCGATCACCCTCGACGGAGCCGTTAGGGTCTACCCCCAGGCTGCTGATATCGGCGGCGTACTGCTCGTAGTCCTGATGGAATTTTTCCTGGCGGAACTCGCCGCCGATGGCCAGGCCTGAAGGGCCGGCACCGAACCAGTCGCCGATTTCACGGCTCATGCGCCCATCCAGACCGGTGACCCGGCCTACGGAGGACGAGTACTGGCCGTGGTAGCGATTGGCGTCAATCAGCGCTTGCCCGGCTGCAGTCTGCGGGCCAAACGGGTTGATGATGCCGTCGGCGATGCCATTGATCATCGCCGCGTCGCTGACATAACCGCCGGTGAGGCTTGAGATCACCTTGTTCTGGTTATAGGAAGCGCCGACGTTGTAGTCCCAGCCCTTGGCTACGCCGTCAAAGCTCAGCACCAGACGTTGGCTGGTGTTCTGGTCCTTGGAGGAACGCGCACCGGCAGCGGTTTCACGCCAGTTGAAGTCGATCGGTTGAGTCGGGTCGAAGCCGGGGTTGCTGGACGCTGGGGTGATACCCTTGCCGGGGAAGAAGGGCGATGACGGGTCCATGCTCAGGCCGGTCAGCGGTGCAGGGCCTACCTGGGCAGCATTGTTGTTGCGGGCAAAGAAGTACTCGAGGTTGACGTTGTCGTCGTCGGTAATCTTGCCGGTGGCCTTGCCGAAGAACGAAGTTTTCTCGGTTTCTGGCACCAGGTCGATGTAGTTGCGGGTGTCGAAACGGCATACACCCTGGCGCGAGATCAGGTCGGGGCCGTTGCAATTGCCGGGCGACAACGGGTTGGTGCTGACACCGCCCTGGCTGTAGTTGCCCGGGTAAGAGGTGCCTGAAGTCTGATCCAGGCCACGCCCCGGGGCGTAGGAGGTGGCGAAGGTACGATCTCGGGCCGCCAGGCTGTCCTGTTTGTTGTAGCCGACTACGCCCATGATGTTGAAACGGTCCTTGTCCAGGTCGCCGTAGCCCCAACTGGCGCTCAGGTCATGGCTGTTGCCGCCACCGCTGGCATCCGCGCCTTCGCCGCCCAGGGAAAGGGTGCCGTCGGTCATGGATTTTTTGGTGATGAAGTTGATTACGCCGCCAATCGCGTCAGTGCCGTACAAGGCTGATGCGCCGTCGCGCAATACCTCGACGCGGTCAATGGCGGCGAATGGAATGGTGTTCAGGTCGACGGCGGAACCGTCGATGGCGTTGTTGCCCAGGCGGCGGCCGTTAAGCAGGACCAGGGTCTTGTTGGCGCCGATACCGCGCATGTCGGCAAAGCTCGAACCACCCGTGGCCGCTCCCACTGAGCTGGCCGAGTTGCGCAGCGACTGGTTACCGGTGACCCGCTGCATGATCTCAGCCGTGGTAGTCACGCCTTCGTTGCGCAGTTGCTCGGCGCGCAGGATGGTAATGGGTACGGCGGTTTCGGCATCCACCCGGCGAATCGCCGAGCCGGTCACTTCTACCCGATCCAGCTGTGTGGTGGCGGACGCTGGCGCTGCATCGGCAGTTACTGCTGTGGCGTTTGCGGCAGTGCTCGAATTATCCGTCGCTGTTGTCTCGGCTGCCTGCAACTGGCCCGCGCTCATCCCCAGAGCAACCAGATACAGCGGCACAAAGCGATGACGTTGCAAGCTTGCAACGAGGGGCTTGAGGGTAAAACCTGAACTCTTCATCTGCATGGTTAATTCCGACTTTTTCAGACGTTTATTGGAATGGCCTTGTGAGCCCTCATGACTCCAGTTGGGTTGTGTCGACCCGGGCAAAACACGTTTTTCAAGCAAGCCGCTCCCCTGCATGGGCCAAATGGCCCCTGCGCGGCGTGGGTGGAACAGGGTGCATACGGTGTTGCAACTCTTGTGGCAGCAGGCTTGCTCGCGATGCACACGCTGCGGTGTGTCTCAAGCACCGCGTTGATGCCATCGCGAGCAAGCCCGCTCCCACAAGGTCCGGGTTAGCGCGCGGTCATCACCGAAATTTTGGTAATCCCCGAGCGCTCAATGGAGGCCATGGCCTTGGCCACCTGGCCGTAGTTGACCCCTTCGTCCGCCTGCAACTGCACGCGTACTTCCGGGTCCTGGGCTTTTACGTCCTGCAGGCTTTTCTCCAGCAGTTCAGGGGCCACTTCGTTCTTGGCCAGGTAAAACTTGCCGTCCTGGTCGACGCTGACCACCACCGGATCTTTTTTCTGCGCCGAGGCCACGGCGTCGGTCTTGGGCAGGTTGATCTTGATTGCGTTGGTCATCATCGGCGTGGTCACGATAAACACCACCAGCAGTACCAGCATCACGTCCACCAACGGGGTGACGTTCATTTCGCTCAGTACTTCGTCACTGTCTTGAGTAGAGAAAGACATCAGCTTGCCTCCCGCACCGGCGTGCGTTTGTTGGAGATGGCCTGGCGGTCGATGGCAAAGGCGCTGCGCTGGGCGAGGGCGTCGAAGTCATGGGCAAAGTCGTCCATATTGGCCGAAGCCAGCTTCAGGCGACGCAGGAAGAAGTTGTAGATCAGCACCGCCGGCACAGCGACGGCGATGCCCACGCCGGTGGCGATCAGGGCATGCCCGATGGGCCCGGCCACGGTTTCCAGGCTGGCAGAACCGGTAGCGCCGATGGTCTGCAACGCTTCCATGATCCCCCACACGGTGCCGAACAGGCCGATAAAGGGCGCGGTGCTGCCGATACTGGCGAGGATCGCCTGGCCGCTTTCCAGGGCACGGCGCTCTTTTTGAATCTGCTGGCGCAGGTTGCGCTCCAGGCGATCGGAGCGGTTGATGGTGTGAGCCAGTTGCTGGGTGGTGCGCGGCGTGTCATCGACAATCATGGCCTCAAAGCCGCTGTTGGCGATGCGTGCCAGGGCGCCGGGGTACTGGCTGGCGTGCTCGGCGGCGGTCAGCAGGTCAGGGGCCGCCCAGAAGGCTTTGCTGAACTGGCTGTTCTGGGCTTTCTGGCGCAGGTACTGCGATGACTTGATGAGCAGCAAGGCCCAGCTCACCACCGAAAACAGCACCAGTGCCCAGAGCACCCCGGGGACAATCATGGAAGAAAGAGACTCGTTCATGGCTACACCTCACACTGCGGCTAAATAAAAGTAAGCGTCGGCGCCCGACTGGGTCATGCCGGCAATTTGAAAGAGATGGTCTGGGTGGCAAATCCTTCGATGGGGGTATCCCCTCGCTTGGCCGGGACAAATTTCCAGTTGCGTACGGCTTCTACGGCAGCGTCGTCGAGTGCCTGCTTGCCGCTGGATTTGGTGACTTCCACCGTTCCGGCACGGCCGCTGGGCAGCACTTTGATACGCAGCACCACGGTGCCTTCCCAACTGCGGCGCAAGGCCAGGGACGGGTACTCGGGTGGCGGGTTGCCCAGGCTGGCCAGCCCGGATACTGCTGCGGTTTCCTTGACCGGGCCTGGCGCTGCGGCAGGGGCCGCGGGTGCTGTTGGCGCAGTCGGTGCAGCGCTGGTCGCCGGGGCCGCAGGTGTCGGTGGTGCGGGCTTGACCGGTTGCGGTTTTTGTACCGGCTTGGGCTTGATCGGTTTGGGTTTTTCGACTGGCTTGGGTTTCTCTACCGGTTTAGGTGGCTCCTTTACCGCGTCTTCATCTTCCGGTGGTGCTTCGGGTTCCGGTGGCGGCGGTGGCGGCGGTTCTTCCACGGGAGGTGCCGGTGGCGCCGGGCTGGTCAGCTCGACGGTCATTTCCGGAATCTCGGGCGGCGTCACCACCGGCTCGGCCCTGGCCTGCTGCATCACCCACCAGGCACCGCCGTGCAGCAGGGCCACCAGCCCCACCAGCAACAATACTCGCGACGTGCCCAGGCCCCCTGGGGTCGAGGTGTTGGGTACATGGGGAATATGCGTCCACTGCTGCACCCGGTCGGCGTCGAGCCGCGGGGCAGCCCGGGTTTTATTCTTTACCTCGTCACTCATTAAAAGTCCCTCGACCAAATGAAGGGCAATAAGGCTCCGTTCGCCCTTGCATGCAGGGACGACAACTGTCTGTTTAACGGTGGGCAATAAGTGAGGCGTTCACTTATTACGGCGCATCAAGGTCTGGAAAGTAAGTATTTCATGCGCATTCCTTATGGCTGAATCAGGCGGGTGAAAGTCGGGTGTTATGTAAAGTCCCGTTAAGTTGAGTAAAGCAACAGCTGTGCCAGAAATCCGGATTAATACGGTAGGTAAAACATTATTTAGTCGAGCGCTAGTTGTTCTCTTTGTGCGCAATATTTATAAGCTGAGTGTGTTCCAGTGCGTGTTTCGGACAGTCATATTTAAGGCTCTAATAAACTTGCATAGCGTTATCATTGTTGGACAATCAAACGCTTTATAATGGCTGTAATAGAATAGCGCACCAAACTGAACAGTAGCTGCCAACTTTTAGTGCAGTTGCCTGGCCGTGTAGACATAGACCTGGTATTGAATGTTCCAACAGGGCGCGCAGGGCTCTGGCCCGGATGAAAATACAGTGCGTCTACGATGTTGCAGTGAAATGAAAACACCTGCCAGCAACCTAAGCTGCGGGCAGGTGTTTAGAAGGGATATAAGTTAAGTGAGCAGGTTGATAGACGATATAGTGAGTGTAACCAGTTGTCTTATATGACCAGGCAGTCATCGTTCAGTGGGTTGGCATCACTTAGCAAACCATCGGATTGATGTTGCCACAGACGGTAGTACAGCCCTTTACGTTCAAGTAACTGGCTGTGGCTGCCGTCTTCGACAATCTGCCCTTTGTCCAGCACAACAATCCGGTCCAGATGAGCAATGGTTGATAAACGATGAGCCACAACCAGCACAGTTTTGTCCGACATTATGTCGTCAAGACTGTCTTGAATAAGACTTTCAGTTTCAGAATCAAGGCTGGCCGTGGCCTCGTCCAGGATTAATATCGGTGCATCTTTTAACAGGGCCCGGGCAATTGCAATACGCTGGCGCTGACCACCGGATAACTTGACGCCGCGTTCACCAATCAGGGCGTCATAGCCTTCGGCCATTTGCACAATAAAGTCATGGGCATGGGCACGCTTGGCGGCCTGGATGATCTGCGCATCACCGGCCTGAACGTCACCGTAACCAATATTTTCCCGCAATGAGCGGTGAAACAGGCCCGGCTCTTGTGGGATCAGGCCGATATGAGCGTGTAGCGATTGCTGGGTTATGTCCTGAATATCAATGCCGTCCACTTCGATCTTGCCGCTTTGCGGGTCGTAGGAGCGCAACAAAAGGCTTAACAGAGTGGATTTTCCAGAGCCGGACAAACCGACAATACCGACCCGCTGCCCGGCACTGATATCCAGATTGAAGTGCTTGAAAATGGGTCTCTCGGGGCTGTAGCCGAAATTGACGTCGCGAAAATGGATCGAGCCTTTTTCGATGCTGGCGGGCAAGGCACTGTGCCGATCGGGCATTTCGTGGGGTTGCAGCAGGGTGTCGATGCTGCTTTCGATATTGCCGATACACTCGAAGAAATGCATGAACTGCATGCTCAGAAAGCTGCACTGCGCCACGATCATCAGACCCAGGGTGGCCGCCATCACAAACTGGCCCACATCGATCTGGCCCAGATGCCATAGATACAGGGCCAGGGCCACCAGCCCCATCCGCAGGACAATGGCCAGGCTGTCCTGCAGCAAGCGGACCTTTTCCTGGTAGAAGAAAGAGCGCTGTGCGGCCTGTTTTTCCTCGATCTGGTAACGGGTCAGATAGTCGAGTTCATAATCCTGGCGGGCGAACAGGCGGATGCTGTTGAGGTTGCCCACCGCATCGACAATCTTGCCGGTGGTCAGGCTGCGTGCATTGGCATGTTTGCCGGCCAGTTTTTGCGCCTTGAGCGACAGCCGATAAGCCAGCAGGGTGTAGACCGTCACCCAGACCAGCAGGCACAGGCCCAGCCAGGGGGAGGCCATGCTCAACAGCATCAGGCTGGTAAGCAGTACCGCGACTATCGGCAGCATTTCCACGATCAACAGCCAGGTGATTTCCAGCAGACCAATGGCGCCCTCATTGATACGGTGTGCCAGGCTTCCGGCAAAGTGCTCGCCGAAATAGCGCGCCGAGTGGCGCTGTAGATAGGCAAACAGGTCACGCACGATGCGGATTTTCTGCAGCGGCCGGACCATGATCATGCACAGTGTGGCGCCGCGGGCGCAGAGCATTTGCACCACGGTCAGGGCGAACAGCAGGGTCAGTGCGGGCAGGCTGGCCTGCAGCAGGTCAGTGTGCTGCCAGGCGCCATTACTGACAGCACCGGTGATGCGGCCGATGGCATAAGGCATCAGCGTGGCGGCTGTGGCCGAGCCGACTTGCAGCAACAGGATGCCCCAGTACCAGCGCGGGTACAGACGGATGTAATGCCACACCAGGGCCCAGGGCCGTTTGGGGGGAACAGTTATAGCGTCAATTTCGGACATGACATACCTGTCTTGTAAACAATGCCAAATAGCCGTTTCAGCTGCGCCAGGACAGCGGGCAAACCGCAAATGTGCGAACAGCAGGATGCATCGAGCCTGCGCCCATACGCGCAAGGCGGGCGTCAGAATGCAGGGGCTAGGTGTCAGTGCCGGGACAGGAACTGCGCAAACGCAGTACACAGGAGCACAGGGGGAAGGGGGTGTTGGTGGTCGAGCGCACTTCACACATCGTTCATATTCCTTATGACAGCTGATCATCGACGCGACTTTTGATCCGTCTTTGCACTGAAAATGGACGGGTATACCGTCCTTGTTCGCAACTGGTGCGGGTTACGCCCCCTGGAAGCTGTGATTCCAGAGAAAGAACTGCGAACGGGAAATAACAAGAAAAAAGTGTGCCAGCTTGTGTCGTTCGAACATGAAAGTTCTGTTGAGAACATCTGTTGAGAGGATGTGTGGGAGCGGGCTTGCTCGCGATGGTATCGGCGCGGTTTGGCTGACCAACCGCAGCGCCTGCATCGCGGGCAAGCCCGGCTCCCACAGGTTTTGCGTCGCACACAAATCCAAACCTTGCAGTGGAGAGTGTGGGAGCGGGCTTGCTCGCGATGGTATCAGCGCGGTTTGGCTGACCAACCGCAGCGCTTGCATCGCGGGCAAGCCCGGCTCCCACAGGTTTTGCGTCGCACACAAATCCAAACCTTGCAGTGGAGAGTGTGGGAGCGAGCCTGCTCGCGATGGTATCAGCGCGGTTTACACGATCATCCGCAGCGCTTGCATCGCGGGCAAGCCCGGCTCCCACAGTGTGACCTCGTTACCCCGGATTGATCAGGCTTTGCCGACAATGCAGGGTCAGCCGGGCGCCGCCGCTGTCGCGGTTGTTCACGTCAAGACTAAAGCCATGCAGGCTGACAATTGCGGCCACAATCGACAGTCCCAGGCCAAAACCGCTGTGCTTGTCATCGCAGCGATAAAAACGCTGGAACACCGCCACCCGCTCGGCTTCGGGGATACCGGGGCCGGTATCGAGCACTTCAATGCGCGGGCTACCGTTATCGTCGGTGGCGCGCAAGATCACTTCCCCTCCCGGCGGGGTGAACTTGATCGAGTTGCTCAGCAGGTTGGCCAGGGCCTCAAACAGCAAGGCCCGATCACCCGTCATGCCGGGCAAGGTCGCAGGTGTGTCGAGCACCAGCGTAACCTGGCCTTCTTCTGCCAGCGGCAAGTAAAAGTCGTACAGCTCTTGCAGCAGGGGCAGCGGGTCGAGCAGCAGAAAACCCGAGCGGCGCTGATGGTCCTCCAGCTCGGAAATACGCAGCAACCCGCGAAAGCGCGCCATCAGGGTGTCGGTTTCGCCGATCACCTGATCCAGTTGCAGGGCTTCTGGGGAGCCTTCCACGGCCTGCTGCTGAATCCGGTACAGCTGTGCACGCAGGCGGGTGAGCGGGGTGCGCAGGTCGTGGGCAATGTTGTCGCACACGCCCTTGACCTCGTGCATCAGCAACTCGATGCGGTCGAGCATGGCGTTGACGATGGCGGCCAGCATGTCCAGTTCGTCACGACGATTGGACAGCGGCAAGCGATAGGTCAGATCCCCCGCGACAATGGCTTCGGCACTGGCCTGAATGGCCCGGATGCGCTGCAACGGTCGCCTGCGCAGCAAGTGCCAGCCGGCGATACCGGGAATGATGGTCAGGGACAAACCCCACAGCAGGGCGTGCAGGATGATCCGGGTCACGGCAAACAGCGAACCGTTGTCGCGCACCAGCACCAGCCAGCGGCCATCGTTGGTTTGCGTGGCCACGGCATCGCAGCTGTCTTGCGGCAGGTTGGGGTCATCGGAGTCGATGCAGGTGCTCAGCGCGTGGATCTGGCCATCCAGCGGCAAGCCTGCGGGGATAGCCTGGATCGGTCCGCTCAGAGGCTTGTGTTGCTCATCGAACAGGCCATAGGCATCCACTGCACGCATATCGAAGGTCATGCTGGTGGCCAGCGCTTCGTCCAGTTGCTTGCCTTCAAAGCGGGCAAACAGATGCTGGCGCTGCATCAGCGAATGCCTGGCCAGAGTGCCCAGGTAGTCCGAGACTTCGTAATACAGCACCCCCATCAGGATGCAGCTCCAGGCCACGAACAGAAAACTGTACAACGCCAGCAGTCGGCTGCTGGATGAACGCCAGCCCTTAGAGGGGTTCGGCAATGACATAGCCCGAGCCTCGAACGGTGCGAATCAGGGGCACCTGGCCCGGCGGATCGATTTTTTTGCGCAGGCGACCGATATGCACGTCGATGAGGTTGGTGCCCGGGTCGAAGTGATAGCCCCAGACTTCCTCGAAAATCATCATGCGCGAGAGGATTTGCCCGGTGTTGCGCATCAAAAACTCCAGCAACTTGTACTCGGTGGGCAGCAGGCTCAGCTGTTGCTCGTTGCGGCTGGCTTCGCGGGTGATCAGGTTAAGCTCAAGGTCGCAGACGCGCAGCGAGGTCTCGAACTTGTCCGCCGGGCTTTTACGTCGCAGCAGCACTTCAACCCGGGCGGCCATCTCGTCGCTGGCAAAGGGCTTGGTCAGGTAGTCATCGCCCCCGGCGCGCAAGCCACGTACACGCTCGTCAACATCGGAGAGGGCGCTGATCATCAAAATGGGTGTGCTGACGCCAATGGTGCGCAAAGTGGTCACGATCGCCAGGCCGTCCAGCTCGGGGAGCATGCGGTCGAGGGTGATCAGGTCGTAGTCGCCACTGACGGCACGCACCAACCCTTCGCGGCCATTGGCTACCCAATCGACCTCCAGGCCGTGGCTGGTCAATTCAGCCACGATTTCATTCGCCGTTACGGCATCGTCTTCAATGGTCAAAATCCGGGTCATACCGTCACCTGATGGGCTTTTTCAGCGGTGAGCACATTTTGCCCACAATTTGCTGAAACGTTTCTGAATATTTCTTCATGTTCAGAAAACCGTCACAAAGCGTAGTCGAAATACCGCTGAAACGACTTTGAACCGGCGCGCCGTGATGATGTTCGACAGGAACATCCGGATACATTTGCGGTATAACCCCCGTTGGTTATTTTTCCAGGCACTGTGTTTATGCAAACCCCTTCGCAACGGCCGCTGTGGCGGATCTACCTGATCTTTCTGGCGCCCATGGTGCTGTCCAACTTTCTGCAAAGCTTCTCCGGCACCCTTAACGGGATCTATGTCGGGCAACTGCTGGGTACTCAGGCGCTGGCGGCGGTGTCGGGGATGTTTCCCATCGTGTTCTTCTTTATTGCCCTGGTGATCGGCCTGGGGGCGGGCGCGTCGGTGCTGATCGGCCAAGCCTGGGGGGCGCGGGAAACGGCGATGGTCAAGCAGATCACGGGTGCTACGCTGACCCTCGGTGCATTGATCGGCCTGCTGGCGGCGGTACTGGGCAGCCTGCTGGCGCGGCCTGCCTTGCAGGCACTGGGCACGCCGGTGGACGTGCTCGAAGAGGCAGTGGGCTATGCCCGCGTGATGATGCTGATCATGCCGTTGCTGCTGGTGTTTATCCTGTTTACCCAGATTTTACGCGGGGTCAGTGACACGGTTTCGCCGTTGCTGGCGCTGATGGTGTCCACGGCGGTAGGCCTGCTGCTGACCCCGGCACTGATCCTCGGCTGGCTCGGCCTGCCACCCATGGGCATTCAAAGTGCGGCCTATGCGGGGCTGGTGGGTAACGTATTGGCCATGCTGTTTCTGGTGTTGCGCCTGCGTCACAAGAATCATGTGATGGCCCCGGATCGCGAGCTGTGGGCTGCACTGCGGCTGAACCGGGAGATTCTCGGCAAGGTGCTGCGCATCGGCCTGCCGACCGGGGTGCAGATGGTGGTGCTGTCGCTGTCGGAGCTGGTGATCCTGGCGCTGGTCAACAGCCATGGTTCCCAAGCCACGGCGGCCTACGGTGCGGTAACGCAGATTGTTAACTATGTGCAGTTTCCGGCGCTGTCGATTGCCATCACCGCTTCGATCCTTGGCGCCCAGGCCATTGGCGCGGGGCGGATCGAGCGTATCGGGCCGATTCTGCGTACCGGCTTGCTGATCAACCTGTGCCTGACCGGCGCCCTGATCGTGCTCGGTTATGTGCTGTCGCACTGGCTGCTGGGGCTGTTTATCACCGACGTGGATGCGCGGGTACGTGCAGAGCACCTGCTGCATATCATGCTGTGGAGCGTGCTGGTCTTTGGCTTCCAGGCGGTTATCGGCGGGATCATGCGCGCCAGTGGCGTGGTGTTGGTGCCGATGGGCATCACGATTTTCTGCGTGTTGTGCATCGAGTTGCCGGTGGCGTATGCGCTGGATGCGCACTTTGGCCTGGAGGGCGTGTGGATGGCGTTTCCGGTGACCTATATCGCCATGCTGGGCTTGCAAACCGCCTATTACCGGCTGGTCTGGCGGCACAAGCAGATTCAGCGGCTGGTTTGAGCCGGACTGACACAATCCCCCCTCTGTGGCAATGTTGTTCACTTAAGAGCAACGCTACTCAATTGTGGGAGCGGGCTCGCTCGCGATGGCATCACTGCGGTTTACCTGATACACCGCCTGAATCGCAGGCAAGCCGGCTCCCACCAGACCCTCACCACATGACCGTCAATTCACTAGGCCATTTGGACGATGTGCCCGTGACCCGCCAGTCCGATTATCGAAGTCAGGTTCTGCGCACCTCGCCGAGGAGGGCGCCAGAGCATCCACGATAATAAAAAGAGGACTGGCTGCATGAACTCTGCCCAGCAATTGAATCGTGCAGCGAGGCCGCGACCATGCGCTCAATAATTGGCTATCTGGTCTGTCTGATCGTCGCTGTCACCATCGCGTTTACCTTCTCCCCACGCCCTGCTTCCAATGTCGCATCGGCCCAGTTGCGCCCGGATCGCCTGCAAATCAACGGCATGCTTTATCTGGATCAACGTGTCGTAGCGGTGGGCGAGCGCGGCAATATTTTGCTCAGCGATGATCAGGGGCTGTCCTGGCAGCCTGCAGCAGTCACGCCACAACGTGACCTGACCCTCACCGCTCTGGTGGCGTTGCCGGGCAAGAGCCTGCTGGCGGTCGGTCATGATGGCTGGATCCTGCGCTCCGAAGACCAGGGCATGAACTGGTCCGAGGTTCGCTACGACGGCGAAATCGCCGAGCCTTTGCTGGGGATCTGGAGTGCTGGCGGTAACCGGGTGCTGGCCTTCGGCAGTTTCGGCAAGTTCTACCAGTCCGAGGATGACGGTCGCACCTGGCAGGCCCAGCCGCTGGAAGTGGACAGTGCTCACCTCAATGGCATGGACGGCGGTGCCGATGGCCGGCGCATGGTAGTCGGCGAGCAGGGCCTGGTCTTGCGCAGCGACGATGCCGGACGTAGCTGGAAGAAACTCGATCCTTTCTACAACGGTTCCTTGTTCGGTGTGGTGCGCTTGAGTGCAGACCGCTGGGTAACCTATGGCATGCGCGGTCATGTGTTTGTCAGCCAGAACTTTGGCCAGAGCTGGGAGCAGGTCAAGGTGGGCAATCAGTTGCCGCTCTATGGCCATGCGCTGTTGCCCAATGGCGGCGGTGTGCTGATTGTCGGCGCGGGCAGCTCGCTGGTGCGCCTGGACGGCAATGGCGGCCTGGTCAGCGCGACCCGCCTGTCCGGCCTGGGTACTTTGACTTCGGCGGTATTGATCGGCTCCCGGCGCTTGCTGGTGGGCGGTGAACGCGGGGTATTTCAGGGCGCCGATGGCGGTGTGGCCGCGCTTGGAGGTACCCAATGAGTAGTCATAAGTCTACGATTAACCGTGCGGTCGAGCGTGTGGCCGATCTGTTGATGAGCTGGCGCAAGGGTTTGCTGGCCCTGTTTGTACTGCTCACAGTGGCCCTGGGTTACAGCGCCACCCATACCCAGCTGGACCCGGGCTTTAACAAGCAGATACCGGTGCGCAACGCCTTTATGGTCAACTTTCTCAACTTCAGCCAGTACTTCACCGGCGCCAACCGCTTTTTGGTCAGCGTAAAGTGGAAGGGCGAGGGTGATATCTATAACCCCAGGTACCTGGAAACCCTGAGCAAGGTCACGGATGACGTTTTCTTTATCAATGGCGTCAGCCGCGCCAGTGTGACGTCGCTGTTCACCGCCAATGTGCGTTATATCGAAATCACCGAGGACGGTTTTTTTGGTGACGTCGTCGTGCCGCCACGTTTTACCGGGTCCGCCGAAGAGCTGTCCCAGGTGCGCAATAACGTTGCCCGTTCGGGGCAGGTCGGGCGCCTGGTGGCCAATGACCTGACCTCCTCGATGGTGCGGGCAGACTTGCAGGATCTGGACCCGCAAACCGGCAAGTCGGTGTCCTATGCCGAAGTGGCCAAGCGCCTTGAGGATATTCGCGCCAAGTACAGCAATGACGATATCGAGATCAATATCGTCGGCTTTGCCAAGCTGGTGGGGGATGTGGTCGAGGGGCTGACTACGGTGATCGGCTTTTTTGTGATTGCCTTTGTGATCACCGCGCTGATGCTCTGGGCCTACTCGCGTTCTTGGCGCCTGACCCTGGTGGCGCTGGCGGTGGCACTGCTGCCGGTGGTGTGGCTGCTGGGGTTGCTGCCGCTACTGGGGCTGGGGATCGACCCGATGTCGATTCTGGTGCCGTTTCTGATCTTCTCCATCGGCGTGTCCCATGCGGTGCAGATGACCAACGCCTGGAAACAGGATGTGCTGGGCGGCAGTTCTTCGATAGAAGCGGCGCGGGGGGCCTTTTGCAAGATATTCATCCCCGGCTCCCTGGCCCTGCTGATGAACGCCCTGGGCTTTGGCGTGATCATGCTGATCGATATTCCCATCGTCCATGAGTTGGGCGTGACCGCTTGCATCGGCGTGATGCTGATGATCATCACCAACAAGCTGATGCTGCCGATCATCCTGTCGTATCTCAAACTGGAGCCAGGCGCTCTGGCCCAGGGCCTTAAGGTGCAGGGCAAGCACGCCTTGTGGTGGCGCCTGTCGGCGCTGGCCGAGCCGAAACCGGCGCTGGCGGTGTTTGTGCTCAGCCTGTTGTTGCTCGGCGTGGGTGCCTGGAAGGCCCGGGACCTTGCGGTGGGCGATATCGGTGTCGGTGCGCCGGAGTTGCGCGCGGATTCGCGTTACAACCAGGACAACCAGAAGATCATCAACAGCTACTCCATCGGCCTGGATGTGATGTCGGTATTTGTGCAGGTCAAGGGCATCGAGGAAGGCTGCCTGGCCCCGCAAGTGATGCGGGCCATCGAGTCGTTCGACTTTCAGATCCGCAGCGTAGCCGGGGTGCAGTCGGTGCAGAGCGTGGCGGGCATGGGCAAGACCGTGATTGCCGGCAACAACGAAGGTAACCCGCGCTGGTCGGCGATTCCGGGTTCCGAACGCGGCCTGAGCCAGGGTTCGCGGGCCTATATGCCGGATGACGGGCTGGTGACTGAAGGCTGCCAGCGCATGCAGATTCTGGTGCTCCTTACCGACCATGAAGGGTCGACAGTCAGCCATGTGGTCGACGAAACCCAGCGCATCATCGCCGGGCTGCAAGGGCCGAATGTGGAATTTTTGATGGCGGGGGGTAACGTCGGCGTGATGGCGGCGTCCAACGAAGCGGTCAAGCAGGCCGAGGTGGTGATGCTCGCCGCGCTGTTCGGTTCGGTGGCGCTGTTTTGCTGGCTGACCTTCGGTTCATTGCGCGCAGTGCTGTGCATTCTGGTGCCGTTGGCGATTGTCGCCATCCTGTGCAACGCGTTGATGGCAACCCTGGGCATCGGTCTTAAAGTCGCGACCTTGCCGGTAATGGCGCTGGGTGTGGGGGTGGGTGTCGATTACGGGATCTATCTGTACGAGCGCATTGCCCATGAAATGGCCGACGGCAAGGATCTGCGCAACGCGTTTTATCAGGCCATGTGCCAACGGGGGACGGCGGCGGTGTTTACCGCATTGACCATGTCCATTGGCGTCTGTACCTGGGCTTTTGCACCGTTGAAATTCCAGGCCGATATGGGCGTGCTGTTGTCCTTTATGTTTCTGGTCAATGTGCTCGGGGCGATCTTTCTGCTGCCGGCACTGGCGGCCTGGTTCAACCTGGGACGGCCATTGGTCAAGGTTAAAACCCGGGTTCAGGAGATGCCTGCGGGGCATTACCCGCTCAAACCGAGCGTTGCTGCCAAAGACTCCTCAAACCGTTGAAACAGACCGCTTGTCACGCTTGTGCGGCGGCAAGCTTAAAGAGACACTGAGGCGCTTTTGCGCAGCGCTACAGTGCCTGCGCAAAGGCAAACCGCTGGTAATAAGAACAATAAAAAGGGCTGGTCTCGAACCAGACCCAATGCGAGGAAACGTCCGTGGATACAGTGACCCTGAATCACCAAACCCTGGTCAGCCTGGGGCTCGAACTGGCCGATTACGATCAAATGGTTGGCAGCTTTTACGACGGTGCGCTGGACCCCAAGATCATGGGCCGTACCTTGTGTGCCGTACGCAGCATGTTCCAGGCCAACTACGCGACCCTGATTTTGCGCGTGCCCGACCAGCCTGATCTGGGTTTGATGATCGTAGCCGGGGATATCGAAGGCGAAGGTGAGCTGACTTATCAGACCTATCCGCAAACCAATACTCCGTTTGCCGGTCAGGCGCTGGACCAGGTGTTTACTGTTGAAGACCTGATGAGCGAGGCCGAATGGGTGGACTCGGCCTATTTCAAGGCGTATTGCGGTCCGCAAAATGTCTACCACGTGATGGGCGCCGATATTTCCACTCCCGAAGGTGGCAAGCTGCGCTTTCGTCTGACCCGGCCCAAAACTTCCCCGGCTTTCTCCAGCGCCGAACGCGCCCTGTGCAGCAGCTTTTTACCGCATTTGCGCCGGGCCCTGCACTTGCACAACCTGCTTGATCGCAGTGAATCCATGAGCGAGCTGTACGCCCAGGCCATCAGCCGCCTGTCAGTGGCAACCATCGTGCTCGACGAAACCGGCAAGGTCCTGCGCCTGAATCCGGTGGCCGAAGAAATGCTCAAGAACGCCGATGGTTTGAAACTGGTGGGGGGCAGGCTGGAAGCTACCTACCCTAGCGACAACCGTGAGCTGCAACGTCTGGTCAAGCACGCTTTCAGCCAGGAAGTACGCGATGGCGGGGTGACGGCCGATGCGATGTCCGTGACCCGGCCTTCAGGGCAGGTCAGCCTGGGCCTGGTGGTCGAGGCGATTCCTTCGCTGGAATGGGCTGAAGGCAAGAGCAAACCGGCGGCGGTGATCTATGTCCGCGACTCGGTGGGCAAGTCCCTGGCCAGTGAAGTGGTAACCAAGCAGCTGTTTAACCTGACCAAGGCCGAAACGGCACTGGCGATGGAACTGGCCAACGGCTTGTCCCTGGAAGAGGCCGCGGAAAACCTCAATATCCGCCGCAACACTGCGCGGGCGCATCTGCGTTCGATCTTCTCCAAGACCGGGGTACGCCGTCAGACCGAACTGGTAAGGATTCTGCTGAACAGCGTGGTCGCGTTGGGAAAGCCCAAGTGCGCCTTGCGAGCGGCTGAGTCTATAGTTCCGGCGCCACAGCTGGCGCGGCCCATTCGCAAAAGCGCTTAAGGATGGTTTACCGGCTGGCAGTGGCGCTTGAGCGGCGCTGTCGGTTGCCCTTCAGTCAGGCCGCCTGCGCCTGCATCATCAAGGAAAGTCTTATGCCAGTTACAGCTGTCAGCGGTTCCGCTTCCGGGATCGGCGCCGCCGTGTGCACGCTATTGCGCGAGGCGGGCCACCGCATTATCGGGATTGACCGGGCCAATGCCGAGGTGGTTGCCGACCTCTCGACCCGTGCCGGACGCCAGACGGCAGTGGCGCAGGTGCTCGAACAGTCGGGCGGGGTGCTCGACGGACTGGTGTGCTGCGCCGGGCTTGGGGTTACGGCTGCATCCAGCAGTCTGGTGCTGGCGGTCAATTACTTCGGCGTCAGCGAACTGCTGGACGGCCTGGCGGATGCCCTGGCCAAGGGTGAAAACCCGGCCGCGCTGGTGATTGGTTCGGTGGCGGCGACCCAGCCTGGTGCCGATCAACAACCGATGGTTGCTGCCTTGCTCGGCGGTGACGAGACACTGGCGCTGGAACTGGCCAATGCCCTGGGCCAGCCCCATATCGCCTATGCCAGCTCCAAATACGCGGTGACCTGTGACGCCCGGCGCAAGTCGGTGCAATGGGCGGCCCAGGGCATACGCTTGAACGTGGTGGCGCCGGGTGCAGTGGAAACTCCGCTGCATCAAGCGGCCAAGGACGATGCACGCTTCGGCAAGGCCGTACGCGAATTTGTCGCGCCATTGGGGCGTGCCGGCAACCCGGCTGAAATCGCCCGGGTGGTGGCTTTTCTGCAATCGCAACAGGCCAGTTTTGTGACTGGCAGTGTGGTGTTTGTGGATGGCGGGATGGACGCAATGGTGCGTGCGCAGCGCTTCTGACTTTAAGGAATGCTTATGAACAAAGTGGCATTTATCACCGGTGCCAGCCGTGGCATCGGACGTGAAACTGCGCTGGCGTTTGCCCGTGCCGGTTTTGATCTGGCCATCAGCGCCCGCAGCCTGGAGGAAGGTCAGAGTCATGCCCACGGCTTGCGTAACCCGGACGGCACGCCGCTGCCTGGCAGTTTGAACGGGACGGCGGCGGCGATCCGCGAACTGGGGCGCAAGGCGTTGGTGGTGCCCATGGATTTGCTCGACAGCGAGTCGGTGCTCGCCGCAAGCCGGGCGGCGTTCGCCGAATACGGTCGGGTGGATGTGCTGGTCAACAACGCCATTTATCAGGGCAGCGATTTGAATGCAGCGTTTATGGAGTTGCAACCCGAGACGCTGGAACGGGTATTTCAGGGCTATATGATGACCCCGTTTCTGCTGACCCGCGCCGTGGTCAGCCAGATGCTCGAGCAGGGCGGCGGGGTGGTGATCAACGTTACCTCCGGCGCTGGCGAGACCGATCCGCCGGTGGCTGCGGGCAAAGGCGGCTGGGGTTATGCCTATGGTGCGGGCAAGGCGATGGTGTCGCGGTTGTCGGGCATTTTGTCGGTGGAGTTCGGTGATCGCGGTATACGGGCCTATACCCTGAATCCGGGGGTAGTAACCACTGACGCACTGCGCGCCACCATCGGCGACAAGGGTGTGATTGCCTTGCGCGCAGGCTCGGCGCCGCCCGAGGTGCCTGCGGCGGTGATGCTGTGGCTGGCTACCCATGAGGCTGCGGTCGACCACCAGTGCAAGACCATCCACTGCCAGCCGTTTGCCCGGGAGCACGGGATTGTTGAGGAATGGCGCTAAGGTCCGTCACAAAACCCCTTGTGGGAGCGGGCTTGCTCGCGATTCAGGCGCTGCGGTTCTCCTGACAGACCGCGTCGCCTGAATCGCGAGCAAGCCCGCTCCCACAGGTTCTGTTCCTGGTCCTGCACCTAGTCCATCTGAACGATGAACCCGCCATCGACCTCGGTGAAGATTACTCAGTAAAGCGCCCTGGCCCTTAACCTGAGGAATAATAAAAATGACTAAACTCGCTGAAATTCACGTCGAGAACGCTTTGTCGCCACGCTTCGGTCGCGGCTGGCATTGTCTGGGCGAGGCGGACGAATTCCGTGATGGCAAGCTGCATACTCTGAATGTGTTTGGTTCACGGCTGCTGGCGTTCGCCACCTCCAAGGGTGAAATCAGCGTGCTGGACGCCCATTGCCCGCATATGGGCGCTGACCTGTCCCAAGGCACCATCGAGAACGACCGCGTGGTTTGCCCCTTCCACCACTGGCAGTACGATGCCAGCGGCAAGTGTGTCGAGATCCCTTACTGCAAACGCATTCCGCCCAAGGCCAAAACCCGTGCCTGGCTGACCTGCGAAGAAAACAACCTGCTGTTTGTGTGGAACAACCCCGAAGGCAAGCCGCCTGCCGAAGATGTGGTGATCCCCCATCTGCCGGAGATGGACAGCGATGAGTGGCTGCACAGCTGGCATATGGACAAGCTGGTCATCGACACCAACCCCCGCGAGCTGGTCGACAACCTGGTGGACGCCCAGCATTTCGGCCCGGTGCATGGCACACCGACCAAGTACTTCCACAATATTTTCGAAGGCCATATCGCTCACCAGATCTTCCACGGTGACTCCGAACGGCTGGGCGGGGATCTGGTCGCAGAGTCGGCTTACTACGGCCCGGCCACTCACCTGACGCGTATGAGTGCGGTGTTCGACGGACAGGAAATCAAGTCCATCCTGCTCAACTGCCATGTACCGATCGGCCCCAACAGCTTTGAGCTGCGCTTTGGCTGCATGGTCAAGAAAGTGCCGGGCTGGACCCCGGAGCAAAACGAAGCCCTGGCCCTGGACTATGTGCAGCGCAACCGCGACTCGTTCTATCAGGACGTGGATATCTGGACCCACAAGGTGCGTGTCAATAACCCGGTGCTGGCTGAGGGTGACGGCCCGGTGTATCAGCTGCGCGAGTGGTATCAGCAGTTTTTCACCGATGAAGCCAGCGTGCCGCAAAGCATGGCCGAGCGCCGTGAAATCACCACGGTAGATAACCGCTGATTGATGAGTGAGTGTGGCCAGTACTTATCCGGTGCTGGCTTTTTGATCTGTGCTGCTTAAGATGGCCGTCATCTATACGTCATCAGGCATGGAACGGCGCCAATGCTGAACAAGGACACCATCTCCATTCAACTGGTACGCGAGGCGCTGTTGCAGAGCTGTGCGCCGGGCAGTGCCACGGACGAAGTGTTGCACAAGGTCGGTATCGATCCCGGCTTGCTTGAGGTGCCGGATGCCCGGGTGCCGGCGCTGGTGTATGCACGGATGTGGCGGCTGCTGGCGCGGCGCATGGATGACGAATTCTTTGGTATGGATCCGCGCCAGCTGCGTTCCGGCAGCCTGGAGTTTATGTGCCGCACGGCCATGGCCCAGCCGACCCTGGCCCAGGGGCTGGAAGTGGTGCTGGGGTTTCTGTCGTTGATGCTCGAACGTTTACCGGCGCGCCTGGTGCGTCAGCAAAGCCTGGCGGAGATTGTCCTGCAGGAGCCCGATCAGCTGCCCGGTCGGGGCTTTGCCTACTTCACCTACTGGATGATCGTGCACGGCGTGGCCTGCTGGCTGGCCGGGCGACGGATTCCGATTCTGGCTATTGAGCTGCGCTGTGCAGCGCCCGATTACTGCGAAGACTACGCAGTCATGTTTTCCGAAAACTTGCGCTTTGAACGGCCCCGCACGCGGATGATCTTTGCAGCCGATTGCCTGGATGCGCCGATCAGGCGCAATGCCCAGGAATTGAAGCGGTTTTTGGCCGAGGCACCGGCCAATATTCTGGTCAAGTACCGTGACCCGCAAAGCCTGGCCAGCCAGATCAAACAGGATTTGCGTCAACTGCCTGCTGCGCAATGGCCGGAAACCCAGGGCATGGCGCAGAGCCTGTGCATGTCGGCCTCGACCCTGCGTCGCCGTCTGGCAGAGGAGGGGCAGACCTTTCAAGGTCTCAAGGACGGGGTGCGCAAGGAACTGGCGATTGCCTGGCTGGCCGAGCCCGACCACAGCTTTGCCGACATCGCCCTGCGCCTGGGCTTTGCCGATACCAGCTCGTTTTACAAGGCCTTTCGCAAATGGTCGGGGACCAACCCGGGGCATTACCGCGGGTTGATCCTGGGCAGCAACTGATAGGTCGAAGCTTTTTGTGGGAGCGGGCTTGCTCGCGATGGCATCGCTGCGGTTCGCCTGACAGACCGTAGCGCCTGCATCGCAGGCAAGCCCCACAGGTTTGGCGCAGCTCACCACATCCCGGCCTTGCAGGGGTTATTGCAGGATTGTCAGAGCAACCACATCCCCACCAGACCGCTAAGCACGCCGATCAGCATGGTCATCAGCGCCACGCTGACCAGTACCCGGGTGTCGAAATCCTTGCGCAGCATCAATAGCGACGGCAGGCTGACGCTGGGTAGGGTCATCAACAGCGCCACGGCAGGGGCGGTGCCCATGCCCAGGGTCATCATGGTCTGCACAATGGGGATTTCCGCCGCTGTCGGGATCACGAACAGCGTGCCGACAATGGCCAGCGGTACCAGCCACATCAGGCTGTCGCTCATGGCGCCGTCCACATGGGGGAACAGCCACACCCGTGCCGCGCCCAGCAACAGCACCGCCAGCAGATAGACCGGAATGGTGTTCCAGAACAGCTGCCACAGGGTGCGGCCCCAGCGGCTGAAGAAGCTCTGCTGATCCACCACACTGGCTTCGGACACCGCGTCCAGCGCGGCATCGGGAATACTCTCAGGGCGCGAGATGCGTTGTGCGATCAGCGACACGCCAATCACCAGCACCAGGCCAGCCACCAGGCGCAAGGCGCTAAAGCCCCAGCCCAGGACAAAGCCCATGAATACCAGGGTGGCCGGGTTGAGCACCGGGTTGGCGATCCAGAAGGCCAGTGCGGCGCCCACCGAGACTTTTTGTCGACGCATGCCAGCGGCCACAGGGGCGGCGCAGCAGGTGCACATCATGCCCGGCAGAGCGAAGAGGCCGCCACGCAGGGTCGAGCCCAGGCCCGCTTTGCCGAACAGGCGCAGTAGCCAGTCACGGGGGATCAGCACCTGGATCAGCGAGCCGAGGATCACCGCCAGTACGGCGGCTTTCCAGATTGCCAGGAAGTACACCTTGGCATAGGCCAGTGCAGCGGCTATGGGTTCGCCCTGGTTATCGTTGAGGATCGAAGCGCCGATGCTGTGGTTGTCGGCGGCGACAAAGGCCTTGAAGTAGTAGGGCGACCACTTGACGTAGTACAGGCCAATACCGGCGACCAGCAGAAACAGCAGGGGCTTCCACCAGAATGACCAGCCTCTGGCGGGGGTGGCTGGGGAGAGACTGGACATAGAGAGTTACCGAACGCAGGGAAATAGCGCGGCATGATACCTGAAGAGCCTTGCTCTCTGTGGGAGCTGCAAGGCTCGGACTCTTCAGGTTGCGAAAGCTGTAGGAGCTGGCTTGCCTGCGATGGCATCTACGCGGTTCGCCTGACAGACCGCAGCGCCTGCATCGCGAGCAAGCCCGCTCCCACACTAGTCCCTGCAAGACTCAAAATTGTGTTTGGCGAATGGGTTGGGGGCTACAACGTCCTGATCGAGGTGCTGATCGACCGGGCGCACTGGATGACGCTTGAGGCCAGTTTGTCTTCGGCTTCCTGCAGGGTCCAGCGGCTGCTGGGCACAACCACATGCACGGCAGCCACCGGCTGGCCATTGTTGTTGAAAATCGGTGCGGCCAGGGTCATGTCACCCAGGAACATCTCTTCCTTGTTGGTGGCATAACCCTGTTTGCGGCTGGTTTGCACGCGCTCAAAGATGGCTGCGGGATCGGTCAGGGTGTAGCGCGTCAACTCAACCAGTTGGCTGTCTTGCAGCACGCCATGAATCTCGTCATCTGCCAGACCGCTCAGGTAGGCCCGGCCAGCCCCGGTGCAATACATGGGGATGCGACTGCCAATGGGCATATGGATCGGGATAAATTTCGGCGCAACAAAGCGCGAGACATACACCATGTCCAACCCGTCGGGCTCGGTCAGGTTGACCGTTTCGCCAGTGATCTGGTTGAGCTCGGCCAGGTAGGGGTTGGCTACATCGACCAGGATGTCCGCAGCCAGATAGTTGTAGCCAATCTCCATCACCTTTGGTGTCAGCTGGAAGCGCCGGCTTTGCGGGTGCTTGCGGATATAACCGAGCTCTTCAAGGGTATGCACCATGCGCTGGGCCGAGCTTTTGCTGATGTCCGCAGCTACTGCTATATCGGCCAGGGTCATGGTGCGCCGTGCAGCCCCGAAGCCGCGAAGCACGGCCAGGCCCTTTTCCAGTGACTGGTTGAAAAGAGGGTTGTTGTTATCGCTCATGGCGCATCCTAGGCATTTTTCAGATCTTCAAATATCGATAGTCGATATTTATAAATCTCTTTACGATTTAAGTAAATTGGTTATAGTCGATGGCGGCATTTTGTACCAGAGGCTACAAGGCTAATTGAGTGCCGCAACGCCACAATAAAAGCGACCACAGGGAGATTCGCTATGCAAAAACCTTTTCAAGTGCTGACGCTTGTATGCGCAATGGCTGCAGGGTTGATCGGACCAGCCAGCGCTGTTGCAGAGCCTGTCTATAAAGTCGGAGCGACGGCAACGGGCATCCCGTTTACCTTCCTCGATATCAAGAGCGGGAAAATCCAGGGCATGATGGTCGACGCAGCTGAAGCTGTGGGCAAGGCCGGCGGGTTTGATACCGAGATCCAGCAAACCACCTTTGCTGCACTGATTCCTTCGCTGACCACCAACAAGATTGACCTGATTTCCGCCGCCATGCTCAAGACCCCTGAGCGTGAAAAGGTTGTGCAGTATTCCGATCCGATCTTCAGCTACGGCGAAGGCCTGATCGTTCAGGCTGACGACCAGAAAGAATACAAGACCATGGCTGACCTGGCCGGTGAAGTGGTCGGTGCGCAAGTGGGCACAGTGTTCCTCGATGCCCTGAACAAACACGGCGGCTTCAAGGAAGTGCGCAGCTACGACTCCATTCCCGACATGATGCGCGACCTGAAACTGGGCCGGATCAAGGCCGCGTTCGGTGATCGTCCGATCATCGCCTACCAGTTGGCCCAGGGTAAAAACCCGGACGTTAAACTGTCGAGCAGCTATGTGCCGGTGGTGATGGGCGATGTATGCCTGGTGATGCGTCAGGGCGACGCCGAGAAACTGGCGCAGGTGAACAAGGGTATCGCAGCGATCAAGGCTGACGGCTCGCTGCAACGCATCATCGAGAAGTGGCAGCTGAACTGATGATTCTGTGGCCCCCGCGTGGCGGTGGGCCGCTTCTTGTAGCGGTGTACGGGTAGTTTATGTTTCTCCAGGATGCGTTGGACTTTCTTCCGATTCTGCTCAAGGGCGCAGTGGTCACGGTGCAGGTCACTGCGGGCTCGTTTGTGCTCAGTTCGGTGATCGGCCTGCTGTTTGCGCTGATGATGGTTTCGAAAATTCGCGCCATCGCATTGTTCGCCATTGGTGTGGTCAATGTGATTCGCGGGCTGCCGATTATCGTGCAGCTGTTTTATATCTATTTTGTTTTGCCCGATTTCGGCATCCAGCTCAGCGCCATGCAGGCCGGGGTGATCGGTCTGGGCATCGCTTATTCGGCCTATCAGGCCGAGAATTTCCGGGCCGGGATCCAGGCCATTGACCTGGGCCAGATCGAGGCCGCCGAGTCGTTTGGCATGCGCAGTCTGATGATCATGCGCCGCATCGTACTGCCCCAGGCGTTTCGCATTGCCTTGCCGCCCTATGGCAACACCCTGGTGATGATGCTCAAGGACTCGTCGTTGGTGTCGACCATCACTGTGGCTGAAATGACTCGGCAGGGGCAGCTGATCGCATCGTCGACCTTTGAAAACATGACGGTCTACACCCTGGTGGCGTTGCTCTATTTGTCGATGAGCTTGCCGCTGTCCTATGGTTTGCGTCGTCTGGAACGACGTTTTGCACTGCGCAGGCGCACATGAAAGCACCGTCGAAACTGATACTGCCGCCTTCACTGTGGTCGGCTACTGCTCGCCCCGGTGCACTGACCCGGCCGCTGGCGGAAAACAAACGGGTGGATGTGGCGATTGTCGGCGCCGGTTATACCGGGCTGGTGACCGCATTGCGTCTGGCCGAGGCAGGGGTCAGCGTCTGCGTGCTGGATGCCGGCGAGCCGGGTTGGGGCGCCTCGGGGCGCAATGGCGGGCAGGTGATTCCCGGGCTCAAGTACGACCCGGATCAGTTGCTCGAACGCTTTGGTGGCGAGCGTGGTGAGAAGATTATCGAGGCATGTGGCGGTGCGGCGGACGAAGTGTTTTCGTTGATTCGCGAGTACGGCATTGCCTGTGATGCTACGCGCAAGGGCTGGATTCAGCCGGCGTTTTCCAGCACTACCATGAAGGCCCTGGAGCACCGCGCCCGGCAATGGCAGCAGCGTGGCGTGGCGGCCGAGTTGCTGGATGCCAATGCCGTTTGCCAGCGTATCGGTACACAAAATTATGTCGGTGGCTGGGTTGACCCTCGTGCTGGCAGCCTGCACCCGCTTAACTATGCCCGCGGCCTGGCCAGATCGGCGCTGGGCCGTGGCGTGACCATTCACAGCGACAGCCGGGTGACAGACCTGCGTCGCATTGGCCCGCTTTGGCAACTGGCTACCGCGCAGGGCCACAGCGTCACGGCCGACCGTGTGGTGCTGGCCACCAATGGTTACACCGATGGGTTGTGGCCGGGGTTGCGGCAAACGGTGCTGGCGGCCAACAGCTTTTTGATTGCCACCCGACCGCTTTCACCGGAACTGCGCAAAACCATTTTGCCGGGTGGTGAAGTGTGTTCGGATGCGCGACGGCTGTTGCTGTACTTCAAGCAGGATGCCCAGGGCCGCGTGCTGCTCGGTGGGCGCGGGCCGTTTTCCGAGCCGCGCCGTGCCGAGGACTGGGCGCATCTGGAACGCTCGCTGGTCAGCCTGTTTCCGCAGTTGGCGGGGGTGGCGATCGAGTACCGCTGGAGCGGCCGGGTGGCGCTTAACCACAGCGTGTTGCCGCAGTTGCACGAGCCGCAGCCGGGCCTGTCGATCCTGATGGGTTACAACGGGCGTGGTATTGCTATGGCGACAACCCTGGGCAAGCACCTGGCGGCGCGTATTTCGGGAGCCAGCAATGACTTCCCGTTCCCGGTCACGCCAATTCGCCGGATTCCCTTCCACAGCTTGCAGCGTCTGTATGTGGCGGCAGGTATCAGCTACTACCGGCTGCTGGATGCGTTGAACGAATAGGGTTCGTAGCAGGTGACGAGCTGCAACGCTGCAGCTCGTCGCGGCCTGTCAATCCGTCTTGATCGTTGATACATCCTCGGCCCTGACCTTGATATGTTTGCCGGCGATGTCGTCGAACTCATAGAAGCCGTCCTTATTGGTGGTGACGGGCAGATCCTTGGTCAGGTATTGCGTACCGTTTTGCAAGGTGACAACGCTTGGGGTTGCGCAGCCCGCCAGTCCCAGCAGTGCTGCAATAAGCAGGGGTGAACCGATAACGCGGATCTTCATGCATGTACCTTGAACTGTGTGCAAATCGGAAATTGGTTGCGCCGGGCGTCGTCGAGCAGCCAGCGCTGGAAAGTAATTGCTGCATCTGACAGCGTTTTTGGCCGAGAGTGCGCCAGATAGTCGGCGTTTGTGCTGAAAAATTCAAATGGGCCGACGCGGCGCAGTTCGCCACGCTCGATTTTGTCCCGAACCATAAAGTCCCAGCCCAGCCCCACCCCCATGCCTTGCACGATCGCCTGGTAGGCGAGGGTGACCTGATTGAAGGTCGGTCGTTGTGCATCGGCCTTGTGCTCAAGGCCAAAATGCCTGAACCAGTCGCGCCAGTCCATGCAGTTCCAGCCCGAAGCGTCCAGCTCGATCAGGGGCAAGCCCTGCAGGTCGGCGGGTTGGCTGATTTCGGCCAGTATCAGGTCGGGGCGGGCGACCGGGTAGACCTTCTCGGCAAACAGCGGCTCGGCACTCAGGGATGACCACTGGCCAGCGCCATAGAGGATGCAAAAGTCGTAATCGGCGACGCTGGATTCGTCGATATCGTTGCTGGCATGAATATTCACCGTAATCGACGGGTGCTCGGTGTTGAATGCAAGCAGTCGCGGGAACAACCAGAACTGCGCGACGGCGTGGGTGCAGAGCACCGTCACGGCATTGGGCGCGTGGGCAGCCTTGATCCGATTGACGCTGTGTTGCAGGCGTTCGAGCAGGGTGCTGACTTCGCTGAACAGGCTGGCCCCGGCCTGGGTCAGGCAGATACCTCGGGCCTGGCGCTCGAACAGGGCCAGCTTGAGGTTGTCTTCCAGGGCGCGGATTTGTTTGCTCACCGCGCTTTGGGTCAGGCACAGCTCACTGGCGGCGCGGGTAAAGCTGCCATTGCGGCCGACGGCCTCGAAGGTGATCAGGCTGTCCAGAGGCGGCAAGTGTTTGTGGTAGCGGTTCACAGTGGCCTCCATTCGGCCTGATTACATAGTGTGCCTGTAGTCGCTGCCGAGGAGCGAAGGCTGCGATTGGCGTGGAACGGCGCTCCTGCGAGTCCGCCATAAACCCTGCCTGTGCGGTTAACCAGGCTCACCGTAGCGCCCGTTTCACGATGGCTGTGCCGCCGATCGCAGCCTTCGTAGCTCGTCAGCGACTACGAGGAGGCGAGGAACGGGATATTGGTGTAAGCCATTCCTTAGTGGAATGCCAGTATGCCAAATGATCTTTTGTGCCGCACCTCTGAACTGCCTACCCTCTGTCGATATTCAACAATTTGAGAGCAGTCAATGAAACGCGGGATAGTCTATGCCGGCATGGCAGGTGCAGTCTGGGGGCTGGTGTTTCTGGTGCCCAAGTTGTTGCCGGAATTCAGCCCGCTGCTGCTCAGTTGCGGGCGCTTTATTGTGTATGGCGCGGTGTCGCTGGCGTTGTTGTTGCCCAATGCCCGACGCTTGCTGCGCCAGCTCACCCGCCGCGATGTGCTGACACTGGTCAAGTTCGCCCTGCTGGGCAATCTGATTTATTACATGCTGCTGGCGGCTTCGGTGCAGTGGGTGGGTATCGCTGTGGCCTCCCTGATTATCGGGGTTTTGCCGCTGAGCATTACCTGGCTGGGCCGCCGCGATGCCGGGGCGGTGCCGCTGGCGAGGCTGGTGTGGCCGCTGCTGCTGGTACTCGGCGGGGTGCTTTGCATCAACCTCGAAGCGCTGTTCGGCGCTACTTCGTCACAGCCGCTGGGCACCAAGGTGCTGGGGGTGCTGTGTGGCATCGGGGCCTTGGCGTGCTGGAGCTGGTTTGCAATCGAGAATGCGCGGTATTTAAAGCACAGCCGCTTTGAAAGTGGCGAGTGGTCGACGCTGTGGGGTGTCACCACCGGGGTGCTCGGTGTGCTGATCTGGGGTGTCGCCCATGTACTGGCTGTGGACGCGGTGACGGTCGAGGCCACTGATCAGCGCTGGCAGATGTTCTGGCTGGTCAACCTGGCCTGCGCGGTGCTCGGTTCGTGGTTTGGCAATCGCATGTGGAATGCCTCGTCCCGGCGTTTGCCGCTGACCCTGAGCGGGCAGTTGATAGTGTTTGAAACGGTGTTTGCGCTGCTCTACGGTTTTATCTACCTGCAACGCTGGCCCAACGTGCTGGAAGCCCTGGCGGTGCTGATGCTGCTGGGGGGTGTCAGCTGGGCAGTGCGTCGTCATGCCCCGGCGCGAACCGTGCTCGCGCCGTGATGTGCGGGCAGGCTGATCAGGTCGGGCAGGCCTTGGCGCCATTGTTGAGGTCTTGCTTGTCGACGCGGCTGAGCAGGGTAGCCTTGCCGTCTTTCCAGGTCAGGGTCAGCACATACAGGGAGTCGAAGTCGCCACCGGACCAGTCTTCGGTCAACGAGGTTTTCTTGCCCAGTGCCTGGCTGGCGACGCTGTTGATCAGTTCCGGCAAGTAGCCGTGGGACCAGGCGGTGTAGATGGTTGAGCTGTGGTACTGGTCGTCAGTCAGCTCTTTGGCCAGTTGGCGGGTGTCGTTGGCCGAGTACTCCAGATTGATCGGCAAGCCTAGCTTGATAGCGCTGGGGTTGATGGTCATCAGCGGGCGCACGTAGCTGTAGGCGTCATCGTCGGCGCCTTCTTCGACCTGGCGCGAAGGGTTGGCGGCAAACACGTAGTCGGCCTTGCCGTAGCGTTGCGGCAGCAGGGTGGCCAGGTCAATCGCCCGGTTGAGTCCCTGGCAGGTAAGCTGGCCGAGGCCATCGGCGGGTTTTTCGGCGTGGCGCAAAAATACCAGGGTTTGCACACCGTCTACCGGCCGGGCAAAGACGTCATCCGCGTGTACCGCCAGCGTCACGGCGCCAGCAATCAGTAGCAGCGGAATCGCCGCCAGTGCATAGGGCTTGAGTCGAGGTTTAATCCAAACAGACTGGGTCATGGGGGTTCTTCTGCATACAACTGTTAAGGCTGATCGGCCTGGCACAGCGGGCAGCTGCGCCACTGTGTTGATCCTTGTCATTACGGCAAAATCTGAGCCTCCCATCCTTGGCAGAAGCGTTTATTAGATGCCTTTTTCGCAATTGGTTCGATTTTACCTGCGCTATATCGGGAATAGTCCTACAGGACGAATGCTATGGTGGCTTTTTTATATGACAAAATCGTTCACCCTTTAGTCTGGTATTCCTACAGAGGCTAACGCCATGCTTCCAGCGCCACTGCGAAAACCGAGCAACCCCGTGCATCTTCGTGTTCGTGCCTGGCGCGGCCGCGTAGGGCTGGCCATGGTTGCCAGCCTGTCGGTGCTGGCCGGGATGACCGATGCCATCGGCTTTTTGGCCACCGGTGATTTCGTTTCATTTATGAGTGGTAACACCACACGTCTGGCGGTGGCCATTGGTGACGGTGACGTGGGTATGGCGGTGCGCCTGTTGTTTGCGGTGCTGGCGTTTATTCTCGGCAATGCCCTGGGGGTATTGCTGGGCCGTTGGGGCGGGCGCCGTGCGTTGCCGTTGATGCTGGTGATTGCGGGCCTGTTGTGTGCATCGGCCCTGCTGCCGTTTGCCACACAAGTACCCGCGCTGCTGGCGGCCATTGTGGCGATGGGCATGCTCAATGCGGCGGTGGAACAGGTCAATGGCCTGCCGGTGGGGCTGACCTATGTGACCGGGGCATTGTCGCGTTTCGGTCGGGGTCTGGGCCGCTGGTTGCTGGGTGAGCGGCGCAGTGGCTGGCGCGTACAACTGGTGCCCTGGACCGGGATGTTGCTGGGCGCGGTACTGGGTGCCGTGCTGGAGGCACAATTGGGCCTTAAGGCCATGTTGTTCAGTGCCGCTTTTGCTGCTGTTTTGGGGTTGCTGTCGCTGCGCATTCCGCGGCGTTGGCAACGGGATTACATGCCGCGTTAATCCCCCGTTTTGCTTCGCCCGGCCTGCGCGTAGACTGGCGCAGCCCGGCTGCATGCCCAGCCCCACGAACAGGAGTCGTTGTGTCCAAGTCAGTCGATGACAATTCATCCCTTGAGTCATTTTCCATCGAGAGCCCCGCGCCGCTGTATGCGCGGGTCAAACAGGCCATTACGCAAAAAATCCGTTCAGGGGCCTGGCTGCCCAACTCCAAACTGCCCTCGGAAAGTGAACTGCTGGCCCTGCTGGGTGTGAGTCGCATGACCATCAATCGCGCCTTGCGCGAGCTGACCATCGAAGGGCTGCTGGTACGTATGCAAGGGGTTGGCACCTTCGTTGCCGTGCCCAAAGGCAATGCGGCGTTGTTCGAGATTCGCAATATCGCCCAGGAAATCGCCGACCGTGGGCATGTGCATCGCTGCGAAGTGATTGTGCTCGAAGAAGTCCCGGCCAAGGTCACGCCTGTGCTGCCGTTTGCCCTTGACGGTGTCAAACGCTTCTTCCACTCGCTGATGGTGCATTACGAAAATGATGTGCCGGTGCAGATCGAAGAGCGCTATGTAAATGCCGAGATTGCCCCTGAGTATCTGCAACAGGACTTCACCCGTACCACGGCCTATGCCTACCTGATGAACCTGGCGCCACTGACCGGCGGCGAGCATGAGGTGGAGGCTATTCATGCCAAGTCTGCGGAATGCCGCTTGCTCAACGTCAAACGCAATGAACCCTGCCTGCTGATTCGTCGCCGTACCTGGGCCGCCCAGGGGCTAGTGGGATGTGCCCGGCTGGTTTATCCGGGGTCGCGTTATCGCTTGCAAGGCCAATGCGGTAACTGACAGCTCGCGGGTGACGATGTGTTACTCACGTTACTTTTGGTGCGTTTTTGTTACCTTCCCGCCTGTTTATGCACAAAGTTGCGGCAGTTTTCTGCGGGTTATTTTGGCGTTATCTTTTTCATGTTAAAAACTTAAAGTTTTTAACTAGCTGATTTTGAACATATTTAAATCTTAATCTGGTGCTGGAGGCAGAGTGCTTCCGGCGTGTTGGCCCTTCGCTTGCATTCACTTGTACATACAGGTTGGTATAAGTGTGCACTTGCTGCACAGCATGAGCATTTGAGGGGGGAGCATGGACAACAATCCGTTTACGCAACAACTGCAGGGAGTACGGGTGCTGGATATCAGCCGCGTACTGGCCGGGCCGCATTGCACCGCGATGCTGGCGGATCTGGGCGCCGATGTGATCAAGTTCGAGGTGCCCGAGGAGGGTGATGATGCTCGCCACCTGGGACCGTTTCTGGAGGGCGAAAGTGTTTATTTTGGCCTGATCAATCGCGGCAAGCGCAGCGTTGAAATCGACTTTAAAAACCCGGCGGATCGCCAGCGTTTCTACGAGTTGGTGGCCGATGCCGATGTGGTGGTCGAGAACTTCCGTCCCGGTGTGACGCAGCGCCTGGGCATCGATTTCGACAGTCTCAAGCAGCACAACCCACGTTTGATCTACGCCAGTATTTCCGGTTTCGGCCAGGACGGCCCACTGTCCAAACGCCCGGCCTACGACATTGTTGCGCAAGCCATGTCCGGCCTGATGAGCGTTACCGGATTTGCCGCCACTGGCCCGACCCGCAGCGGCGAGGCCATCGGTGACCTGTGTGCCGGGGTCTATGCGGCCTGGGCGATCAGTTCGGCGCTATTTGCCCGCGAGCGGCATGCGCCAGGGCCGCAGTACATCGACGTGGCTATGTTCGACGTGCTGTTCAGCCTGCAAGTGACCGGGCTGTCCAACCTCTACGCCAACGGTGTAGCCCCTGGGCTGGTGGGCAATCGGCATCCGGTCTCCACGCCGTTTGACACCTACCGCGCCGCGGATGGCCTGGTGGTGATTGCGGTGGCGAGCAATCGTTTGTTCGAGCGCCTTTGCCAGTGCATGGGTCAGCCGGAACTGGCCACTGATGCGCGCTTTATCGATGACACCCGGCGCACCCTCAACGAGCCGGCATTGCGCGCCGTCATCGAGACCTGGACGGCGCAGCACAGCGTCGGGCAGTTGTGCGACGGCTTGCTTGATGCCGGGGTGCCGTCGTCGCCAGTGTGGGATCTGCAACAGGCTGCCAGCAGTGAGCATGCCTGGGTTCGGCAGTTGCAGTTTCAACCAGAAGGCGCGGCGCTGGCACTGGTGCCGCAACCGGTGTTCTTCAATGGCCGTAAACCCCATGCCACCACCATCGCCCCGCGTTTGGGCGCCGACAACGCCGAATTTGGCTTTTGTAAAGCAGGAGAGCACCCATGAACTTTGAAATGACCGCAGAAGAACTGGCCGTGGTTGAAAGCGCCGAGCAAGTGGCCCGTGAAGTGATCCAGCCGCTGGCCCAGCACTATGACGAAACCGAAAGCTTTTGCCTGGCCAGTATCCGGGCGTTGAGCGATCTGGGCTGTATGGGCGTCAACCTGCCAGAAGCATATGGCGGCCTGGGCATCGGTAGCCTGGCGATGAGCCGCGTGGTGGAAGCGGTGGCGGGGGCCTGTGCCTCGACGGCATCGGCCATGACCGCGCACTTTCTGGCCACCGATTCGATCCTGCTCGGCGGCAGCGAGGAACAGAAACAGGAATGGTTACCACGGGCAGCCAGCGGTGAATTGCTCGGCGCCTTTGCCCTGACCGAACCGGCTGCCGGCTCCAACCCCGCTGATATGCGCAGCCGCGCCGTGCGTGAGGAAGGCGGCTGGCGTGTGCGTGGCAGCAAGCACTACATCACCAATGCCAAGGAAGCCGATTTTATCGTGCTCTACGTCAAGACCGACGCAGACGCAGGTCACAAGGGGATCAGTGCCTTTATGGTGCCCCGGGGCACGGCAGGCATCAGCTTTTCCAGTCCGGAAAAAACCATGGGTCTGCGCGGCAGTACCATCTATGAGCTGGCGCTGGACTGCTGGTTGCCGGAATCGGCGCTGCTCGGCGTAGAAGGTCAGGGATTCAACACGGCCATGGCAGTGCTCGATCGTGGGCGTGTTGAGGTGGCGGCCATGTCCCTGGGGATTGCCAATGCGGCCCTGCAAGCCAGCCTGAACTGGGTGCGTGAACGGCAGATCGGGCCCAAGCCGCTGGCCGCTTATCAAGGCACGCAATGGCGCCTGGCCGATATGTACGCGCAACTTGAAAGCGCGCGCATGCTTACCATGAAAGCCGCTGCCCGACGTGACAGCGGCGAGCGTTTCAGCCTGGATTCGGCCACCGCCAAACTGGTGGCTGCCGAATGCGCCGGGTTTATCACCGATGCCGCACTGCAGTTGCACGGGGGGTATGGTTATAGCCGCGACCTGCCACTGGAGCGCTATGTACGCGATGCGCGGATTTTGCGGATTTTTGAAGGCACCTCCGAGGTGCAAAAAATCATCATCTCCCGCGCCTTGCTCGACGCTGCCCGATAATCAGCCGCGCAAGGATTGGAAAAGTCTTTCCCAAAACAACACGGCGCACCTCCTGTGGTGCCAGCCCGAAGGAACTGCTTATGTCCACGCTCAATCAGGATTCACCGCGGGCCACGCTGGTCGAACAGCGTTCGATAGATTACATCCCTGAGTCGGAGCGCCATGGGCGCCTGTTCAGCCAGTTCACCTTGTGGTTTGGTGCCAACCTGCAAGTCACTGCGATTGTCACCGGGGCTCTGGCCGTGGTGTTGGGCGGCGATGTGTTCTGGTCGCTGATCGGTCTGCTGATCGGCCAGGTGCTTGGCGGCACCATCATGGCGCTGCACGCGGCACAGGGGCCTAAACTGGGTCTGCCGCAAATGATCTCCAGCCGGGTGCAATTTGGCGTCTACGGCGCGGTGATCCCGATTGTGCTGGTGTGCCTGATGTATGTGGGGTTCTCGGCAAGCGGTTCAGTGCTGGCCGGGCAGGCGGTTGGGCAACTGGTGGGGGTGAGTGATTCGTGGGGCATCCTGATTTTTGCCGCGCTGATCGTACTGCTGACCATCCTGGGTTATCGCACCATCCATATGATCGGCCGGGTGGCGAGTGTGGTCGGGGTGCTGGCGTTTTTCTATCTGTTCTACACCCTGATTTCACAAAACGACATTGGCCTGTTGCTCAGCAATAAACACTTTTCCCTGAGTAGTTTTTTGCTGGCAATTTCCTTGTCAGCGTCCTGGCAGATCGCGTTCGGGCCTTATGTGGCGGACTACTCGCGCTACTTGCCGTCGAGCACTTCGTCGTTGAAAACCTTTCTGGCGGTAGGTTTGGGCTCGGTGGTGGGCTCGCAGATCTCGATGGTGTTCGGCGTGTTTGTCGCCGCGCTGGCGGGCGAGGCCTTTGCCGGGCATGAAGTGGCGTATATCGTCGGCATGGGGGCGAGCGGGGCGATGGCAGCGCTGCTGTATTTCTGTGTGGTATTTGGCAAAGTGACCATCACCACACTCAATGCCTACGGCAGTTTTATGTCACTGGCGACGATCGTCAGCGGTTTTCGCGGCAACCATGAAATCTCGAAAACCCTGCGTCTGTTTTACATCCTGCTGATGGTCGGTTTTGCTACCGGCCTGGCCTTGCTTGGGCAGCATTCGTTCCTCAAAGACTTCTCGGCCTTTATCCTGTTCTTGCTGGCGTTTTTCACGCCCTGGAGCGCGATCAACCTGGTGGATTTCTACCTGATCAGCAAAGAGCGCTACGACGTACCCGCATTGTCTAACCCGAATGGCCGATACGGACGCTGGAACCTGCGCGGTATTCTGGTGTACGCCTTTGGGGTGGTGGTGCAGCTGCCGTTTATTGCCACCAGCTTCTACACCGGGCCTTTGGTGGAGCAACTGGGCGGCACTGATATCTCGTGGATCATCGGCCTGACACTGCCAGCCCTGGTGTACTACTTCGTGGCGCGCAGCTCGGGGCAGGAAGTGCCGGATCAACTGATTTTGCCTGTCGAGCCCGCCACGGTTTAAGGCGTAGCAATCAACACAGGTGGGCGATGCCGTTATTTTCCGGCATCGCTTCTGTAGCCATAGAGGAAAAACAATGAAGGTGCTGGCCTGTATCAAACGCGTGGTCGATTACAACGTGAAAGTTCGCGTCAAGGCGGACAACTCCGGCGTTGACCTCGCCAACGTCAAGATGGCGATGAACCCCTTCTGCGAAATCGCTGTGGAAGAGGCCGTACGCCTGAAAGAAAGCGGTGTTGCCACTGAAATCGTCGTCGTCTCCATCGGCCCGGCCACGGCTCAGGAACAGCTGCGTACCGCGCTGGCGCTGGGTGCAGATCGCGCCATTCTCGTCGAGTCCGCCGAAGATCTGACCTCGCTGGCCGTGGCCAAGCTGCTCAAGGCCGTTGTCGACAAGGAACAGCCACAGCTGGTGATCCTGGGCAAACAGGCCATCGACAGCGACAACAACCAGACTGGCCAGATGCTGGCTGCGCTAACCGGTTTCGGTCAGGGCACCTTCGCTTCGAAAGTTACTGTTGCTGGCGACAAGGTTGCCGTAACCCGTGAAGTGGATGGCGGCGCGCAAACGGTTTCGCTGAAATTGCCGGCGATCATCACCACCGATCTGCGTTTGAACGAGCCGCGTTATGCGTCCCTGCCAAACATCATGAAAGCCAAGAAGAAGCCGCTTGAAGTGCTGACGCCAGATGCATTGGGCGTTTCCACGGCTTCCACCAACAAGACCCTGAAAGTCGAAGCGCCTGCTGCACGCAGCGCGGGGATCAAGGTCAAGTCGGTGGCTGAACTGGTCGAGAAACTGAAAAATGAAGCAAAGGTGATCTGATTATGAGCGTCCTGGTAATTGCAGAACATGATGGTGCGGGCGTTGCATCGGCAACCCTGAATACGGTGGCTGCTGCTGGCAAGATTGGTGGTGATATTCACTTGCTGGTTGCTGGGCAGGGTGTTGGCGCAGTGGCTGAAGCCGCCACAAAAATCGCTGGCGTGGCTAAAGTCCTGGTTGCTGACAATGCCGCTTATGCTCATCAGTTACCGGAAAATATTGCGCCGCTGGTAGCAGGGCTTGCTGCCGGATACAGCCATATCCTGGCGGCTGCCACTGCCAACGGCAAAAATATCCTGCCGCGGGTGGCTGCTGTTCTTGATGTAGACCAGATTTCCGAAATCATCTCGGTCATCAGCGCGGACACCTTCACCCGCCCGATCTACGCCGGTAACGCCATTGCTACCGTGCAGTCCAGCGCACCGGTAAAAGTGATCAGCGTACGTGCCACCGGTTTCGATCCGGTTGCAGCTGTGGGTGGTGCGGCAGCCGTCGAGGCAGTTGGCGCAGTGCACGATGCAGGCACTTCGTCGTTTGTGAGTGAAGAGCTGGCCAAGTCGGACCGCCCCGAGCTGACCGCTGCCAAAATCGTCGTTTCGGGCGGGCGTGGCATGCAGAACGGTGACAACTTCAAACTGCTGTACACCCTGGCTGACAAGCTGGGCGCAGGTGTGGGAGCCTCCCGTGCTGCAGTTGACGCAGGTTTTGTAGCCAACGATATGCAGGTCGGACAGACCGGCAAGATTGTTGCGCCGCAGTTGTATATCGCGGTCGGTATTTCCGGCGCGATTCAGCATCTGGCCGGGATGAAAGATTCCAAGGTGATCGTTGCAATCAACAAGGATGAAGAAGCGCCGATCTTCCAGGTGGCCGATTACGGCCTGGTGGCGGATTTGTTTGAGGCCGTCCCTGAGCTGGAACAGGCGGTATAACGTAAAAAAACCCCGGAGATTATCCGGGGCTTTTCAGTACGGCGGGGTTATCAGCTGTAGCTGTTAACTTTGACCAGTGCAGGCTCGGTTTGAGCCTTTTCCCAGGTCAGGGTCAAGGTTTGCAGGACTCGCGCCATATAGTCGCTATCGGCTGCAGCCTTCTTGCCCACGTAGCCTTGGCCACGGCGGTACATTTTGAGGTGGGCTCGCATTTGTGGGCGTTCCTCCTCGAATCGGGTTTCTTCCTTGCACGACGTCACCGCATCGATACGCACATCACCAGCGTCGCTGATCCACAGAATGTGGTCGTTCAGCGTGTCTTTCTGGGCAGCGAAGAGTCGAGCCAGTTCGTTAACGGTCGGTTGGTTATTCAGGTTCATGGCTAACTCCTTGACTACTCGTTGATCTGTCTAATTGATTCGCGCAACTGCACCTGCAGCGCTACGTAGTGTCCATCTAAAGCAGATCTGCCTTGAGTTCGTCGTATGTAGTCGTAAAACCAGACGCTACATAAACAGCGTAAAGCGAAGGAGAGCAGCGTGAACCAGGATGCCAGGGTGACATGACGCATCAGCCACAAGCCTCTTGAGGACGTTTCGCCAGCCTCTGTCGTCTTTGACGCGGACGATCAAGCCAGTTCAGCTTCATCAATTCTGCCTTGTGGGCAGTACCTATCCCGGAACAGCCCGACAGCTCGTCGGGCATGCTTGCAACAACCCTTTCCAGCGCTTCCGGTGGGGAAGACGTCTGCATAATGCTGGGGGAAAATCGTGCCGTCAACATATATGTAGTGAATATTTTTAAGCACTACATATGTGACTGGCAGGTCTGTTTTCAGCATGCCGGTCATCCCTGTAGGCGGCTCTATAACTGTGGAAATTGTAAGGACCGGGTTATGTGTACGAAGCAGAACCTGTGGCAGCTGGCTTGCCTGCGATGCAGACGCTGCGGTCTGTCAGACAAACCGCATTGATGCCATCGCGAGCAAGCCCGCTCCCACAGCAAGCCTCCCGCTCTGCTAATATCAGTGGCTTTGAAATTGACCCGAGGTACCTTTATGAGCGAGCCGATCCGCCTGACCCAGTACAGCCATGGTGCGGGGTGCGGGTGCAAGATTTCGCCTCAGGTACTGGAAGTGATCCTTGCCGGCAGCGGCGCGCAAAACCTTGACCCCAAATTGTGGGTCGGCAATGCCTCCCGCGACGATGCAGCGGTCTACGCGCTGGATGAAGAACGCGGCGTGGTCTCGACCACCGACTTCTTTATGCCGATCGTCGATGACCCTTACGATTTCGGCCGCATTGCGGCGACCAATGCCATCAGCGATATCTATGCCATGGGCGGTGATCCGTTGATGGCCATTGCGATTCTGGGCTGGCCGGTGCACTTGTTGCCGCCTGAAGTGGCCCGTGAAGTGATCCGTGGCGGTCGCGCTGTATGTGATGACGCGGGTATCCCGCTGGCCGGTGGGCACTCCATCGATACCCCCGAACCGATTTTCGGCCTGGCCGTTACCGGCGTGGTCAACAAGCGCCAGATGAAGCGCAATGACACCGCCACTGCGGGTTGCCTGCTGTACCTGACCAAACCCCTGGGCATCGGTATCCTCACCACAGCCGAGAAAAAGGGCAAATTGCGCACCGAAGATGTCGGCCTGGCGCGGGACTGGATGTGTACGCTGAACAAGATCGGCAGCCAGTTCGCCAAACTTGACGGGGTCAAGGCAATGACCGACGTCACCGGTTTTGGCCTGCTCGGCCATCTGGTGGAAATGGCCGACGGCAGCCAGCTCACGGCTCAGATCGAATACGCCAAGGTGCCGCGTCTGGCCTCGGTAGAGTATTACCTGGAACAGGGCTGCGTGCCCGGCGGCACCTTGCGCAACTTTGACAGCTACGCCAGCAAGCTGTCGCCGTTGCAAGAACTGCACAAGCGCGTGCTCTGCGACCCGCAAACCAGCGGTGGCCTGCTGGTTGCGGTGAGCCCGGACGGTAACCAGGCATTTCTGCAAATGGCCAGCGAGCATGGCCTGAGCCTTGCGCCGATCGGCCAGCTGGTTGAGCGACAGACGTACGCGGTTGAGGTGTCATGATGGCTGATGACGTAACCGACTTCCGCGAACTGTTTCTCACTGATCGGCCGATGATGGACACCCGTGCGCCGATTGAATTTCACAAGGGCGCGTTTCCCGGTGTGGTCAACCTGCCGCTGATGACCGACCGCGAGCGCGAGCGGGTGGGCACCTGCTACAAGCAGCAAGGCCAGCAGGCTGCGGTGGTGCTGGGCCATCAACTGGTGTCGGGGCAGGTCAAGGCCGAGCGTCTGCAGGCCTGGGCCGACTTTGCCCGGGCCAACCCTGATGGCTGCCTGTATTGCTTCCGTGGCGGCATGCGTTCGCAGATTGTCCAGCAGTGGCTCAAACAGGATGCCGGGATCGACTATCCGCGCGTCACTGGCGGCTACAAGGCCCTGCGTACCTTCCTGATCCAGACCCTGGACGATGCCGTGGCCCAGTGTGACGTCACCGTGCTCGGCGGCATGACCGGCACCGGCAAGACCGATGTCCTGGTACAGCTCACTAACGGCCTGGACCTGGAAGGTCACGCCAACCATCGCGGCTCAAGTTTTGGCAAACGGGCCACCGGGCAGCCGTCGAATATCGACTTTGAAAACAGCCTGGCCATCGACGTGCTGAAAAAACGCGCCAGCGGCCATGAGGGTTTTGTGGTCGAAGACGAAAGCCGCACGGTCGGTAGTTGTGCCTTGCCCCTGGCCTTGTATCAACGCATGCAGGATGCACCGATGGTCTGGCTGGAAGACAGCCTTGAAAGTCGGGTTGAACGCATCCTGCGCGACTATGTTGTGGACTTGAGCGCCGAGTTTACCGCCAGAAATGGCGAGCACGGCTTTGCCCTGTTCTCCCAGCGCCTGCTCGAAAGCCTGGCCAATATCCAGCGGCGCCTGGGCGGCGAGCGCCATCAGCGTTTACAGGCAGTTATGGAGGAGGCCTTGCAAGAGCAGGAGCGCTGCGGCGCGGTGGACTTGCACCGGGTCTGGATCGAGGCGTTGCTGCGCGAATATTACGACCCGATGTACGCCTTCCAGCGCGAGAAAAAAGGTTCGCGCATAGCCTTTGCCGGTGATCAGGCGGCGGTATTGGAGTATCTGCGCGAGCAGGCTGGTAATACGATCTCGTAGATAGCGTCTTGATCCTCATCTCGCAAACGCGATGCCGGGCTCAAGACGGTATCTGCAGGCGTGAACAACTGGCCTATCGTGTACATATCCGGCATTTTTATATAACTGAAATATTGGTTTCGCTCTTACAGCGAGTCCCTTTTGGAAGGACCCAAAAGGAACCAAAAGGTCCTCGCCCCATCGTACGGCCCTCGCTGCGCTCAGGTTCCCTCACTCCGGTCCTGCTCCGTGGGCACGCCGCCACGGGCCATCCATGGCCCATCGCGGCTCTCCCGGCATCCATGCCGGTCGACCCACTACGCAGAACCTCCATTCGGCCTCCCGGGAGGGCTGGCAAATCAAAAGCATTGCACCCGAGGCGGCCGACCGGCCGGCCTGTTTGGTGTGAGTAACACCGTCTTGACCCTCATCACGCAAGCGCGATGCTAGGGTCAAAGGCTTTGCCCGATTTAAGTACCCCGTACACGCAGGACCAGTTGCTTACGCCTGCAGCTGCCACGCAAGTGGCTTCCCGTGAGAGATGGTTCGGCATTGGCCAAACCAGTCACCCACCTTGAGCGGTTTGACCATTGTTGCAGAGCCTTGCCAGGGCGATTATCAGCAGGATTTTTCACGGTTCCCATCCTAAAAATAAAGACCGAGGGATTCTGCTGATGCGCGACTATCTGACCGCGATGACTGATTTCGACTACCAACGCACGGTAACCGGTGCCCTGGACGGCCATTTGACGGCAGTCAATGCCTGTGTCGAGTGCTGCGACCGCCACGCCTTGCCGGGCCGGATTGCATTGTTCTGGGAGGGGCGCGATGCCAGCAGCGCGACGTACACCTTCACCCAGTTACAGGATCAGGCTGCACGCTTTGCCAACTTTCTTCTGGCTCAGGGCGTAAAGCGTGGTGACAAGGTCGCGGGGTTGCTGCCGCGCAATGTCGAGTTGCTGATCGTGGCCTTTGCCGCCTGGCGCATCGGCGCCATCTACCAGCCGCTGTTCACCGCATTTGGCCCCAAGGCTATCGAACATCGGCTCAACAGTTCCGGTGCCACCCTGGTGGTCACGGATGCGGTCAACCGCGTCAAGCTCAACGAGGTCAATGATTGTCCGGCGATTGTCACCGTGGCTGGCGCCAGGGGGCAGGGCCTGGTGCGTGGTGATTTCAGTTTCTGGGCGGAACTGGACAACTACCCGGCCAGCTGCGAGCCGGTCATGCTGAGCGCAGAAGACCCGTTTCTGCTGATGTTTACCTCGGGCACTACAGGTCCGGCCAAACCGTTGCTGGTACCGCTCAAGGCGATTGTCGCGTTCCAGAGCTATACCCGCGATGCAGTGGGTCTGCGCCCTGAAGACTCGTTCTGGAACCTGGCCGACCCGGGTTGGGCTTACGGGATCTATTTCGGCATCACCGGGCCGCTTTCGATGGGCCACCCGATCACTTTGTACGATGGCCCGTTTACGGTCGAAAGCACCTGCCGGGTGATCAAAAAGTACGGCATCACCAACCTGACTGGTTCACCCACCGCCTACCGCATGCTGATCGCCGCCGGGGATGCCTTCTCCAGCAAGATCAAGGGCCAGCTGCGGGTGGTCAGTAGTGCCGGTGAGCCACTCAACCCCGAGGTGATCCGCTGGTTTGCCGATGAGCTTGACGTCACCATCCATGACCACTACGGCCAGACCGAAGTCGGCATGGTGCTGTGCAACCACCACGGCCTCGATCATCCGGTGCATATGGGAGCTGCGGGTTTCGCCTCGCCGGGCCATCGCATCGTGGTGCTCGATGACAACCATCAGGAGCTGCCAGTCGGCCAGCCAGGGATTCTGGCAGTGGATCGCAGCCAGTCACCGATGTGCTGGTTTGGCGGCTATGAAGGCTTCAAGACCAAGGCTTTTGTCGGCAACTACTACCTGAGTGGCGACACCGTGGAGCTGAATCCGGATGGCAGCATCAGCTTTGTCGGGCGCAGCGATGACGTGATCACCACCTCCGGTTATCGCGTCGGGCCATTCGATGTGGAAAGCGCGCTGATCGAACACCCGGCTGTTGTTGAAGCCGCCGTGGTGGGCAAGCCGGATCCCGAGCGTACCGAGCTGGTCAAGGCCTTCGTGGTGTTGAACCCCCAGTACCTGGGTGATGCACAACTGGCCGAAACCCTGCGATTGCATGTGCGCCAGCGTCTGGCGGCCCATGCCTACCCCCGTGAAATCGAATTTGTCAGTGAGCTGCCGAAAACACCGAGCGGCAAGCTGCAGCGCTTTATTTTGCGCAATCAGGAAATCGCCAAGGCCGAGCTGGCCGCCAGCGCAAAAGTCTCTGCTTAATTTTCAGGAGTCATCATGCAAATCGAGAACAAGGTTTTTATCGTCACCGGTGGTGCATCGGGACTGGGTGCTGCCACGGCCGAGATGCTGGTCAAGGCGGGCGCAAGGGTGATGCTGGTAGACATGAACGCCGATGCAGTGGCTGCGCAAGCAGCCAGATTGGGCGCGCAGGCGCATAGCGCAGTGGCCGACATCAGCCAGGCGGATGCGGCGCAGGCAGCAGTGGCGGCCACGGTGGCAGCCTTTGGCGAAATCAACGGGCTGGTCAACTGCGCAGGCATTGTGCGTGGCGAAAAGATCCTCGGCAAAACCGGCCCCCACGCGCTGGAGACTTTTAGCCAGGTGATCAACGTCAACCTGATCGGCAGTTTCAATATGTTGCGTCTGGCGGCTGCGGCGATTGCTGAAAGCAGCGCCGATGCCGATGGCGAGCGCGGGGTAATTATCAATACCGCTTCGGTGGCAGCCTTTGACGGCCAGATCGGCCAGGCCGCGTATGCCGCGTCCAAGGGCGCGATTGCCAGCCTGACCTTGCCTGCCGCCCGCGAGCTGGCCCGTTTCGGGATCCGGGTGATGACCATCGCCCCGGGCATTTTTGAAACCCCGATGATGGCTGGCATGACGCCCGAAGTACGTGACTCCCTGGCCGCCGGTGTGCCGTTTCCGCCGCGTCTGGGCAAGCCTGATGAGTACGCATCGCTGGTGCGGCATATCATCGAAAACAGCATGCTCAATGGCGAGGTGATCCGTCTCGACGGCGCCTTGCGTATGGCCGCCAAATAAGAGGTGTAAAATGACAATTGCCAATGATCCTGTCGTAATTGTAAGTGCCGCCCGTACGCCCATGGGCGGCTTTCAGGGTGACTTCAAGGGCCTGACCGCCCCGCAACTGGGCGCAGCGGCCATTCGTGCTGCCGTCGAGCGTGCCGGTGTGGCGCCCGATGGAGTGGAAGAAGTGCTGTTTGGTTGCGTGCTGTCGGCCGGTCTCGGTCAGGCACCTGCCCGTCAGGCTGCCCTGGGTGCCGGGCTGGACAAGGGCACACGCTGCACCACGTTGAATAAGATGTGCGGCTCGGGGATGGAAGCGACCATTCTGGGCCATGACCGGCTGCTTGCCGGTAGCGTCGATGTGGTAGTGGCGGGTGGCATGGAGAGCATGTCCAATGCCCCGTATCTGCTGGACCGTGCCCGCAGCGGTTACCGTATGGGCCATGGCCGGGTGCTGGACCATATGTTCCTCGACGGTCTGGAAGATGCCTATGAGCGTGGCCGCCTGATGGGCACTTTCGCTGAAGACTGCGCTCAGCTCCACGGCTTTAGCCGTGAGGCGCAGGATGACTTTGCCGTGGCTTCGCTGACCCGTGCGCAGCAGGCGATCAAGGACGGCAGCTTTAGCGCCGAGATCGTCCCGGTGCAGGTAACCGTGGGCAAGGAGCAGCGCCTGATCAGTGATGACGAGCAGCCGCCCAAGGCCAATCTGGCAAAAATCCCTACCCTGAAACCGGCATTTCGCGAAGGCGGCACGGTGACGGCGGCCAACTCCAGTTCGATCTCCGATGGTGCTGCGGCGCTGGTGCTGATGCGCCGCAGCGAGGCGCAAAAACGCGGGCTTAAACCCTTGGCGGTGATCCACGGTCATGCCGCATTTGCCGATGAGCCGGGGCTGTTCCCCACTGCACCGGTAGGCGCGATCAAGCGGCTGATGAGCAAGACCGGCTGGGACCTGAACACGGTTGATCTGTTCGAGATCAACGAGGCCTTTGCCGTGGTCAGCCTGGTGACCATGAGCGAATTGGATATTCCCCACAGCAAGGTCAATATCTACGGCGGTGCCTGTGCCCTGGGCCATCCGATCGGGGCATCGGGGGCGCGGATTCTGGTCACGTTGCTGTCGGCGTTGCGTCAACAAAAAGCCAAACTCGGTGTTGCTGCCATCTGCATCGGCGGCGGTGAAGCCACGGCGATTGCCGTGGAATGTCTGTATTAAGGATTTTTTATGCTGCCCACCCCCGAACAACTACAAATTCGTGAAGCGGCCCAACAGTTTGCCCAGGAACGTCTGAAGCCCTTTGCCGCCGAGTGGGACAAGCAGCACCGCTTTCCCCGCGAGGCCATTGACGAGATGGCGCAGCTGGGCTTTTTCGGCATGCTGGTACCCGAAGAGTGGGGCGGTTGCAACACGGGCTATCAGGCTTACGCCATGGCCCTGGAAGAAATCGCCGCAGGCGACGGTTCGTGCTCCACGATCATGAGCGTGCATAACTCGGTGGGTTGCGTGCCGATTCTCAAGTACGGCACCGAGCAGCAAAAACGCGAGTTTCTGATCCCGCTGGCCAGCGGTGCCATGCTTGGCGCCTTTGCCCTGACCGAGCCGCAGGCTGGCTCCGATGCCAGCGACCTGAAAACCCGTGCCCGCCGCGAAGGCGATCATTACGTGCTCAATGGCTGCAAACAGTTCATCACCTCGGGGCAGAACGCCGGGGTGGTGATTGTATTTGCGGTAACCGACCCGGCGGCGGGAAAGCGCGGAATCACTGCGTTTATCGTGCCCACGGACTCACCGGGTTACAGCGTGGCGCGGGTAGAAGACAAGCTGGGGCAGCATGCCTCGGACACCTGCCAGATCCTGTTTACCGACTTGAAAGTACCGGTGGCCAACCGCCTGGGTGAAGAAGGGCAGGGCTATAAAATCGCCCTCGGCAATCTGGAAGGCGGGCGCATTGGCATTGCTTCCCAGGCCGTGGGCATGGCCCGTGCGGCCTTTGAAGCGGCCCGCGACTATGCCCGCGAGCGCGTGACCTTTGGCCAGCCATTGGTTGAGCATCAGGCAGTGGCATTTCGCCTGGCCGATATGGCCACGGAAATTGCCGTGGCCCGGCAGATGGTTCGCTACGCTGCCGCGTTGCGGGACAGCGGTCAGTCGGCGCTGGTGGAGGCCTCGCAGGCCAAGCTGTTTGCTTCGGAAATGGCCGAGCGGGTGTGTTCCAAGGCGTTGCAAACCCTGGGCGGTTATGGCTATTTGAGCGACTTCCCGCTGGAGCGGATCTACCGCGATGTGCGGGTATGCCAGATCTATGAAGGCACCAGTGATATTCAGCGCATGGTCATTTCGCGCAATCTTTGAATCGAGGACATTAGCGATGAGCTACGAAACCATTCTGTTGGACATTCATGGGCAAGTGGGCCTGATTACCCTGAACCGGCCGCAGGCGCTCAATGCCCTGAATGCGCAGTTGATCAGCGAAGTAAACCACGCGCTGGACACGCTGGAAGCCGATAACGGGATTGGCTGTATCGTTATCACCGGCTCGAAAAAATCCTTTGCCGCCGGTGCGGACATCAAGGAAATGGCCGACCTGAGTTACCCGCAGATTTACCTTGATGACCTGTTCTCGGACAGTGATCGCGTGGCGGCGCGGCGCAAGCCGATTATTGCCGCGGTAGCAGGTTTTGCCCTGGGCGGCGGTTGTGAGCTGGCGATGATGTGCGACTTTATCCTGGCCGGTGACAACGCCAAATTCGGCCAGCCGGAAATCAACCTCGGGGTGTTGCCGGGCATGGGCGGCACGCAGCGTCTGACCCGCGCCGTGGGCAAGGCCAAGGCTATGGAAATGTGCCTGAGCGGACGTTTGATCGGTGCTGAAGAGGCCGAACGTTCAGGGCTGGTAGCCCGTGTGGTGGCTGTGGATGAACTGCTCGACGAAGCGCTGAAAGTGGCGGCGCTGATCGCTAAAAAATCCTTGCCGGTGTTGATGCAAACCAAGGAGTGCGTGAATCGCGCGTTTGAAGTCAACCTGGCAGAAGGCGTGCGTTTTGAGCGTCGGGTGTTCCACGCCCTGTTCGCCACCCATGACCAGAAAGAAGGCATGGCGGCGTTTGTTGGCAAGCGTGAAGCTGAGTTTAAAAACTGCTAAAGCAACTGCGATAATTTTGTGGGAGCGGGCTTGCTCGCGATACAGGCGCTGCGGTGGTTCTACTGCACCGCGTTGATGCCATTGCGAGCAAGCCCGCTCCCACAGATTCGGCGTTTAGATCAAGTAATTTTTCAATTCCCGCGCAATCACCATCCGCTGAATCTCGCTCGACCCTTCATAAATCTGGGTGATTCGCGCATCCCGGTAATAACGTTCCACCGGATAGTCTTCAAGGTAGCCATAGCCGCCATGAATCTGGATGGCTTTGGAGCACACATACTCGGCCATTTCCGAAGCAAACAGCTTGGCTTGCGAGGCTTCCGACAGGCAAGGTTTGCCCGCGCTGCGCAAGCGTGCGGCATGCAGAATAAGCAACCGCGCGGCATTGATCCGGGTTTGCATGTCGGCCAGCATATTGGCGACGCTCTGGTGCTCGATAATTGCCTTGTCAAACTGCACCCGGTCACGGGCGTAACCCAGTGCCGCTTCAAAAGCCGCGCGGGCAATCCCCAGTGCCTGGGCGCCAATGCCGATACGTCCGCCCTCAAGGTTGGCCAGGGCAATGGCCAGGCCCTTGCCGCGCTCACCGAGCATATTGGCTTCAGGTACGCTGCAGTTGCTCAGGGTGACGGCGCAGGTATCGGAGGCGCGGATGCCCATTTTGTGTTCGGTTCGATCAACTATAAAACCGGGCGTAGCAGTCGGCACCAAAAACGCCGAAATACCTTTTTTGCCCAGATCCGGGTCGGTCACGGCAAACACGATGGCCAGTTTGGCGCGCTTGCCATTGCTGACAAATTGCTTGGCCCCGTTGATCACCCATTGACCATCGCGCAGCTCTGCACGGGTGCGCAGATTGTGGGCTTCGGAGCCCGCCTGTGGCTCGGTCAGACAGAAGCAGGCGATGGTCTGGCCGCTGGCAAGCTCGGCCAGCCAGGTCTGCTTTTGCGCCTCGCTGCCGTATTTGAGGATGGGCCCGCAGCCCACCGAGTTATGGATACTCATCAGTGCACCGGTCGCGCCATCACCGGCCGAGATCTCTTCCACGGCCAGGGCATAGGCCACGTAATCAACGTAGGTGCCACCCCATTCTTCCGGTACTACCATGCCCAACAGGCCCAGCTCGCCAAGTTTGGCCACCAGCCCGTCGTCAATCCAGCCGGCCTTTTCCCAGGCCTGGGCATGGGGGGCGATTTCGCGGCGGGCAAAATCGCGGGCCATGTCGCGGATCATGATCTGTTCTTCGCTCAGTTCGATGTCTTGCATGGCTCAGGCTCCCTTCGCGTTGAATTCGGTAAAGAAGCTGGCGACATGGGCCGCATCCAGTGCCTCGAGGCTTGGCGGGTTCCAGCGCGGATTTTTGTCTTTGTCGATGATTAGCGCCCGCACACCTTCCATCAGGTCGCCACGGTCAAACCACTGGCGGTCCAGGTGCAATTCCAGAGCGAAACATTGCTCGAGGGGCAGTTGACGGCCACGGCGCAGCATTTCCAGGGTCACGGCCATCGCCAGCGGCGAACGGGTTTTTAGCAGGTCAGCAGTTTCATTGGCCCAGTCACGGGTTTCTGGAGCAATAACGGCGCGCAGGTGGGCGACAATGCGCGGTATATCGACCTGGGCGAATACGCTGTCAATCAGCGGCCGCAGCCTGGCCAGTGGTGGGTCGGGCAATACGGTTACTGCAAACCTGGCAACCAGCGCAGTCAGGTCATCAATCGGCGATTGTTGCCAGTTGAGGCTATCGAGGGCTTTGTCCAACTCAGGCAGTTTGCTGCTTTCCAGGTAGCCGTCAGCCAGCCCGCAATACAAGGCATCGGCGGCGCGGATGTGTACGCCGCTGACGCCCAGGTAGGTACCTAATTGGCCCGGTGTGCGGGTCAGAAAGTAGCTACCGCCAACGTCAGGGAAATAACCGATGCCCACTTCCGGCATCGCCAACTTGCTGCGCTCGGTCACCAGGCGCAGATCTGCACCTTGCACCAGGCCCATGCCGCCGCCGAGAACGAAGCCGTCCATCAAGGCCACAACGGGTTTGGGATAGTGGTGCAAGGTCAGGTCAAGGGCGTATTCCTCTTCGAAGAACACCGTGTGCAGGGTATCTTTGTTTTGATAGCTGTCGTACAGCGAGCGAATGTCACCACCGGCGCAGAAGGCTTTTTCGCCAGCACCGCGCAGCACCACAGCCTTGACTTGCGGGTCGTGGGCCCAGGCGTCGAGTTGTTGCTGGAGGCCGCGCACCATCTCAAGGTTGATGGCATTGAGGCCGCTGGGGCGGTTCAGGGTCAGGTGGCCAATATGGTTGCGAACCTCGGCCAAAACTGTGTCTTGCTGCGGCGCGACATCCGCTGTCGGTGAGGAGGAAACCTGAGCAGTCATCACTAACTCCCTGCTTTATATTATTTTTAGTGGTGTTCACGGGCGAACGATAACTGATGCTAACAGTGCAAATTTGCACATTACAACCCTGATAAGTGCAGGGTTGGTGTGCATTTTTGCAGGTTGGGTGTGCAGCGATGCGCGAACTTATTGCGCCAGCCAGCCGCCGTCCACATTCCATGCCGCGCCGCGGACCTGGCTGCCAGCCTCGCTGCATAAAAACAGCACCAGCTCGCCCAGTTGCGGCGGGGTCACGAACTCCAGCGATGGTTGTTTCTCGGCCAGCAGGTCGTGCTGCGCCTGGTAGGGGTCAATGCCCTGGCTGATACGCTGGTCGATCTGTTTTTGCACCAGCGGTGTCAGCACCCAACCCGGGCAGATGGCGTTGCAGGTGATATTGCTGGTGGCGGTTTCCAGGCCAACCACTTTGGTCAGGCCGATCACCCCGTGTTTGGCCGCGACATAGGCGGCTTTGCCGACCGAGCCCACCAGGCCGTGAACCGAGGCAATATTGACGATGCGCCCCCAGCCGCGCTTGCGCATGCCGGGCAGGGTGAGGCGGGTACTGTGGAAGACCGAAGACAGGTTGATCGCGATAATCGAATCCCAGCGCTCTACAGGGAACTCTTCGACACTGGATACGTGCTGGATACCGGCGTTGTTGACCAGGATATCGATGCCGCCAAATTCGCGTTCGGCATAGCTGATCATATCGGCGATCTGCGCCGGGTCACTGACATCCGCCGAGTGATGGCCCACCTTGCCGCCGAACTGTTCGATCTCGGCAATGACCTTGCTGGCATCACCAAAGCCATTGAGTATCAGGTCGGCTCCGGCCTTGGCCAGGCTCTGTGCGATGCCCAGGCCAATGCCGCTGGTGGAACCGGTAACCAATGCAGTTTTGCCCTTCAGACTCATGATCAACTCCTCAGGTGAGTCACGATAAATTCGTGAATAAGGAAACGTAGCATGAGGTATGCAATTGCGGATACGAAACGGCCCACCAAAAGGTGGGCCGTTTTCACGCAGTGCGGGGAGGATTAGTCCTGGCGGCTGGTGACTTCCAGCAAGTGGTAACCGAACTGGGTTTTAACCGGGCCTTGCACCGTGTTGATCGGCGCGCTGAAAACCACGGTGTCGAATTCTTTAACCATCTGGCCCGGGCCGAAAGAACCCAGGTCGCCGCCTTGACGGCTTGATGGGCAAGATGAATTGGCTTTGGCAACTTCGGCGAAATCAGCGCCGCCTTCGATTTGCGCTTTCAGTTCGTTGCACTTGTCTTCGGTGGCAACCAGGATGTGACGGGCAGTGGCTTTGGCCATGGGGGTGTACTCCTTTGAATAAGGTGCTGAGCCTACCGGATTCAGTGGTTTTTTTCTCGGCAAAAGTGCGCATCAACCCTTTCACTACCGGCTAAAGGCCTGCTTGCTTTAGCCGTTTGGCGTGTTCTAAGTACAGTTCTACCGGGTTGAAGCTCCTGCGGCTTCCTCTTGCTACCTGATTGATGGTGTCCAGGTGGTCCAGGGGGTAGTCGGAGCGGATCACCTGGCCCAGATGCGAGCTGAAGCGCCCAACCATGCCGTCGTTTTGCCTGGTCTCGCGGGTAAAAAAACTGCCAAACACCCGCAGGGCGTTATGCAGAGGGTCGAGCAGGTTGAGGGACTCTGCCACCCGCGAGCCTTTGATGATGCCGCTCCAGGAGTAATACAACACATCATTGACCTGCCCGGCTCCCATGCCACCCCAGATTGTGGGCAGGCCTTGCGGGTATTTCAGGTTAAAGGCCGTAACGCCTTCGGTGGTGAGGGCGTTAAGTGCATTCAAGGCATGTTGGGGCAGTTGCGGGTGGCCGCTGAGGCTGGACACAAATGAACTGAGCGCCGTGGTCAGGGCTGCCGTGACGGTTTCGGGAAGCCTTCCCGGAACAAAGGCCAGGCGCAGGCGGTCGGCCAGCTCGGAGCCATGGTTGGGGCCGCTGACGGAGGTGACCGAGGCGACGACTTCAGGCGCGATGGCTGCCGCATAACGGGCGGTGAGGGCACCCTGGCTGTGGCCAATCAGGTTGACCCGCTGTGCTCCGGTCTGCCTGCGCAGATTGTGGATTTGCTTGAGCAGCTGATCGCCCCGGGCTTCATTGCCGTTGGCGGCCGAAATAATTGGAGTGAAGACGCTGGCACCACACTCATTGAGTGCTTGCTTGATGCCATTGAAGTAGTGATGTGAGCCTATGCGGTCGAAGCCAAAAAGGCCGTGCACCAGTAAAATCGGATATTGCGTGTTGGCTGATTCGTCCATGTTTAATCTCGCAGGATGTTTTTTGTTCCATAAAAACACCTTAGTCGAGATCGCCTTCGCGCAACCGTGGGCATTTTCCCAGGTTGCGCTGTGATTTGCCGAACATGTTTGTCAGGCGATGGCTTTAACCGTGTGACGCAGAGCTTGCAGGCGCTGAGCGGCGTTACGCAGCAACTGTTCGGTTGCATCCCAGCCCAGGCAGCCATCGGTAACGGAGACCCCGTAACGCAGGTTTGCACTCAGGGGCTGGCAGCCTTCGAACAGATGGCTTTCTAGCATCATGCCAATCAGCGAGCGGTCGCCTGCCAGGCGTTGCTCAAGCACATCGTTGAACACATCGGGCTGGCGCAACGGGTCTTTGCCACTGTTGGCATGGCTGCAGTCGACCATCAGGCGCGCCGCAATGCCGGACTTTTCCAGCCCTGCACGGGCTTTGGCGACACTGGCACGGTCGTAGTTCGGGCCACTGTGGCCGCCGCGCAACACCAGGTGGGTGTCGGGGTTGCCGCGAGTTTCGACGATGGCCGGATGGCCCTGGGTGTCGACGCCGAAATGACGATGGCTGTGTGCTGCAGAGCGCATGGCGTCGCATGCTATGGCCACGCCGCCGTCGGTACCGTTTTTGAAGCCCACCGGCAGACCAAGGCCACTGGCCATTTCGCGGTGGATTTGTGACTCAGTGGTGCGGGCGCCAATGGCCACCCAACCCAGCAGGTCATCGAAGTAGCCGGCGGCAATGGGTTGCAACAGCTCAGTGGCAACCGGCAGGCCCATGCGCAGCATTTCCAGCATCAGTTCCCGTGACAGGGTCAGGCCATGGGCCATGTCATCGCTGCCATCCAGGTGCGGGTCATAGGCCAGGCCCTTCCAGCCCACGGTGGTACGTGGTTTTTCAATATAGGCACGCATGACCAGCAGCATATCGTCGCGCACTTCGTGAGCGAGGGCGGCGAGGTTGCTGGCGTATTCGAGGGCTGCGACGGGGTCATGGATGGAGCAGGGGCCGACCACCACCAGCAGACGGGAGTCTTCACCGTTGAGGATGGCGCGAATGGCCTGGCGCTGGATGCTGATCTGGCTGCGAAGTTGATCGCTTAGCGGCAGTTGCAGCTTGAGTTGCGCTGCGCTGGGCAGGCGACGGGTTAAAACAGGGGCAGTTGCAGTGTGTACGGTTGGCAGAGCTGAAACGGATGCGTTCATGGTATGTGCTTCCTGGGCAGGCGGCGGGTTGTCCCGCGCGCTCGGCCCTACTGGGGTGTTCGACAATTGGCCAGACTGGCCGTGAGTACAGGCGTGCCACCAATGTGGGCTCGTTCGGAGGCGGCAGGCTGTCCCGAACGACGGCTGATAAATCGCCATGCAGTGCAAAGGTCGAAGCGGTAATAAGTGGCGTAGTTCATGGGTAAATCCTCAATTCAATAAAATGTCAGGGGCTGAAAAAACAAAACCCCCGGTCGGGGAGCCGACCGGGGGTTAGATTTCTCTGGCAGGCGACCCCTAAGTAGTGGGCGCCGTGTGGGTATCAGGCGCGCCAGTGGCTAAACCAATACCCAAAATAAAATCGTGCTGTGGAGTGCATGTTGTTCGCGCACACGGCAGCAGCCAGACGCGATTGGCGTGTGGTCTTACAGGCGGCGGTGATGGCGTGATGCAACATGGGTTGTCTCCGATTGATGGTTCGCAGCTTACTTGAGGCGCAGCCCGGGATTCAATAAAAAAATACTATGCGGGTCAATTGTGCTGGCTATTGCTCCGGTTTGACGCCATGCCACGCTCGTGAGAGCCCTGTTGCGCAGCCTGCATACTAAATCGTGAGCAGGCCCCAATTAGGCGCATACTCAAGCCAGTTCATCATCTTTTGCTTCAACCAAATGTGTGGTCGGGGACGGAATAATGCCGTCCTTCATGCCCAGAAGAACCGCTACCTTGTGGGCTTCACCACGCTTCCCCTTTTTGCGCCCGGCGAGCACTTGATAAGTGGTAGCAGGGTCGACGCCATGTTCCCGAGCGAACTCTTGAACGGATTTTCCCTGATGTTCCAGCCATGCCTTGGCTTGTGCGGCAGTACGAATTCCGGTCATAGTTCAAAACCGTTCAAAGGTGTTTAATATTTTCTGATTATACCATCCTTGCGGGTGTTTAAAATGGGATCCTACATCCAAATGAGTGGAATTGGTTTGCGCTTGCGGCAGGAGAGAGAGCGGCTTGGTTTGTCGCAGAAATCTTTTGGTGAAATCGGTGGTGTCGAGGCTAATGCCCAAGGCAAATATGAAAATGGTGATCGCGCGCCCAAGGCGGATTATTTGTCGCGCGTTGCAGCACGTGGTGTAGACGTGCTTTATGTCTTGACCGGCAGTCCAACACCGACACTGATCGATAACCTCAGTCAGATAGAAGAAAAGGTTCTGATCAGTTACAGGATTCTGCACAAGGAAGATCAGGACGCCATCCGCCGGCTGACCACAACGCTGGCGGAGTTGTCGGTCCCCAAACTGGTAAAGGAGCGCCGTGAGCCAGAGGAGCTGGAGCCAGTCAAGGAGTGAGTGTTTCCAAGAATTTGATGTTTTGCCATGGATAGATGACGCAAGTCGATAGGTTGGTGGATTAGTTTTTGCTAAGGTGTCGCCAATCAACCAAGACCAATTTGCGAGGTGTCGACTTGATTCGGGTTCTAGTGGTCGATGATCACGATCTTGTGCGTACGGGGATCACACGAATGCTGGCCGATATCGAAGGCCTGCAAGTGGTCGGACAGGCCGAGTCCGGTGAAGAGTCACTGCTCAAGGCACGTGAGCTGAAGCCGGATGTAGTCCTGATGGATGTTAAAATGCCTGGCATTGGTGGTCTGGAGGCGACCCGCAAGATGATGCGCAGCCACCCGGACATCAAGGTTGTCGCCGTGACCGTATGCGAAGAAGACCCGTTCCCGACGCGTTTGCTGCAAGCAGGCGCCGCGGGCTACATGACCAAGGGCGCTGGCCTTGCCGAGATGGTCCAGGCGATTCGCCAGGTATTCGCTGGCCAGCGCTACATAAGCCCGCAAGTGGCCCAGCAATTGGCGCTCAAGTCCTTCCAGCCTGCCAGTGACTCCCCGTTTGATGCCTTGTCCGAGCGTGAAATCCAGATCGCACTGATGATTGTTGGCTGTCAGAAGGTGCAGGTCATTTCAGACAAGCTTTGCCTGTCGCCCAAGACGGTCAATACCTACCGCTATCGTATTTACGAGAAGCTCTCGGTCAAAAGCGATGTCGAACTGGCCTTGCTGGCCGTTCGTCACGGCATGGTTGATGCTGGTTGATCATGACTGACGTGTTTGACGCAAGTGCGTTTCTTTCGACCTGCAGCGGTCGGCCCGGCGTGTATCGCATGTTTGATAGCGAAGCACGGCTGCTTTACGTGGGTAAGGCCAAACACCTGAAAAAGCGCCTGGCCAGCTACTTTCGCAAGACCGGCCTGGCGCCCAAAACCGCCGCGCTGGTTGCCCGTATCGCGCAAATTGAAACCACCATCACCGCCAACGAAACCGAAGCGTTGTTGCTTGAGCAAACGCTGATCAAGGAATGGCGCCCGCCGTACAACATCCTGTTGCGCGACGACAAGTCCTACCCCTATGTGTTTCTTTCGGATGGTGAGTACCCGCGTCTTAGCATCCATCGCGGCGCCAAGAAGCAAAAAGGCAAATATTTCGGGCCTTACCCCAGTGCCGGCGCCATTCGTGAAAGTTTGAGCATCTTGCAAAAGACTTTTCTGGTGCGTCAGTGCGAAGACAGCTACTTCAAAAACAGAACGCGGCCTTGCCTGCAGTACCAGATCAAACGCTGCAAGGCGCCCTGTGTCGGTCTGGTTGACCCGCAGGAGTACGCCGAGGATGTTCGTCACTCGATTATGTTCCTTGAGGGGCGCAGCAGTGCGCTGACCGATGAGCTGAACGCGGCGATGGAGCAAGCTGCCAGTACTCTGGATTTTGAGCGTGCTGCCGAGGTACGTGATCAGATTTCCCTGCTGCGCCGGGTCCAGGACCAGCAAAGCATGGAAGGCGGCACCGGCGATGTGGACGTGATTGCCGCCTTTGTAAACCCGGGCGGTGCGTGTGTGCATCTGATCAACGTGCGCGGCGGGCGGGTATTGGGCAGCAAGAACTTTTTCCCCCAGGTTGGCATTGAGGAAGACGTGGCCGAGGTCATGGCGGCCTTTCTCGGCCAGTACTACATCAGCAGCCCTGAGCGCGACCTGCCCAGCGAACTGATCGTCAACGTCGAGCACGAGAGCTTCGAGGCGATTATCGAGGCCATTGATGAGCTGCGCGGCCGTGAGCTGGCGATCAGCTATCGAGTGCGCGGCACTCGGGCGCGCTGGCAGCAACTGGCAGTTACCAACGCTGAACAGGCGCTGATGGCGCGCCTGACCAACCGTCTGCATGTGGCGGCGCGTTTCGAGGCACTGGCCCAGGTATTGAAGCTCGACGAGATCCCGCAGCGTCTGGAATGCTACGACATCAGTCACTCCAGCGGCGAAGCAACGGTAGCCTCTTGCGTGGTATTTGGCCCTGAAGGCCCGATCAAGTCGGACTACCGGCGCTTTAACATCGAAGGTGTAACCCCGGGCGATGACTATGCCGCCATGCACCAGGCGCTGTTGCGCCGTTTCAGCCGGCTCAAGGAGGGGGAGGGCAAGTTGCCGGACATTCTGCTGGTCGATGGTGGCAAGGGGCAGATGTCGATGGCCCGTGATGTACTCAACGAACTGGCGGTGCCTGACCTGATTTTGCTCGGCGTAGCCAAGGGTGCGACGCGTAAAGCGGGTTTTGAAACCCTCTATCTGAACGATGCCGCCCATGAATTCACCCTGAAAGGCGACTCGCCGGCCTTGCATTTGATCCAGCAAATCCGCGACGAGGCTCACCGTTTTGCCATTACCGGGCATCGGGCGCGACGGGGCAAAACCCGGCGAACCTCAACCCTGGAAGGCATTGCAGGGGTCGGACCGACCCGTCGCCGAGATTTATTGAAACATTTTGGTGGCTTACAGGAGCTAACTCGTGCAAGCATCGAGGAGATCGCCAAAGCACCCGGGATCAGTAAAAAGCTCGCTGAGTTGATTTATGCAAACCTGCACAGCGAGTAGAATGCCACCTCACCTCGTAGCTAGTTGTGCCGATGAATATCCCTAATTTGATCACCGTACTACGCGTTCTGCTTATTCCTTTCTTCATTCTGTTGTTCTATTTGCCCTACAGCTGGAGTTATATAGCCGCCAGCTCAGTCTTTGCATTTGCAGCGGCGACGGATTGGCTTGATGGCTATCTGGCTCGTCGACTGGAGCAGAGCACGCCCTTTGGTGCCTTCCTGGACCCGGTTGCCGACAAGTTGATGGTGGCTGTGGCCCTGGTTTTGCTGGTGCAAGAGCATCACAACGTGTGGCTGACCTTGCCGGCGGCGGTGATTATCGGTCGTGAAATCGTCATTTCCGCATTGCGCGAGTGGATGGCTGAACTGGGGGCACGGGCCCAGGTTGCGGTATCGAATATGGGCAAATGGAAAACCGCGGCGCAGATGCTGGCGCTGGTTATCCTGCTGGCCAACCCTTCGGATTTCAGCTTCTGGGTGTTGGTGGGCTACGGTCTGCTGCTGGTGGCTGCCGGATTGACCCTGTGGTCGATGCTGCAGTATTTGCGGGCTGCCTGGCCGCACCTCAAGACTACCTCGGTAAAATAAATAAAACTTTTTGAATCAAAGGCTTGACGCATTATGAGAAATCTATAGAATGCGCATCACCAAGCGGGAATAGCTCAGTTGGTAGAGCACGACCTTGCCAAGGTCGGGGTCGCGAGTTCGAGTCTCGTTTCCCGCTCCAAATTATGATCTGCAGAGTTTCATGGAAGTCTGTAAGTCATTGAAAATAGACGCTTCGGCGTCTTTTTTCGTTCCAGTGCCATCCACTGAAAACCAGCAGCAGCCACGAAATTTAAGTACATTTTCAAGTAAATGGATTCGGGGTGAAAAGCACTGCGGTTTGTTGGTGGAGCCCAACGGGCTGGAATCGGTACCTATCTCCTCACTCTTACAAGACGGGAGATGTACTTATGGCTTTGACCGATACCGCCGTTCGCCAGGCAGAACCTTCCGGGAAGAATTACACACTCAAAGATGCAGATGGACTTGCGCTGTCTGTCGGCCCCAAGGGTGCCAAGCACTGGCATTTCCAGTTTTATTGGCTGGGTAAGCAGGCGCGGATTTCCCTCGGCGGTTACCTCGCAGTCAGTCTCAAAGATGCGCGTAAGGCGCGCGACCAGGCTCGTACAGTGCCTCTTCCATTGCCGGGTCGCTGTAGCCAAACCAGTTCTGTATCAGATGACCCCGCAATATCGCCAGCAACGGATACGCCGCACGACCACCTTCATCCTTCGGATAATGCGGTTCGATCAAGGTAATCAACCCCTTCCAGGCCACAACCTGACCCATCTCGATCAGGAAACGCTCGCGGCGGGTCTGCTTACGTTTGCCAGCATACTCGGCATCGACGAAGGTCATCTGTTTCATAGGGACTCAACCGCTAAGTTTGTGCCAGGTTGATATTTCACCAGATCTGGAAGTCTTTGTCAGAGTTTCCTTATGAGAAGAAATATCGGTTGTGCAAGAACAGCAATAACCTGAACAAGGTTTGTTGATTAGTGTATGTGATGTGTATTTGCCTCGGAAAAGTATTTTTTCCGCTTTTTTGTAGGACGCTTCCCAAAGATACTATTTCCGCTTATTTCCTGTTGCGGGTGCCTCATTGGTGTTCTAGCGTTGGATTGTTGCTGCATATCAGTGACTCGGCTTTTGCAAGTTGCCATTACTCTTTTTGCGTACTTGGAAACACTTAGACGAGGAACAAGTCATGAACCAAAAGATCCAGCAGGGTGCGACCGCACCCAATCATCAAGACAACGAAAAAGCACTCTTCAGCAAGGAAGAGCTGCAGATCTTGAGCGACGCCATTAAGAAGTCCAAGACACATGCTTGCGATACCAAGGCGGCGAGTTGCGCGTACCACCGTTGAGCTGATCCCGAATAAGCAAGAAAGCCTTTTCTTGCTTATTCACTTTTTGGGGAGTGAGTATTCAGTTCTCACCAAGGGAGGTTCACATGAGGGCGATCTTTATCGGCCATCAAACGTGGCTTGTGGAACATGGAGATACTCGGATCCTGATTGACCCGCTGTTATGCAAAGACTTCGGTCTGGTCGACGAAAACCGGATCGAGATTTATCCGCCACGTACTGTTGATGCCGCAGCACTTTCCGATGTAGACCTGATTTTCCTGAGTCACGAACATTCCGATCATTTCGATATCCAGTCGCTGAATCTGTTGCCACGTTCTGCCAAATTCGTGGTGGGGGCGACCATTGTCGAGCCGGTCAAGCAATGCATACGCGACCTCGGGTTCACCCTTACGTAAGTCAACGACACCGAGCCGATGCGGATTGGCGACTTGAGCCTGCGATTTTACCCGGCTGATCCGAAGACCGCCTTCTGGGAGAGTCGGGTCACCCAGGTGCATATTGAGGAGGCTGAGGAGTCGAGCAGTGGCATCTTTATTGCCGTGGACGCCTTGGTGTCCGAAGTGTTTAAGGCTCATATCGTAGAGGGACGACTGGCACCGCCCAAGCTGGTGATCGTGTCAAACAACTCTAGGGTATCGCCGCCGGGAGCCTTTCAGTCCTTGGAAAACTGGGGCAAGAACGCGAGTGACAGTAGCCGTAAGGTCGGTCCGCTGGGTATCGGTGTGCTAAGTACCGTGCTGATCAGCTACATGGACGATTTTCCGGTGCAACCCGAAAATATAGCCCTTTGCGGCGGCGGGTTTATAAAACGCTTGGGCGGGTTTGCCGCTTTCCCCTTTTCCGATCAGCCGACATTGAGCCGGTTGGCCAATCGTCTCAGCCTGGACACCAATATTGTCGGCCTGCTGCCAGGCGAAGCCTTTACCCTGGATCCTGACCCCGGGCCGCAAGCGGTTATCGACTGGGTCCAGGTGGACAAGGTGCAGCACAACTTGCTGATCGAGGAGTTGGATCAGTTTATTGAGGCGCGCAAGACTGTCGAGGTGGTTGCTTCAGTGCGTCCGGACGTGCAAGACGCCGAGGCTTATGAAGAGCTGCTACTACGCGCGGAAGCCGAGCTCCAGCGCCTGGCGAAAAGCCTGATGCTGTTTATCACCGGGCGCAAGGTGTTGGCGATGTCTCACTACAAGGGGCACAAGCTCGGACCGAAAAGAATCGTTTTCAGTTTTGTCTCGCATGCCTTGGGCCGTCAGGACGCTTATGCGCTGAACCTGATCAGCGGCCAGTTCGAGGCGCAGACGCACAACCAGCTCGAATCGCTGGTGGCGCTGTATCCCTTTGGCGTAAGACTGCCCCTCGTGGACTTCATCGGCATGTCCGAGGGAGACCTGCAGATCTGGGACATCGTGGGCGTTTCGGTTCAGTCCTGGTTCGAGAACGGCATCTTCGACGGTCTGATCCCATTCTTCTACAGCTACTACGGTGAGAATGGCAGCCCTGAGCTATTGGCGAAAATCATCAGGCGCGGCATGCGCAAGCTGGAGAAGTGTCTATGAAACTGACGATGATCGGCCACGAAAGCTGGTCGCTGCAGGCTGGTAATAGCCATGTGTTGATCGACCCGGTGCTGGGCAGTGGCTTCGGTTCCGATGTCGGCCGGCAGTTCGCGATAGTCCCGGCGCGCAATGTCGATCTGCAGCGCATGCCAGCGGTGGATGACATTGTCTTGACCACCGAGCACCTGCAACACTTTCACCCGGCCTCTTTGCGCCGCCTGTCGTCAGATTACGAGCATTTGCTCAAGCGCAAAGTGGTCTACGTCCCGGAACTGTTTCCCGGCGCGGCCGAGACGATTGTCCGCGCCTGTGGTTATGAGGTTCAGCGGGTCGATACTCAGGCCGAGTTCGTCATCGGATCGCTGCACCTGCGCTTCTACATGCCCTGCACCGAAGTGCTCTTCTGGGACAGTCGGGTAGCGTCACTGCATGTCGAGCATAAGGGCTGCGAGGCGGTGTTCATCCAGTCCGATACCCGCATCGCCGACGCTTACTTTGCCGATGTCAATAGTGGAGTCGTTGCCTGTCCACAGGTCATGGTAATGACCAATAATTTCCAGGGCAGTGGGGCGCAAGGGCCGATCGGTCTGGACAATCTGTTGCCGGTGCCCGACCAACGTTACACTCGGGTGTCCGGCTTGCGTCTGCTGGACGAAATCGTACACAAGCCGATGCGCCGACTGAACCAGGTGCCGACCCTGATCCTCGCGGGCAATGGTTATCGCGACCCCTTTGGCAAGATGCATTACCCCTGGTCGAACTTAGAACTGGCGCAGATCTGCAGCGAACTGTCGTTGTTGAGGGAAGTGCACTCACTAACTCCCGGCGAAAGCTTCGACGTGGGGTCGGCAAGGCCTGGCGAACCGGTGGACTGGATCTGCGCATCCGAGGAGCAGGCGGGGCCCATTGAGGCGAAAGGGCGATGCAGGAAGATCTCGCTCGGCACACCGCAGATCAAGGCTTATCTCGATGAAATGGCCAAGACCTGGCTGATTACCCGCTACGGCCAGGTGCTGATGACCCAAGGCAACTACCTAGGTCGCCCTGTTGGCCCTTGCCGTGCGGTGCTGCAATTGACCCGGGACGATGGTGTAGGTCAACAATGGCTGTTGGATGTGTCCAGGGTTGAGTTCGTTGAGGTACCGGACGAAGGAGCGGGGGCGATCAAGCGATATCCCTACGGTATCCGTGTTGACCATGACGATTTCTGTCAGCTGCTTCTCGGCGAGTTGCAGATATGGGAGCTGCTCAACCTGTCGGCATCGCAATGGTATGTCTGCGATCGCTATGACAGCCCGCTGGCGTTCTGGCTCGAGTATTACAGCGAGCAAGTGGACTATAGACGCGCCTTGCGCAGTTATGAAATGTCCCTGGCGACTGCACCATGAGCGGGCAAAGAGCCTTTAAGCACGTGCATCTGGAACTCCTGGGCGCCGCTGAGGTACAGCTGCGGCGGCAGGCGCTCGCCGAGCTATTGGCCGAGCGTTATCAGGTTTTGCGGGTACTCGGCCAGTCGGTGAAGTCCCTGGTCTGCTCCGGGCTGTGCATGGCCTCGGGCGAGCCGGTAGTGATCAAGCGTTACTTCGACGAGGCGGCCTATGCGGCCGAAACCAGCGGTTATTTGCTGTTCCGCTCGGGGCCGATAGCAGGTATGCGCCATCAAGATGCGCGGCATCAGGTACTGGTGCTGGAGTTTCTGCATGGCCATTTGCCCGGTCTGGCCGACCTGCCTGAAGTGATTGCGGCCTACGCAGCGATGCATGCCACGGCCCTAGCGAATGTCCAGCGGGTCATGGGGCACCGCAGTACCCCAAAATTTCTCGATCCCTGCCTGTCATCCCGTTGCCGCTTTCCCTCGTTCGATCTGCAGGGCATCAGCGTCGGTGACTGCAAGCCGGAGCATCTGCTTGTTACCGCGGATGGCGTGCGCATCATCGACCTGGAGACACACTCCTTGCAGCGTAGTGTGTGGTTCGACATCTTGTCCTTGAGCCGCTTCTTGGGGGCGGCCCCGGGGGGTTCGTGGGATCTGGAGGAATGGGTGGCCCTTTACTGCGCATGTCGGGAGATTCACGCCCACTATTACGATCTTCAGAAGATCCGAGACTGCCTGCAGCGTGTACATGGCCTGGAACTTGGTCGGGTGTACTGCGAGGAGGCGCTGCTGTGAAGTGGATGTACTGTTTCACCCCAGCATTGCGGTATCGGAAGTTCGCTCGCTTCGAAGCGCGAGCCTTCGACGATGGCTTTTTCGGCTTGGCCTTCAGCCTTGCGCCTTGGGCGGTCTGGGCTTATGTGCTGGTGTCGTTGTTGCAATACAGCGTAACGCTGTTGTTCGTCTACAAACTGAGCACCCTGGTGGCGGTCCAAGGCAGTGCCGATATCGAGCTTGCGGACACTGCGCTCCTAGCGCTTTTGGCCCTCAGCGGGTTCTTGCTGGTGGTGAGCGAGCTCAATCTGGAACGCCATATCTCCCTGAAGTTATGCCACGAGTTTGAGTGCCTTCTGGCGCGCAAAATTCAGCCTCAGGTAGAAGTGTCGGTGCTGGAGCGGTTGGTTTCGCGGGATTTCAGCGTCATTCTCGATGGCTTCGGTGCTGGTCTTAGCCTATTGGTTATTCCGGTTTTCCTGCTGCTTTCAATGCTGCTGGCGTTGCTAGTCTTTGGCACGGCAGGGTTCTGGGCGGTTGCAGTGATCGGTGTGTTCCTGCCGCTTTCTTATCTGCTGTCCAGGCTCTCGGACCGCAACTATCAGCGGATCATGGATTTAACGGCGCATCGTATTGAACAGTGCTCGGCATGGTTGCGCAAAGGACCGTGGCTTAAGCAGTTCGCTGACCGGATGGACTTGCAGAGCATCGAGGAGACACTGGCGGGCGAACGCTCCCTGCGCAACCTGGATACGCTGTTACGCGGCGCCGACAGCTACATCATCGGTTTCGGCCGTTTGATTCCCCTTGTCTTGCTGGGTCTGCTGGGCACCTCGGAATCAGCCATGGTCTGGGATGGGGCGATTTTCTGGCTGAGCATTCCGTTGCTGACGGCGGTACTTACGTTGCCCCGCTCCTATGTGAGCTACAAGGCCGTCGGGCGCTCCCTGAACGCGCTCAATGGCCTGTATCAGAGTTCCTCCAGGCATTCAGTAGTGCAATCCGCTGCCGCCGATCAGGTGCATGGCGTGATTGAGTTCGATGTCGACTGGCCGATCTGGCCCGCGCCGATGGTCGAACTGATTCCTGGCCCATTTGAGAGCCAACGCGAGGACCTGCACGCGTTGCTGGCAGCTTTCCACCTGGTACCCGAGCTTGGGCAGGACCCACAGCAGGTTCTGCAACTGCCCATCGAGCTGGACGGGAGCAACCTCTCTGCCGGGCAGCGCCTGCGCCTGCAGTTGCTACGCGGGGTGTTTCTGGCCCGCACCCAGGACGGGACCCTCAGTATCGACCATGACTTCTCGGTGTTGGACGCCTCGGCCGCGAAGGCAGTGAAAGACGCCTTGGATCATCTGTCCTGGGTATGTTTCAGCCCATCGGCCGCAAGAGTGATAGCGCAGCGCGAGTGCCCGCCGGCTGAGGTCGGTGAGCGGACGGCTTGGACGGTGCCAGCCAGTGACCCGGCGCTGGAACGCTTCAGTTTCGGCGCTCTGTTCAAGTATTGTTGCTGGGGTGTGCTGATGTTGTTGGTGCCGGCGCTGATGATGAGCTATGCGGCCAACCTGACGCTGCCTGAGGCAAGTTTCTCGCCCTTGCAGGTTCTTTTGTATGCCGTGGCCGGGGTGGGGGCAGGAGTCTGCGCCGGGTTATTTATCGAGAATCTGTTGCGCAGCCGCTTTTCTCGCTTGTTCACCGATGGCCTGCGAGACATCCGGCTCACCGGCTTGGCCGATGCGCTGCAGGTGGTTTCACGCGATGTCACCACGACATTCGAACGCATTGCTTGGTATGCCCATGACATTGCCTGGATCATCGCGCTGCTGCTGTGCAATGGCATGGCTTTGTGGATGGGATTCGGCTTGTTCGGCATCGCCGTTGCGCTGCTGTTCAGCGGCCTGCTGGCGACGTTATACCGGCTTTCGATCAACGCGCTGTATCGGACCAGGGTGGAGAGCGTCAAGGGATTCGACGCCCTACTGCGTTCGGCCCATGTGGCGTTTTCCATTTCCCAAGCGGGTGGCATGGGATTCGAACGACTGGGTGACTGGCTCGAGCTCACCCAGCGGGGTGCAATAGCTAAGGGGCTAAAGCATTTTTACACCACCCGCATGCGCAGTGTGATCACCCGCACCGTCTCGGCGGCCAGTTGCACCTTGCTCAGCGACCTGGTGATTGTCCTGGTGGTTCTGATGGGTAGCCTCTACCGGACCAGTGACTCGGCTTTTGTGCTCGCGGTCACGGCCTTGCTGCTTGTGCGTTCTGACCTGTCCAATGTCTTTCTGGCCATCACGGGTTTCAAATCGCAGTCGGTGTCGTTGGAGCGCCTGCAACTTTTTGCCCGGCCCAAAAGCTCCGTTGCCGTGGCAATCGCCGGGCAGAGTGTCGGCATCGCGCCTTTTGTCGCTCGTCGAGCCTATCGTGCCTTGAACTTGGAACGGGGCCGGTTGTATTCGCTATCAGGGCACTCCGGCTCCGGCAAGAGCGAGTACCTCAAGGGCGTGGCCAGTATCACCGACGTAGTCATCGAAGAAGCAGGCGTGGCGCAGACCATCACAACAACCCGTTATTACTTGGACAGCAAAACCTCGGCGCTGTTAGGTAGTGAGCTTGAGGCAAGCAGTTGGCTGGAAACCTGGCTGAAAGCGTTGCCGGAGGACCGCCACCATCTGTTGTTGTTGGATGAGATGTTCAGCGCTTTGCGCGCCGAGCAACTGGCCGAGCGTCTGCAAGCGTTGCACCGTTATGTCGAGCGTAGCGGCAACACCCTGGTGCTGGTGGATCATCGTTGCCGACTGGAATATGACATCAAGCTCAGCGAATTGGTAATCGCTGATTACCCGGTGCAAGGAAATACTCATGGATGAGCCAATTTTGTACTTAGGCGACCGGGGGTTTCTCAAACATTACGGCAGTCCCTACTCGGCGCAACAGGTCGAGGGGATTGCGCGCAGGGTCCTGACCAGCTCTGGCTTGGGTCTGGCCAGCGGCGACTGGCCGACGGCCAGGGCCGTCAGCAATGCTTTAGCTGGAGGCCCACGAGCGCGGCATATCTATCATTCGCGGTTTCTGATACGGGTGACCGAGCAGGCAACGGGGCAGGGCATCAGCGTCCGCCAGGTCCAGGCCAACCCGACTTGGTTGCTAAGCGTACGGCGAAGTCACCCATCAGCGCGTTCTTCGACCACGCTGGGTACGACCGGATCATTAAGGCTCTGCAACATCACCGGATGCCGAAATGGGTGATCTTGTATTGCCGACGATTTCGCACAGCACCTGTCTTCTCGGTCTGACTGACTGCGCTAACAAAAATAAGTAGCATCCGGGCATGACTGACCTGACCGGCTACTTGCTCTCTAATCTTCAAGTCCTTAAAGCTCTGAAGTCCATGATGGAGTTGTATGGCCATGACTTTGATCCAACGGTGCTTGAATGGGAGTTCATTAATTAGTGGCTAATGGCCGGGAAAGTCTCAGAGGCAAGACGGTGTAGTTCGCACGCTTACACAGTAACAATGACCATAGGTGACCTCCAAAACCCATAGGCCACCATCAATATTTAGCGTTTGAAGGCATTGCCGCTGTCCGAAGATGGCGAGTCAATATCAATTAAGTTTGATCACTTGTATCGGAGATCATATGAAAAAATTATTTTTTTTGAGTGTTTCGGCTGTGTTGTTAACAAGTATTACATTGCAGGCATCTGCCGACACTAGAGTGATACAGAGAATAGTGTCTTGCAGTGCAGGGAATTTTACAGGGAGTGCCAAGGTAGATATCACCCTTGTTGACTTGGTTGCGAAACAGGCAAAAGTTACTGGATATAAAATTACTAAAATAAACAACCAGCAGGGTGGTAATCGAGCCAATCTACATTTGCTTGCAGAGAAAGGGGCGTATATGGGTTTCCCAGCTGGCTTTGGAAATCTTGTTGGTGTAGGTGCCTACTCTAACGACAACTTGCGTCAGGATGGCGTATGGCACAGTCCTACTAGTGAAGTAAAAGTCGGCTCAAGTGGCCTCCTTCGCAATATGACAGTGAAATTTATCTTTGACAAAGACGGGGCGGATCCTAGCTGTCAGGCTGCCTTTCGGTAATTGATAGTCGCTGCGATGGCGTTCGAGACTGCGATTGGCCAGGTGCTTACCGCGGTCGTGATGCTCAAACGGCCCGGATAATCGTAATCCTCAAGGTCCGGCATCACCTTGCTCTTGGCATCGCTTTCTAGCTCAATACGCGGCTTGGTGAAGTTGTAATCGCGGCGGGTGACGCGGCTGTTACGCGTCGCCAAACGCAGGCCAAAGCGCTGACCACCGACGTATCAGCAGGCCACCAGCCCGGTGTCCTGCTGATACGCCACCGGCGCCAGTTTGGTCATCGCCAAACACCAGTAAATGCGCGTTCGGGCTGTGCTGGAAGTGAAAGTGGATGCCTTCTTCTTCGCACAAACGCTGGATAAACGGATGCTCCGATTCGTCGTACTGCACGCAATAAACGCACTCCGGGTAGGTCGCGCCGAGCTGGAAGTGGTAATCATTGGCCAGGATGCCGTGCTCTTCGAGCACCTGGGCGATGATCTGGCGTACGGTCATCTGCTGGAAAATCCGCTGATTGACCCGGTGCGTCAGGTACGACATATGCGGGCGCAGCGAAAGGTGATAACGCGTCAGGCGCCTGCCGGCTTTGCCACGAGAGATGCTGTAGACCTGCCCGTGAATGCCAGTGCCCGACGTTGATATCTGCCAAAAAGCCTCTTTGTGCAGCAGCTTTTCGAGATCAAGAAAGGCCTGCTCACTGACCAACTCCAGTTCAAAAGCGAACGGCGTGTTCAAGGTCTCACGGCTCTTGAAGGCCAACACCTGAAAATCAGCGCCCTCAAGGGCCTGCGTGAAATGGGGCTGATCAGCCGATGAAAACATGCCTTGTTCCTCACGCCGTGCAGCGGTTTCCGTCGTCTGCTACATGCGACGAAAACAAAAAATTCCGGGGTAAACCCCTGCACACCGGCCCGATGCGCGGTAACGGCCACCCAGCCTTAGCCCGCTACGGGCGTACGCCAGTCATCCGAACCGCAAGTACCGAAGACTTCGTGGGGCCAGGTGATTTTTACCGGTTTGTTCACGCGCTGGCCGGTCGGTTGGCCGGACTCCGAAGTTGTTGCAGGCATGGGGTTGGGTGATTAAAGAGCCCGGGCAGGATTTAGTCGCCAGGAGCTCGGGTCCGTTATTGAAGGCTTACCAAAGCACAATGTCGTAGGTCAGGTAGAGCCGGTTGCTGTCACGGCCCCGGGAAAAGTCCGAGCGGTAAACGTAGTTTCGCAATTTCACTCCCAAACCTTTGAAAGTACCCTGCTGCACAACATAGGCAATCTCTGCGTCACGCTCCCATTCCTTGATGGAGCTATTTGACTTGCCATCGTTACCGCTGAGGTAGCGTGTGGAGAAGGTCAGGCCCGGCACCCCTGCGGCGGCGAAGTTGTAGCTATAGTTGAGCATCCAGGTCTTCTCGTCCTGCTTGATGAATTTGCTAATGCCGGCATTGCTGAACGAGTAGACAGATGCGCCGCTGATATAGGGCAGCCCGGCTTCTCCGTTCAGGGCCTGATAACCTGCGCCGAAGGTATGGCCATAGAGGGCGTAGGACAGCAGGCCGCTGAGCATATTGTTGTGAATTTTGCCTGCATAGGCCGAGCCCGAGTCGACACTGTTGAAGTAACGCAGGTCGCTGGTCAGTACCCCGTGACCTAGCGGCAGATCGTGCTGGATACCGGCGAAGTTCTGTCGATAAAAGTTCTCGAGTTCGCCGTAGAAGTAGCTCAGACGGATGTTTTTACCCCATCTGTAATCCGCTCCGGCGTAGCTGAAATCCCCTGATTTTTCACCCCTGTAGCCATCAGGCACGATCGCCATGCTGTCGGTCGAATCACGCAATTTAAAACGCTGCAGGTACCCTCCGGTAATGCTCAGGTTCTCCAGGTCGCTGCTGCTGAACTGGCTGCCCTGGTAGGTCTGCGGGTGTAATCGTGAATTGTTGTAAATCAGCACCGGGGTCTTGGGCAGCAAGGTGCCGTATTTGACCGTGGTCTTTGCCAGTCTTGCTTTTGCCGTCACCCCGGCACTGGCAAACTCGTCTGCGGCCCGACCGTCATCATGCACCGGCAACAGTCCGGTGCCACTACGGCCACGGCCTGAGTTGAGTTTGAGCCCTAGCAGGCCCAGGGCATCGATGCCAAAACCGACTGTGCCGGGGGTAAATCCGGACTGCATGTCCAACAGGAATCCTTGAGCCCACTCGGTTCGCTCACTTTTTGCGGTTCTTGCCGCTTTGGCACCCATACCGTGCTCGTCGCGAAAGTTTTCGTTGAAATAGATATTTCGCAGTTGCAGTTTAAGTGTGCTGTCATCAACAAAACCTTCAGCGTTGGCAGCAGCCAGCGGCAACAAGACTAAAGCGCAAAACAAGGCCTGGCGGGAATACAAAGTGTTCATGGCAATCAACTCATTATTGTTATTAGAGTGCAGGACAGCACGCGCCTCGCGGGTGAGGCGCGTTGAAAGGGGTTAAAAGGCCGGGTGGGTCAGGTGAGCAGGCTGATTGCCCCGGTCAGCAAAGCCAGCGCCGTCACCACCAGGGAGGTCAGCACCGCCCATTTAACCGTGGCTTTCTGGAAATCGCCGATATCGCGACCGACCATCCCTACCAGCAACAGGGTAGAGGCCACCAGCGGGCTCATCAGATGCACGGGCTGCCCGAGAATGGAGGCTCGGGCAATTTCAATCGGATCAATGCCGTAAGCGGCGGCGGCATTGGCCAGGATCGGCACTACCCCAAAATAGTAGGCGTCGTTGGACAGGACGAAGGTCAGCGGCATGCTGGTAATTGCCACGACCACCGGGAACAGATGCCCCCAGGACGGCGGTATCCAGTCGACCAGGGTTTGCGCCAGGGCATCGACCATTTTCGTCCCGGAGAAAATCCCGGCGAAGATACCCGCAGCAAACACCAGCAGGACGACCGTCATGGCGTTACCTGAATGGGCGAGGATGCGTTCTTTTTGAATGTCCAGTTGCGGATAATTGATCATCAGCGCCAGGACAAAGCCGATCAGGAACAGGATTGCCGAGTGCATCAGCCCCATCACAAGAGCGGCCATCACAGCAATCACCAGTGCAAGATTGACGTAGGCCAGCTTCGGGCGCTTGTGCGGCGTGTCCTCAAGAATCTCCTTGATATAGCTATTGTTGCCGGCACTTTGCAGTTGAATATTGCCGATTCGCTTGCGCTCGCCACGACCCAGCAAAAAGGCGGTGAAAACCACCCACATTGCGCCCCCGATCATGGTCGGCAGCAAAGGGACGAAGAATTTGCCGGGATCCAGGCCCAGTGCGGCGATCGCCCGCGTCGCGGGGCCACCCCAGGGGGTCATGCCACTCATGACGCTCAAGGACAGCATGGCGATGGTGGCCAGGATCATCGGGTTCATGCCCAGGCGTTTATACAGCGGCAGCATGGCCGCGCACGTGATCATGTAAGTCGTGGTGCCGTCTCCGTCGAGTGCTACCAGCAAAGACAGAAGTGCGGTGCCAATCGCAATCTTCATCGGGTCACCATTGACCCGTTTTAAAATCTTGCGAATCAGCGGGTCGAACAGACCTGCGTCGATCATCAAGCCAAAGAACAGAATCGCGAACAACAGCAGTGCTGCTGACGGTGCGACCATTTTCAGGCCGTCGAGCATCATTTTGCCGGTGGTACCGCCAAACCCGCCAATGACAGCGAATACGACGGGTACAACCGTGAGTGCGACGATAGGGGACAAACGTTTAGTCATTATGAGGAAGGTGAATACGATCACCATGGACAGGCCAAGGAAAGCGAGCATAGGACAGTTCTCTTGTTGTTATAGTTATAGAGGCTGACGCCGGTACCCACGACCCCAACCCGCCAGGCCACACAATCAATATGCCCGGTGGGCAGGGTTTGAGTCTGGTCGGGGGAGTGGCGTTATCCGGTCTTTTCTATCCCTGTCTGGTGACGTGCACATCTTCCCTGTGACTTGAGCGCGACAGCTTGTCGGACCCAGAAAAGCCTGACGATTATTCCCTGCACAACAGCGCAGAGAATCTGGGTGTAAAAGGATTTAACAAATTTCATGGCATCACTCATTTTTAGAATTGTGCCAATGTAAAAATGCCAACAACTGCTGGAATTTAACCGGCGAGTCTCTGCGAGTCAGTGGCGTAGACGTAGCCGGAGAACAGCCGGCGTGCGGTTCGTATAACCGATGCGCGAATGGTCTGCCCCTGGTTGCCGGTGTAGGACAGTACGACGTCAATCCCTCCGCCTGGATGCTCGATCCGGATATTTTCCAGGCGAGGAGTGCTCACGCCCCCCAGCATCTGCGCAACGATGCTGCCGTCGACAACGCAAGCAGTGGCCAGGCCGATGGAGCCGGTAATGGCCAGGGCGCGATGGCAGTTATGGGGCATGAAGTAGCGCACCTGAAGCGTACCGCCAGCCTTGGCCGGTGATACCAGTACGGGTTTTGGAATCACTTTGTCGCTGACATCACCCAGGCCCATTGCCAGGCCCGCTTTCAGCCGCAACGACTCAAGGCGGCGCAAAAACGCCTTGTCAGCGTCCAGTTCTGCGGGGCTTTCATCGCCACGTTTGCCTAGTTGGCCAGCTTCGACAAGCACCATGGGCATAGCCATATCTATGCAGGTGACAGCAATGCCATCAATGACATCCTGTGTCTTGCCTGTAGGGAAAAGTTTGCCAGTGTTACTGCCTGCGGCATCAATAAATGTCAGTTGCACGGGGGCTGCGGTACCAGGCACACCGTCGATTGCAGTCTCGCCCTCGTAACTGACTATGCCATGCGGGGTCTGAACTTCGGAGTTGACGAATGTCCCTGTATTCAGATTGCGAATCCGTACACGGGTCAATTCAGGGCCAGCCTTGACCAGGCCCTGTTCGATGGCAAACGGACCGACCGCACACAGCATGTTGCCGCAGTTGGGAGCGCTGTCTACCCGACGTTGCGAAACCATCACTTGCACGAACAGGTAATCAACATCCGCATCCGGGTGCAGTGAAGGGCTGACGATAGCGACTTTGCTGGTTTGCAGGCTGCCACCACCAATACCGTCGATTTCAAGTTCATGACCCGAGCCCATCAGGTTGAGCAGTAGCTCATCACGGGCCTCAACCGCTGCAGGCAGATCCCAGGTAAGGAATACCGGACCTTTGGAGGTACCGCCGCGCATGAGCACACAAGGAATTCTTAGCATGATATGGACTCTTGTTAATCAATCGACGTGATTGATGCTTATGGAACAAGAGTCTCAATCTTTCAAAAATGTTTCCAATGCAAAGATTGGAGAGTTTGTTGCGTTTGGTGCATGTTTCATTTGCGGTATATTTTGCTCCGGACGTTTATCTGGCGAGGCAAGCAATGGATTATGAGCTGCATGACATCCGATCTTTTGTGAAGATCGCCGAACTGGGCAGTTTTCATGAGGCTGCGGATGCCTTGCATCTTTCCCAGCCAGCGCTGAGCCGTCGAATCAAAAAGCTGGAGGAGGGGTTGGGCACAGCATTGCTTGATCGCACTACGCGCAAGGTCAGCCTGACGAGCGTAGGCAGGGACTTTCTACCCAAGGCGCGGCGGTTGCTGGATGATTTCGATGAGTCGATCCTGAATATCCGCGAACTTGCCGAGCGCCAGATCGGCAGGGTGACTTTGGCGTGTATCCCCACTGCCGCTTTTTACTTCTTGCCCTCTGTCATTCGCCTGTATAACGAGCGCTACCCTAAAATCCGCATCCGCTTGCTGGACCTGAGTGCCAATGAAGGACTTGAGGCCGTGCTGCGCGGGGAAGTCGATTTCGGTATCAACATGATGAGTGGCCAGCATCCGGACATTGAGTTTGTACCCCTGGTCATCGAGCCTTTTGTTCTGGCCTGCCGACGTGATCATGAACTGGCCGGGCGCAGTTCGGTCGCCTGGTCTGAACTCAGCGATTATCGGCTTATCGGAGTGGGGCGCCTGAGCGGCAACCGCATGCTGCTGGATCATGCTTTATCGGGGTTGAGCTGGCGCCCGCAATGGTTCTACGAGGTGCAGCACTTGTCGACTTCTCTGGGGTTGGTCGAAGCCGGGCTGGGGATATCGGCAATGCCAAGCCTGGCAATGCCTGCCGGGGATCACCCGACTCTGGTCAGTGTCCCTTTGGTCGAGCCGGTGGTGAATCGGTCGTTGGGGCTGGTTTACCGGCGGGGGGCATCCCTGTCCCCGGCGGCAGAGAAGTTCGTCTCAATTTTGCTTGAGCAGTGGCCGCAATAAGCCCGTCGAGACATTTATCCGCATTTACTCTGCCCTGCTCAGGAGGGTTGAGCTGCCAGGCTGTTAGTGACATTACGCCCCAGCACTAGCACCGTAACAAAACCACAACCCACCAGGGCTGTGGCCAGGCTCAGCAACACCGAGCTGCCCAGTTGGTCGACGATCTGCCCGCCGAAGAACGAGCCCAGGGCAATAATCACCTGGAACAAGGCGACGAACAGTGGCATGCCGCGCTCGACATCCTTGGGCGCCACGACAAACATCCAGATACTGGCGCAGGCCGGGAAAGCGCCGAAGGCGAAGCCCCAGAGGGCGATAAGCATCGCGGCACCGGTCATGCCGGTAGCGTACCAAGGGAACAGGGCGGTACTGGTGCCGATCATCAGTGCGACCAGCATCAGGGTGTAACGTACGCTGCGGTTGGCGGCGAAGCCGGCGAAAATATTACCCATGACCCCGGCAACGCCATAAAGCAGCAGCAGTGAGCCAATCGTCGGTCCGTCGAAACCGGAACTGTGTTTGAAGAAGGGGGCGACATAGGTGTACGCGGCAAAATGCGCCAGGCCGATCAGTAATACCGCGATCAATCCGACCCGGGATTGCGGGTTGATAAACAAGGCCGGCAGGTCACTGATACGAATGGCCTTCTCAGGGTGCAGTGGCGGTAGCAGGAAGATTTGTGCCAGGAGTACCGGAACCCCCACCAGCGCAGTGACCAGGAAGGTCATGCGCCAGCCCATCAGGCCACTCAGCCAGGTGCCTACGGGCACGCCCAGTACGGTGGCCAGGGTTACGCCGACCATGATGATCGAGGTGGCCTGGGCCACGCCTACACCCTTGGGGGCCAGGCGGCCGCTGAGGGCGATGGCAGTGGCCCAGAAACCGCCGATGCTGATGCCCAGCAGCACGCGGCCGAACAGCAGCAGGCTGAAGTCGCTGGCGTAGGCTACGACCGAGTTGGCAATGATCATGATCAGCGTCAGGCCGATCAATAAATAGCGCCTGTCCATGCTGCCAATGCTGATAGACAGTAAGGGCGCGGCGAGGGCGGCCATTATCCCGGGCAGGGTAACCATAAGCCCGGCGTGGCCGGCACTGATGCCCAGGTCACTGGCGACGTCGTTGAGTACGCCCACCGGGAGAAACTCGCTGGTCACCAGGGCGAAGGCGCCCACGGCGACCGAGAGAATGGCCAGCCACTGTTGTTTGACGCTTTGCTGGTTTGGTTCAGGCAGGCCGCGAGGCGGCAGGCTGGCGCTTGGCATGGTATTGGGTTCCGACGGGGGGATGGCGCCTGAAGCAGGCTGGGGTGCGGGAGGATTTCGAGGCGATTATAGGAGCCGGTTTTGCCGATCAAACAGGCAGGCACTTCGATAGTAATTATCAGTGCAATCGATGGGGCGCCCTGAATAGAGCGCCTGCTTTGGCCAACTCTGTTGAATCAGCCCCAATTACAGGCGGTAATAAGCCGAGGTTGGCATAACTTCAGAACCTGCTCACCAAACCGATTGGCATCTCGGTTCTGCGTTGTCAGGTGCAGCTTGGTCAGAGGATTGGTCTTTAAATTTTCGACTTGATCTGACCGTCACTGGATTTGAGGGGGGTGACAGTCAGATCAAATTAAGGCAGTAGAGATTCAGCCAAACTTTACGTTTGGTTTTAGAGAGAGGCTGAGAACTATTTTGTTTTAAACTATGGCCACCCCTGCGGGGGGTGTAATCATATAATGATATCCATGCGCGGGCCGAGCCCGTCAACTAAGAGCGTTATATCAGCCTGTATTTCGCAACGCGCTTTACATATGTCGATAACGTTTCTGATCTCACGATCGAAGATTTCTCTTGCTTCCTCTCTTTTTTCACAAACGGCATCCGCGGTCAATGTCACGCGGCCGGAGAAAGTGGTTTCAACGGTAGAGAGTTTGTTCCAATCAGGGTTCTCTATATTGGCAATGCCTTTTCTTACCTTCTCGGCAGCTTTGGCTGCATTCTCAGTATCACCTGTCGGAGAAATCGAGTAGGTGAATAGGAAATGGTGTTTTGTCATTTGCTCTACCTTTAAGATTTAATGGTTTTATAAGGCGCGCATATAAGCACGTCTTAAACTGACATTAGCACTTTGAGTAGGTAGGCGGATGCCAGTTTGTAACTTTACGGGTTGAAAAGTGTGTTCAGTTATTTATGCGCTGGAACTTTTTGTATGGCCGATATTTTGAAATAATAATGTTCTTTGCGGCCCATTAAAATTCTGCAGGTAGTGGCCCGGATCGGCAGGCTGCCGCTAACAGCGCGGCAGCTTCTGCTGCGTTTAGCGGTAGCGCTCAAGCCAGTGAGCGTAAGGCGCGGGCAATGTCCACGAGGCTTTTTCGACGCCCAGTTCCTTGGCGGCGAAATAGGGCCAGTGCGGGTCAGCCAAGTGGGCGCGGCCTACGGACACCAGGTCCAGTTGTCCGCTTTGAATGGCATTTTGCGCCAACTGTGGCGTGCCGAAACCCCATGCAGAAGTTACCGGCAGGTCCGCTTCACGGCGCACCCGTTCGGCGATCGGGCCGAGGAAGGCGGGGCCCCAGGGGATATTGGTGTCCGGGATGGTGAAGCCGACACTTACACTCAGCAGGTCGAGGCCAGCGTCCTTGAAACGGCGTGCGAGCTCGATCGACTCGCTCAGTGTCTGCTCGTCGCGGCCATCATATTCGATGACGCCAAAGCGGGCGGTCAAGGGCAGATGGTCTGGCCATACCTCACGAACGGCGGCCAGGGTTTCCAGCAGGAACCGGCTGCGGTTTTCGAAGCTGCCACCGTATTCATCCGTACGCTGGTTGGAATGTTCCGAGAAAAAGCTCTGGCCCAGATAACCGTGGGCAAAGTGCAGTTCGATCCACTCAAAGCCGGCTTCGCGGGCACGGCGTGCCGCATCGACGAAGTCCTGGCGTACCCGGGCAATGTCTTGCAGGGTCATTTCACGGGGAACCTTCGGCAAATTGGCGCCGAACGCGATCGGCGAGGGAGCAATGGTTTGCCAGCCTGCAGGATTGCCTTCAGCGATGTGATCATCACCTTCCCAGGGGCGGTTGGCGCTGGCCTTGCGACCCGCATGAGCAATCTGGATACCCGGCACGGAACCGGCCGCCTTGATCGCTTTTACTGCGGGCACAAATGCCTGGGCATGGGCATCGCTCCAGATACCGGCGCAGCCGGGCGTGATGCGCCCTTCGGGGGAAACAGCAGTGGCCTCAACCACGACCAGGCCCGCCCCGCCTCGTGCCAAACCGGCCAGGTGGACGAGGTGCCAGTCATTGACCATGCCGTCCTCTGCCATGTACTGGCACATCGGCGGTATGGCAATGCGATTCCTTAACGTGACGTCCTTCAGGGTAAATGGCTCGAATAGTGCTGACATGGCTGGATTCCTCATAGGTTGATTCGCTTGTTCGATAGTATTCGAAATATAGCGAAAATTGAAACCTTTCGTTATCATCCACCTATGCGAGCCTTTAAACATCCCCTCCCTTCTGAATTCGTACTTGAGCGTTTGTTATACGCCTTGAGCGACCCTGTGCGCATGGAAATTGTCCGGCATCTGGCGGGGGTTGCCGAAGCAACCTGCGGTGAGCTGGATGGCGGTCGCCCCAAGTCGAGCATGTCCCATCATTTTCGGGTATTGCGCGATGCAGGGCTTGTCCATACGCGCAATGTAGGGACTACGCATATGAACTCCCTGCGCTCGGATGAGCTGAATATGCGCTTCCCCGGGTTACTGGATTGCGTACTGTCCCAGGCTTGAATCGCCGCCTGTTGTGCATGCATCAGCTTGCACAGCAGTAATGTCCTGCAATAAAAATGCAAAAGGACAGAGTCTTGGCGCATGTCGGCAATGTTCTCAGGACAGAGCTTATGACTGCTTCGGATTTACCTGAGGGGCAAGTGGTACCTGGACCACTTCACTGATAGCGGACGACCCGCTGTGGGCGCCTGAACACATTGTGCAGGAGCAGGCCTAAACGGTCGGGACTTGGCACAGCGCTATCAACTGACCTTGCAGCAACTTGCCCGCGTGGCTGAGCCCGTTCTGGCCGTATAGCGCCAGGAAGACACCTTGTATGTCAGGCAGGCCGCTGCTGGCATCCAGCACCTTGTGCTCCGGGCGGATCACCCGAGTTGGCAGCAGGCTGATGCCCAGGCCCGCCGCCACGGCGGCACAGACACTGGCCAGGCTGGCGCTGGAGAAGTTGATCCGCCAGTGCCAGCCACCCATTTCCAGGTGATGAAGCATTTCATTGCGGTACAAACCGCCCACAGGAAAGGCCACCAACGCCAGGGGATCGCGGCCAAAGGCCGGTAGTGAGCGGCTATCCACCCAGCACATGGGTTCGGGCCAGCAAGCCAGGCAATCCACCCCCGGCCCCATCTGCTTGACCAGCAGCAGATCGAACTCGCCCTGGCGATACAGGCGCATTAACTCCGGGCCCAAACCGCAGGTGACTTCCAGGCGAACTCCGGGATGCTCCAGACCGAACCGCGAGAGAATCGGCATCAGGCGTTCGGCGGCAAAATCTTCAGGCACCCCCAGACGCAACACACCCTCGCTTTTCAGATCGAACAGTACCTCGCGGGCCTCTTCCTGCAGGGCCAGGATACGTCTGGCATAGGCCAGCAAACGTTCGCCCTCAGGAGTGGCCATTACTCGACGTTGTTCGCGGTCGAGTAGCTTGCAGCCAAGACTGTCTTCCAGGCGCCGTATCTGCTGGCTGACAGTGGACTGGGTGAGGTGCAGGCGTTGTGCCGCGCGAGTGAAGTTGGCGCAGTCGACGACCGCGACAAAGCTGCGTAACAGGATGGGATCGAACATCTGCACCACCATTCGGATTGCCACTGCAAGGCATGGTTATATTTAATTTCAGAATACCTGGTGGGCTGACCATACTGAATTTTCATGGAATTGATAAGAGGGCCTGATATGGGTTCCCGGATACTTAAATACGGCCTGTTGATGGCCGGGCTGCTGATGATTGGAGGCTTGATGGCAAGCGGCAAGACACTGCTCACCGCCGTAAAGGACGGTGAGCTGGGCAGGGTGCAGCAGCTGGTGGCTAAAGGTGCGGACCTCAATGCCCGGACGATTGAAGGCAGCAGTGCGCTGCTGTTGGCCACGAGTGCCAACCAGATCGAAATCGCCAGGGTTTTGATCGACGCCGGTGCCGACGTCAACCAGAAAAATCTGAGCCAGGACAGCCCCTATCTGCTGGCCGGTGCCAGCGGGCGAAATGAAATTCTCAAGATGACCCTGGCCCATGGTGCCGACCTCAAGAGCACCAACCGTTATGGCGGTACTGCCTTGATCCCGGCATGCGAGCGTGGCCATGTTGAAACCGTACGTCTGCTGATTGCCGCAGGGGTCGATCTGAACCATGTCAATCGTTTGGGCTGGACCTGCTTGATGGAGGCCATCGTGCTCTCCGACGGTGGCGCGCCCCATCAGCAGATTGTCAGGCAGTTGATTGCTGCCGGTGCTGACTTGAACCTGCCCGACAACAATGGTTTGAGCCCGTTGCAACAAGCGCAAAAGCGCGGCCAGAACGCGATTGCACAAATGCTGCGCGACGCTGGCGCCCATTGACTGCCACCCTGGAATTTTCATGAACAACGATGAGCTGTACCTGCAACGTGCTGTGGAATTGGCCGCGAGTAATGTCGCCGACGGTGGCCGGCCCTTTGCTGCGGTGCTGGTCAAGAACGGTCAGGTGATCGTGGAAGCGGTCAACACCATCCATACCAGCCATGACCCCACCGCCCATGCAGAAATGCTGGCAATCCGCGGTGCCAGCCAACAACTGGGCACGCGTCTGGACGGGTGTGTGATCTACGCCAGCGGCCAGCCTTGCCCCATGTGCCTGAGTGCCATGTACCTGTGTGGTGTATCACGGGCTGTATATGCCGCTACTAACCAGCAGGCTGAACCCTTCGGGCTGTCTACCGCCGCGATCTACCGACAGTTGGCACTGTCCCTGAGTGCTCAGCAACTGCCTGTAGAGCATCTGGCACAACCTGCGATGGAGGCTATTTACCGGGACTGGAAGGCGTTGCATGTCTCTGGATAAATCTGCGTTTCGGGATTTCGCCAACTGGACCTTGCTGATTGTGCTTGGGCTTAACCTGCGCCCGCTGCTCAGCTCCATCAGCCCGCTGTTGCTGCAGATTCGCGCCGACACCGGGATGAGCTTTCAAGGCAGTGCCTGGTTGACCAGCCTGCCGGTGATTTGCATGGGCCTGGTGGCCTTGCTCGGGTTGCGCTTGCAAGTCCGTTTGGGCGAGCGGCGTGGTGTGGCCCTGGGTTTGGCGATGATTCTGGGAGCCTGTCTGTGGCGTCTGTCTGCACAACACGGCGAAACCCTGATGGCCACGGCCCTGTTGGGTGGTGCCGGTATTGCGCTGATTCAGGCCCTGGTCCCGGCATTGATCAAGCGCCAGTTCCAGCATCGGGTTGCGCTGGCATTGGGCGTGTATAGCGCATCGCTGATGGCCGGTGGCGGTCTGGCGGCACTGGTCAGCCCGATGGTTGCCGGGCATTTCAGTCATTGGCAGGCCGGGCTGGGGATCTGGCTGGTGCCAGCGTCTGTGGCGCTGTTGATGTGGTGGTTGCTGCCCTTTGCCGGTGCGGCACAGCGTGTGCAAGGAGCGTCCATTCGCCCGTGGTTCAGTCGCCGGGCGTGGCTATTGGCGCTGTACTTCGGCCTGGTCAACTGTGGCTATATGAGCATGGTCGCGTGGCTGCCCGCTTATTATTTGCAAATGGGCTGGAGTGCGACCCAAAGTGGCTCGCTACTGGCGTTTATGACTATTTTCCAGGTTGTCGCGGCTCTGGTCATGCCGGCCCTGGCCCATCGCAGCAGCGACCGGCGTCCGCTATTGGTGATCAGCCTGGGTGCGCAGGTGCTGGGTTATATTGGCCTGGTGCTGTGGCCGCTGGATTCACCCCATGTGTGGGTGGCCTTGATTGGTTTTGGCTTGGGTGCCTGTTTTGCCCTGAGCCTGATTCTGGTCCTGGACCATTGCCGCAAACCCAGTGAAGCCGGGCAACTTGCGGGCTTTGTGCAAGGGGCAGGGTTCCTGCTCAATGCCGTATCACCGTGGATGACCGGCTGGCTTCGCGAGCTGACCGGCAGCTTTGTCAGTGCCTGGTGGGTGCTGGTGGTTGCTGTTGTGTCGATGCTGGTACTGACGCGAATTTTCAGTCCGGGGAGTAATAGCCGGGGGGTGTTTGCAACCGATGAGGTGGCAACGGTTGAACCGGCATTTAAACAGTAGCTGCCCAATATGTGCGGGCTTTTAGCGTTTGGCCTTACCCACGAAGCGGATCACCCAGCCAGGGAATATCCCGACGCTGGTAACGGTGCGCCCGGAAGATCGCGTTGTTCTCACCCGGCAGATAAGCCCTGGCTGCTGAATCCGGGTACGCGGAGAAGTAGGGGTTGATATATTCCCAGACCACTTCACCTGCCGCGGTGACTTCAAACAGGCGGCCAAAGTTGGCCTCGGTCACCAGCGTATTGCCGTTATGCAGGCGTTGCGCGCCACCCATAAACGGGGTGAAAAAGGCATAGCCCGGGGTATCGGCGTACTGCCACACGACCCGCTGGCTCAGTGGTTCTATTTCCAGAATCCGCGAGTGCGGCATGCTGATATGCGGGCGCAAGATACCATTGTCGAATACCAGCACATTGCCGTTTTCCAGCTCGCTCGGACAATGCTGTTGCGCAACCAGATCATGCCCCAGACGCCACAGCACCGCACCGTTGTCGCGGGAAATGGCAATCACCGCCGAGACGCTGCGCAGGCTGAGGATGATCTTGCCATCGCGACCGGGCGAGACGGCGTTGGTCATGGGCCAGTGATAACGTTCGAAGGCGTCATGCAGCGGGTAGTCTTCAGGGCGTAAATGCTCCCAGCTGCGCCACTCCCACACCACATGGCCCTGGCGGTCGACTTCCTTCACCACATCCGCATAGATCACCCCACCAGACGCCTCGCTGCCGGGAATACCGCCCACTACGCGACGGGCCAGTTCCGCGCTCAACGGCTCTACGGTGGTGTACAGCAGATGGCCGTTTTCCAGCCACTGGGCATCGTGATGGTGCAGCAGGTCGGTGTGCTCCCAGACCACTTCTCCGTCAGGGGTGACCTCGCTAAAGGCGCCGCCATGCCATACCGACCAGCCCGGGAACAGGTCAGGCGAATCGGGGTGGTTGCCGTTATAACCGAGGTTGCCGTTGCGCAATATCACGGCATCACGGCCGGGGCGTTGTGGCAGCTTCCAGCGGTGCACGATCTCGCCGTCCAGGTCGATCAGGAATACATTGCCGTCCGCCGTTTGCGGGGCGAACAGCGTGTAGCCTCCGGCGCTGCGGGAATGATCGACGCCAACCAGACCGGTCTTGTGGCGTTTCAGGGTGGTGCTGTGCAGTTTTGACATGGTGTGACTCCCACAAGGTTCCACTGGCAATGTGTGCAGCAGGGGAGCATTGTCATGCTCCCCTGTGTGCGTGGAATCGAGTATGTCGAGGCAATCCGTGGCGCTCCATGCCAAACACCCCTCATTTGCTGCCATGCCGGACACCACGCTGCGCACGGTCGTGGTATTGGCATTCGATGCCCTGTTGCTGCTCAACGCAGCCGGCCCGCTGGAGGTGTTCGCTGCCATACCGCGACTGCTGGGCGGAACTTTCGCCACCCATCCACCTTATCGTCTATTGCTTGTATCACCGACAGGAGGCCAGATCACGTCGGTTTCCGGGATCAGCGTCACTACTCTTTCGCTTGCGCAAGTCGATCAACAAGCACCCACGATCGACACCTTGATCGTGGCAGGCGGGCCGGGCGTTGCGGCACTTGAGGCCAGCGCTCAGGTCTGCAACTGGTTGCGCAGCCGCGCCGCGCATATACGCAGGCTCTGCTCCATAGGCACGGGTACCTTCGCTCTGGCCGCAGCCGGTCTGCTTGATGGTCGCAAGGTGGTGACCCACTGGAAGTTTGCCGAAGAACTGCAAGCCCGCTACCCGGCGCTCCAATGCCAGAGCGAAGCGCTGTACCTGCACGACGCCAACCTGTGGACGTGCGCGGGTGCAGCCGCCGGTATCGATCTGGCGCTGGGGTTGGTCGAACAGGATCATGGCCCTCATATCGCGTTGGAGCTGGCGCGTTATTTCACCGTTTTTCTCTGGCGCTCGGCAGAGCAACCTCAGCTCAGTGCTTCGCTCAATGCCCAGTCCATCTCCCTGCGTACCGATCCGGATGTGCGCCTGGTACGGCTGCATGCCTGGATTGCGGCCAACCTGAAAAATGACCTGCGAGTGGAAAAACTGGCCGAGCAATTTGGCATGAGCCCGCGCCACTTTGCCCGCGCTTATGTGGCCACAACCGGCAATACGCCCGCCCAGGCGGTAGAGCTATTGCGTCTAGAAACCGCCTGCCAATTATTGAAAACCACAAGTGAGCCGATCAAGCGAATTGCCGAGACCGCAGGTTTTGGCCGGGAAGAGCGCATGCGGCGAGCGTTTCAGAAGCAATTTGGCCTCAGCCCGAACGATTACCGAAACCAAAGCACGTGCTCTGTGCCGCAAGATTGACCTTGTAGAAGGGGGGATATTTCACGACTCTGGCCCAATGCTGTTGTTATGCGCCAACAACATATTGATCAAGGCCCGAGTCACCTTGGGCAGTGCCTGCAGGTCGCGCACCAGTATGCTGCGTTCGCGTACCCGCCAGGGTTCGTCCAGTTCGATCACCGCCAGCCCCATGGTCTGCTGATGGCGACGGGCCGAAGACTCCGGCAGGATGGCGATGCCCACTCCGGCTTCGACCATTCGGCACATCGCCTCGAAGCTGTAGACCTTGATGCGCATATTCAGGGTTTTGCCGTGCAGGGCCACCTGTTCATTCAAAAAGCGCAGCAGGGTGGTGCCTTCGTGCAGGCCGATATGCGGGTAGGCCAGGGTTTCGGCCAGTTTGATCGATGTGCACTGGGCCAGAGGATGATCGAGGGGGGTGACCAGGACCAACTGGTCGGTGCTGAAGTGGATCACCTGCAGGCTGTCGGCCTCGACCGGGCCGGCAATGATGCCCATATCCGTTGAGCCATCCATGACCCCGCGGACAATATCGCGGCTCAGGCGCTCCTGCAGATCCACCGTCACGCCGGGGCGTTCGGCAAGAAAACCGGCGAGGATGCCGGGCAAAAATTCGGTGGCCGCCGTGGTGTTGGCAAAGATCCTGATATGCCCCGACGCCTCGGTGTCGTACTCGGTGAACTCGCTTTTCATATAGTCCACCTGGCGCATGATCACCCGCGCATGCTGCAAGAACAGTTCACCGGCAGGGGTCAGTTCAACGCCACGGCTGTCGCGGTACAACAGGCGGCTGGCCATGTTTTCTTCCAGGCTCTTGATCCGCGCACTGGCGGCTGCCGGCGAGATAGACGCTTTGCGTGCGCCCTGGGTAAGGCTCGGAGATTCGGCGATATGAATAAACAGTCGCAGGTCGACCAGATCAAAATGCATGTTTGATTCCCACTCGTTGCAGCGTTAAGCAAAACCGAACGCCCCCTTACCGAAACGCAGATTCACAGATCGCCTGGCTTTTGGCAATCATGGCCAAAATAACAAGCCACGGGGTCATCACCGATGAGCGATAACGCACTGGCCGACTGGATCGGTCGTACTGAAGAAATCCATGACCACCTGAGCCTGAATCTGGTCACCCGTATCGCCGCCACTTTCGGCGAGAAGGTGCCGCAGGCCGGGGAGCCTCTGCCAGCATTGTGGCAGTGGTGTTTTTTCCAGCCCGCTGTTGAGGACGAGGGGCTGGGCGGCGATGGTCATCCGGCCCGGGGCGGCTTTTTGCCTCCTGCCGACAACCGCAACCGCATGTGGGCGGGCGGGCGTGTCGAGTTCTTCACGCCACTCAAGGTGGACGCCAGGGCAACGCGTGTTTCCACCATTCTCGATGTGCGGGAAAAGCTCGGTAAAACCGGCTCGCTGCTGTTTGTCACGGTCCAGCATGACTATCTGCAGGACGGCCAACTGGCCATTCGTGAAGAGCAGGACATCGTTTACCGCGAACCGACACCGCCCAAGCTGGCAGGTGGCGAGCCGTTACCCACGGGTATCTGGCAGGAGTCGATCACCCCCAGCCCCACTTTGCTGTTCCGCTACTCGGCGGTGACCTTCAATGGCCATCGCATCCACTACGACTGGCCCTACGCGACGGACACCGAAGGCTATCCGGGTCTGGTCGTGCACGGGCCGCTGATGGCCACCTTGAGCCTGCGCGCTTTCTGCCGTGCCAACCCCCAGGCCCATGTACGGCGCTTTGCCTATCGCGGCGTGCGGCCGTTGATTGCGCCCCATCCCTTTGTGGTACGGGGGCGTGTCGCAGGTGCGGGCAAGGCCGAACTGTGGGTCGGTAATTCAGAAGGTATCGCCCAGCAGGGCGAAGTGAGCTTCGATTAATAATTACAACAAGGATCTGTAATGAATCCGTATCTGAACGAAGACTACAACGCCATTCGCGAGGGCGTGCGCGCCCTGTGTGCGGAGTTCCCGGCCGAGTACTGGCGCAAGATTGACGAACAGAAGGGCTTCCCCGAAGCCTTTGTCAGCGCCATGACCGAGGCCGGCTGGTTGTCGGCGATGATTCCGGAACAATACGGCGGCTCTGGCCTGGGGCTGGCCGAGGCCTCGGTGATTCTGGAGGAAGTCAACCACTGTGGCGGCAACTCTGGCACCGTGCATGGCCAGATGTACAACATGTTTACCTTGTTGCGTCACGGCAGCGAAGAGCAAAAAAGCTATTACCTGCCCCGGCTTGCCAGCGGTGAACTGCGCCTGCAATCGATGGGGGTGACCGAGCCGACCACGGGCACCGACACCACCAAAATCAAGACCACCGCCGTTCGCCTGGGCGACAAGTATGTGATCAACGGCCAGAAGGTGTGGATCTCGCGGGTGCAGCATTCCGACCTGATGATCCTGCTGGCCCGTACCACGCCGCTGGCCGAGGTGCAGAAAAAAGTCGACGGCATGTCGATCTTTCTGGTCGATCTGCGCGAAGCCATCGGCAATGGCCTGACCGTGCAACCGATTGCCAATATGGTCAATCATGAGACCAACGAGTTGTTTTTCGACAACCTTGAAATCCCCGCCAGCAGCCTGATCGGCGAAGAGGGCAAGGGCTTTCGCTATATCCTCGACGGGCTCAATGCCGAGCGCACGTTGATCGCCGCCGAGTGCATCGGTGACGGTCGCTGGTTCAATGAAAAATCTGCGCAATACGCCCGTGATCGGGTGGTGTTTGGTCGCCCGATCGGACAAAACCAGGGCGTGCAATTTCCTATCGCTGAAGCTCATATCGAGCTGGAGGCCGCCGACCTGATGCGCTGGCGCGCCTGCGAAGAATACGACAGCGGCGGCAAGGCCGGGGCCGCAGCCAATATGGCCAAGTACCTGGCGGCCAAGGCCAGTTGGGAGGCCGCCAACGCCTGTCTGCAGACCCATGGCGGGTTCGGCTTTGCCAATGAATACGACGTCGAGCGCAAGTTCCGCGAGACCCGTCTGTATCAGGTAGCGCCCATCTCCACCAACCTGATCCTGTCCTATGTGGCCGAGCATCTGCTTGAGTTGCCGCGTTCCTTCTAGAGCAGTTGCGCATATCGACATTGATGGAGAACGTTGCATGAGTCAGCACACGCAAGCGCTAACCGAATTTTTGGCCGCTCTGCATTACGAGCAGCTGCCCGAAGCCGTGATCAGCCGCACCGAAGACCTGTTTCTCGACTGGCTGGGCTCGGCCCTGGCCAGTCAGGGCGCGCATCCGATTCCGTTGTTCGAGCACTATGCGGCGAAGATGGGCCCGGCCACGGGGCCTGCCGGCATTCTGGTCAATGGCCAGACCACCTCGGCGTATTTTGCCGCGCTGGTCAATGCTGCCAGCTCCCATCTGGTGGAGCAGGATGACCTGCACAACAGTTCCGTGCTGCACCCGGCGACGGTGGTGTTTGCGGCCGTTCTGGCAGCGGCCCAGGACCTGGGCAAAACCGGCCGCGAGCTGATCCTCGCCGCCGTTGCCGGTTATGAGGCGGGCATTCGCATCGGCGAGTTTCTTGGTCGCTCGCACTACCGCATCTTCCATACCACGGCCACGGTCGGCACCCTTGCTGCTGCCGTGGGTGTCGGCAAGCTGATGGATTTCAACCAGGAGCAGTTGACTAACCTGCTGGGCAGTGCCGGTACCCAGGCGGCGGGGCTGTGGGAATTTCTGCGTGATGCGGCGGACTCCAAGCAGCTGCATACCGCCAAGGCGGCGGCTGATGGCTTGCTGGCGGCTTACATGACGGCCGAAGGGTTGAGCGGCGCACAAAATATTCTCGAAGGCGAACAGGGCATGGCTGCAGGTATGTCCAGTGACGCCAATCCGGCCTGCCTGTCCGATCGCCTGGGCAGCCGCTGGGCACTGACGGAAACCTCGTTCAAGTTTCACGCTTCGTGCCGGCATACCCACCCGGCAGCGGATGCGCTGCTGGCGTTGATGCAGCGCGAGGGGCTGCGTGCAGAAGACATTGCCAGTGTCACTACCCGGGTCCATCAGGGCGCCATCGATGTATTGGGCCGCGTGCAGGTACCACAGAGCGTGCATCAGGCCAAGTTCTCCATGGGCACGGTGCTGGGCCTGATCGCTGTTTACGGCAAGGCCGGGCTGCCCGAATTTCATCAGCATGCGCTGGCCGATCCGCGTATCGGCGAGTTTCGCGACAAAGTGCGCATGCAACTGGACGAGGAAGTTGATGGTGCCTACCCGCAGCGCTGGCTGGGCCGGGTGACGGTGACCACGGTGCAGGGCCACACCTTGCATGGGCGTATTGACGAGCCCAAGGGCGATCCGGGCAATACCCTCAGCCGCGCCGAACTGGAAGACAAGTTTCGCCGCCTGCTGGCCTTCTCGGGAGCGCGCAGTAATGAACAGGCAACGGTGCTGATCGAGCGTGTCTGGCAGTTGCGCCAGCTCGATGACTTGAGTGTGCTGACGCGCACCGGGAGCCCATCATGAGCGCCACCGCACAAAAACCGCGGCCACTGGACGGCATTACCGTGGTCAGCCTGGAGCACGCCATTGCGGCGCCGTTTTGCACCCGCCAACTGGCTGACCTTGGCGCGCGGGTGATCAAGATCGAACGTCCCGGCACCGGCGATTTTGCCCGCGCCTATGATGAGCGGGTCAATGGCCTGGCCTCGCACTTTGTCTGGACCAATCGCTCCAAGGAAAGCCTGACCCTCAACGTCAAGCAGCAGGAGGCGGGGGACGTACTCGACAAGCTGCTGGCCACGGCCGATGTGCTGGTACAGAACCTGGCACCGGGTGCGGCAGAGCGCATGGGGCTGTCTTTTGAAACCCTGCATAAACGCTTTCCACGCTTGATCGTCTGCGATATTTCCGGCTACGGCGAGGGCGGGCCGTATGAGCAGAAAAAGGCCTATGACCTGCTGATCCAGAGCGAAGGCGGCTTTCTGTCCGTGACCGGTGGGCCGGGGGAAAACGACATGGCCAAGGCCGGGTGCTCGATTGCCGATATCGCCGCGGGCATGTACGCCTACACCGGCGTGCTCTCGGCCTTGCTGCTGCGGGACAAGACTGGCGAGGGCAGCCGTATCGATGTATCTATGCTGGAAAGCCTGGTGGAATGGATGAACTACCCGCTGTATTACGCCTACGACGGTGCCGCGCCGCCGCCGCGAGCCGGTGCTGCACATGCCACCATCTACCCCTACGGGCCGTTCCCCACCGGCGACGGCGGCACAGTGATGCTCGGCTTGCAAAACGAGCGTGAATGGCAGCAATTTTGCGACAAGGTGTTGCTACAGCCAGACCTGGCGAGCAACCCGAGCTTTAATGCCAATGCGCGGCGTTCCGAGAACCGTAGCGAGTTGCGGGCCATCATCGTTGAAACCTTTGCCCGCATGAGTGCCGATGAAGTGATTACCCGGCTCGACGGGGCAGCGATTGCCAATGCCCATGTCAACGATATGGCCGGTGTGTGGGCTCACCCGCAACTGGCCGCCCGTGATCGCTGGCGTGAGGTGGACAGCCCGGCGGGCAAGATACCGGCGCTGCTGCCACCGGGGCGCAACGCCGCTTTCGAGCCGCGTATGGATGCGGTGCCCGGGCTGGGCGAGCACACCGACAGCCTGTTGGGTGAACTGGGCTACGGCGCGGATGATATCCAGCGTCTGCATCAACAAGGAGCCGTATAAGGCATGGAGCATAGTTATGGATAACCGGATAATTCGTTCAGCACTGTTTGTTCCGGCCACTCGCCCGGAGCGAATCCCCAAGGCGCTGCAAAGTGGCGCCGATGCGGTGATCGTCGATCTGGAAGACGCTGTAGCAGAAGACCTCAAGGCCCGGGCGCTGGCCAATCTGGATACTTTCCTTGAGACCCATCCCCAGGCCCGGGTGCTGGTGCGCATCAATGCACCGCAGCATCGGCAACAGGCGGCGGATCTCGAGTTATGCCGGCGTCAGCCCGGCGTGGTGGCGGTATTGCTGCCCAAGGCCGAAAGCGCCGCACAGGTCGAACTGGCTGCGGCCTGTGGCAAACCGGTGTGGCCGATTATCGAAAGTGCCAAAGGCTTGCTTGAGTTGCCGGCCATTGCCCGGGCTCCTGGGGTTGAGCGCCTGAGTTTCGGTGCGCTGGACCTGGGCCTGGATCTGGGGCTGGCCAGCGACACTGCAGCCGCGCAACGCATGCTCGATCAGGCCCGCTACGGCATTTTGTTGCACAGCACCCTGGCGCAGCTGGCGCCGCCGCTGGACAGCGTTTTTGCCGATATAAAGAACACCGAGGGCATGACCCGCATGGCCGCCGATGCCCGGGATATGGGCTTTGGCGGCCTGCTGTGCATCCACCCGAGTCAGGTGGCCCTGATTCACGCCGCCTATATGCCCCGTCAGGACGAACTGGATTGGGCCCGCCGGGTTGTGAATGCCGTTGCTTGCGGGGGCGGGGTGTTTGTGGTCGACGGGCAGATGGTCGACGCCCCGGTCATCGGGCTGGCCCGACGGGTATTGCGCCGCGCCGGTCTGCCTTCTGCCTGAGGTCAGGCGAACAGGTTCAAACGCACTACAGGCAACACCAGGCACTACCAAACATATAACAACAAGAGGTATGTACCCATGATCAAGCACACCCTCAAGGCATTGGTTTGCGCACTCCCGTTATTCGCAGGTTTTGCGAGCGCAGCCGACCCCATCAGCATCAAGTTTGCCCACGTTGTCGCCGAACACACGCCCAAGGGGCAGGGGGCACTGCTGTTCAAAAAACTGGCCGAGGAACGCCTGCCGGGGCAGGTCAAGGTCGAGGTGTACCCGAACTCCTCGCTGTTCGGTGATGGCAAGGAAATGGAAGCGCTGCTGCTCGGTGACGTGCAGCTGCTGGCGCCGTCGCTGGCCAAGTTCGAGCACTACTCCAAGCCGATCCAGATCTTCGATCTGCCCTTTCTGTTCACCGATATCAATGCACTCGACCGCTTCCAGCAGAGCCCGCAAGGCCAGGCCCTGCTCAAGTCCATGGAGGGCAAGGGCATTACCGGGCTCGGTTACTGGCATAACGGCATGAAGCAATTATCCGCCAACAAGGCTTTGTATGAGCCCAAGGATGCCCGTGGCCTGAAGTTCCGGGTACAGGCCTCGGCGGTACTGGATGAGCAGTTCAAGGCCTTGCGTGCGGCGCCACGCAAGATGAGTTTTGCCGAGGTTTATCAGGGCTTGCAGACCGGAGTGGTAAATGGCACCGAGAACACCTGGTCGAACTACGAAAGCCAGAATGTGTATGAGGTGCAGAAGTTCTTCACCGAGTCCAACCATGGCGCCATCGACTATATGGTGATCACCAACACCAAGTTCTGGAACGGCTTGCCTGAAGAGGTGCGTAAAACCCTGGATCAGGTCATGGCCGAGGTCACCGTGGAGGTGAACAAGCAGGCCGAGGCGCTGAACCAGACTTCGCGCAAGCGCATTGCTGACGCCGGCACCAGTGAAATCATCACCCTGACCCCGGAGCAGCGCGAGTTGTGGCGTGAAGCCATGCGCCCGGTATGGAAGAAGTTCGAGAGCGATATCGGCCCTGAGGTGATCGCCGCCGCCGAACAGGCCAACCAAAGCAGCTAAGCCCCCTGATGACTGCTGGTGACCCCTTGTGGAGTCGCCAGCGGTGCTATTGGTGCCTTTTGTCGCTTTGCGACCGCTCTTTCAAGGGAGATAACCATGCACGCAGTCGCTCGTGTCTGGAATCACGCGGAAGAAATGCTGGTGGCGTTCCTGCTTGCAGGCATGACCCTGGTCACTTTCGCGTATGTGGTATTCAACAACCTCTACGGTGTTTTCTATTCCCTGGGGGATTCGCTGCCGTTCGCCAACGAGACCATGCTCGGCATCGGCGACAGTATTCTCTACGTTGCCCAGGAGATGACCTGGAGCGTGGCGCTGACCAAGGCCATGTTTGGCTGGCTGATTTTTGTCGGCCTGGCCTGGGGCGTGCGTATCGGTGCGCATATTGGCGTCGACTTGCTGGTGCGCCAGTTCAACCCCGCCAACCAGCGCCGTGTGGCCTTGCTCGCCGTAGCCATTTGCCTGGGCTATTGCGTGCTGATGGCGTACTCCAGCGAGCAGTGGGTTGCCACTTTGTATGCCGTTGGCACCAGTGCTGAAGACCTGGACCGTTTCGGTATCAAGCAATGGCAAGTCGTAATGATCGTGCCCATCGGTTTTACCCTGATGTTCGTGCGTTTCCTGCAGATTTTTATCCGCATCCTCCAGGGCAAGCAGCAAGGTCTGGGCTTGCACAGTGAAGTGGATGACGCCGTAAAACTGGCGGAAAACGACGAGCAGGGGACCCCGAAATGACCATTACCTTCCTTTTTGTCGCCCTGTTCGTGCTGATGTTTGTTGGCATCCCGGTGGCGATTTCCCTGGGTTTGTCCGGGGCCATGACCATCTTGTTTTTCAGTAATGACTCGGTGCGTTCACTGGCGATCAAACTGTTTGAAACCAGCGAACACTACACCTTGCTGGCGATTCCGTTCTTTCTGTTGTCCGGTGCATTTATGACCAGCGGCGGCGTAGCCCGACGCCTGATCGATTTTGCCAACGCCTGCGTCGGTCATATCAAGGGTGGCCTGGCGATTGCCGCGATCATGGCCTGCATGCTGTTTGCTGCGCTGAGCGGTTCGTCACCGGCCACGGTGGCCGCGGTGGGTTCGATCGTTATCGCTGGCATGGTGCGCTCCGGCTACAAGCAGGATTTCGCCGCCGGTATCGTCTGTAACGCCGGTACCCTGGGTATCCTGATTCCGCCGTCGATTGTGATGGTGGTTTACGCCACCGCCACCGAAACCTCAGTAGGCAAGCTGTTTATGGCCGGTGTGGTGCCGGGCCTGTTGCTGGGACTGGTGTTGATGGTGACCATCTACATCATGGCGCGGGTCAAAGACATGCCTTCGCTGCCACGGGCCTCGTTCAAGGAAATCGTCACCGCAGGGCGTCGTGCCGGTTGGGGGCTGATGCTGATCGTGATCATCCTTGGCGGCATTTACTCGGGCATGTTCACCCCTACCGAAGCGGCGGCTGTGGCTGCGGTCTACGCGGCGTTCGTGGCGATTTTTATCTACAAGGACATGACTGTTCGCGAATGCCCGAAGGTGATTATCGAGGCGGGCAAACTGAGCGTGGTGCTGATGTTTATTATCGCCAACGCCATGCTCTTTGCCCACGTGCTGACCACCGAGCAGATCCCGCAGTCGATCACCGCCTGGGTAGTGGAACAGGGCTTTACCCCGATTGAATTCCTGCTGGTGGTCAATATCGTGCTGCTGGTGGCCGGGACTTTTATGGAGCCTTCGGCGATTATCCTGATCCTGGCGCCGATCCTGTTCCCGATTGCCATGCAACTGGGCATCGACCCGATCCACCTGGGCATCATCATGGTGGTGAATATGGAGATCGGCCTGATCACGCCGCCGACCGGGCTTAACCTGTTCGTCACCTCGGCGGTTACGGGTATGCCGCTGACCCGCGTGGTGCGTGCGGTATCGCCGTGGCTGCTGGTGATGCTGGCGTTCCTGGTGCTGGTGACCTATGTACCGTTTGTGTCGCTGGCGCTGCCGAACTGGTTGGGGATGTAGTGGTGATGCGCTCCGTCAGGTAGAAAGAATTGCTTGCATCGCAGGCAAGCCAGCTCCCACAGGTTTTGTGTCGCACGCAAAATTTGATGCTTGCAGGGAACATTGTGGGAGCGGGCTTGCTCGCGATGCAGGCGTCGCGGTCTGTCAGTTAAGCCGAGGTGCTGCCAGCCAGCTCCCATGGGGCTGTGACAGGTTGTAGCGGGCCAGCCGGGTAGCCTGCTCATTGGGGCAGGCACCGCTCAGGGGTATACTCGTACGCCTCGCAACTCACCCAAATCATTCGTATCGGAATTTCCCATGAGCAGTTCTCTTTCCCTGACGCCTGCGCGCAAGCCGCTTGCGCCGCTGGTGGCTTTTGTCTTGCTGGTGCTGGGCGCCATCTTTCTGCAAAACAGTGTCGGCTCGCGCCAGGTGCTGTTGCTGATCGTCGGCGCGGCGCTGGGCTTGACCCTTTATCACGCCGCCTTTGGTTTTACCTCGGCCTGGCGGGTATTTATCAATGATCGCCGCGGCGCAGGTTTGCGCGCGCAGATGGTCATGCTGGCCGTGGCCGCGGTGCTGTTTTTCCCTGCGCTGGGAGCAGGCACTCTGTTTGGCCAGCCGGTAGTCGGGCTGGTGGCGCCGATCGGGGTGTCGGTGGTGTTCGGTGCGTTTATTTTCGGCATCGGTATGCAACTGGGTGGCGGTTGTGCATCGGGCACCCTGTTTACCGTCGGCGGCGGTAATGCGCGCATGCTGGTGACCCTGTTTTTCTTTATCTGCGGATCATTGATCGCCACTCACCATGTTGACTGGTGGTTTGCCTTGCCTTCGTTCCCGGCGACTTCCATTGTCAAAACCTTCGGTGTGGTTCCAGCCTTGCTGCTGAGCCTGGCTGTGTTCGCGATCATTGCCGCAGTGACCGTGCGCCTGGAAAAGTCCCGTCACGGCACCCTTGAAGCAAGCGTGACCAGCGAACATCAGGGCCTGCGTCGCTTCTTGCGCGGGCCGTGGCCATTGGTGTGGGGGGCGATTGGTCTGGCGCTGCTCAATTACGCCACGCTGGCCCTGGCAGGGCGGCCGTGGGGCATCACCTCGGCGTTCGCCCTGTGGGGCGCCAAGGCAGCGAGCGGGTTGGGTGTTGATGTCGGCAGTTGGGGCTTCTGGCAGATGCCGGGCAATGCCAAGGCTCTGGCCGCACCGGTGTGGGAAGACATCACCAGTGTGATGGACATCGGCATCGTTCTCGGTGCGCTATTGGCTGCAGGTCTGGCCGGGCGTTTTGCTCCCAGCCTGAAAATCCCGGCTCGTTCACTGATCGCTGCAGTGATCGGTGGTCTGCTGCTTGGTTATGGCTCGCGTCTGGCCTACGGCTGCAATATTGGCGCGTACTTCAGCGGTATCGCCTCGGGCAGCCTGCATGGCTGGGTATGGTTGGTGGCAGCCTTTATCGGTAACAGCGTGGGCGTGCGCCTGCGGCCGATGTTCTTTGCGGGCGAGCGTCCACAGGTGGCGTTGAGCGGCTGCTAAAAAAATCTGTGCCGGGGCTGCTTTCTCTTCAGCAGCCCCTTTTTGTCAGCGACGATAGTAGCGGTGATCGTTGTCATAGCGCTGGCGCATGGCCCGATCATGACGGCGTTCCCAATCACGATGGCGCTCGGCTTCGCGGCGGGCTTGCTCCCGGCGCCATTGATCGCGACGCCAGTCTCTGCGCCGATCGTCTCGGTGATCCTGCCAGCGGTTGTCATGCCAGTTACGGTCGTCACGGGCAAGCAATGGCGCTGACTGTTTGTTTGCTAGCGCTGGCCAAGGGTTGGCAGCAGCCTCAGGGGCTGCAGGTTCAGTGGCAAAAACCGCAGGAGAGGCTTTCATCGGTGTGGCGGATGCCGAGCCCATTGCCGCGAACGCGAACAGGCTCAGAAGCACCATCCGTGGGGCGTGGAATTTCATGAGCAAAGAGAACCTCTGTCTATCAATCGAATATGTGGCGATCTGCTGTGCAACGCCTGGGGCTCGCACTTGCCGGGCAGATACGCGTGTTCACATAGACAGATAAACAGGGAAAAGTTCGATGGCCCTGTTGCCTGTAAACCACCCTCAGCCGATTAAAACAGCACGTAAAACGGCGCCTTAGCGCCGTTTTACGAGGTTTATGGTTGCTTAGTGTTCTTGCTCGAAACTCTTTTTACGCAAGGCCGGGGCCTGTTCGTGGTGCTCGTCGGCCTCGACAATCGGTACTTCCTTGCCATTGCAGTCGAACAGCTTGCCGTCGCGAAATACATCGCCATCGTTGAGGCAACTGATATCCCGCGAGCGCAGGATGCGGTCGCTGGCGGCGACGAATACCGACTGCTGGTCGGAGTTGCCGGCGCGCAAATGGTTGAACAGCAGGTTGAGCAGGATGGCCATGATTGCGGCCGAGCTGATGCCGGAGTGGAAGATGGTCTCGAACCAGGTCGGGAAGTGCTGGTAGAAGTTGGGTGCTGCGATCGGGATCATGCCGAAACCGATTGAGGTAGCGACGATAATCAGGTTCATGTTGTTGCGATAGTCCACCTGGGCCAGGGTCCGGATGCCGCTGGCGGCAACGGTGCCGAACAGCACCAGGCCGGCACCACCGAGCACGGCAGTGGGTACGGCGGCGACCAGTCGTCCCATCACCGGCAGCAGCCCCAGTGTGACCAGGATCAGGCCGCCGGTGGCCACCACATAACGGCTCTTGATGCCGGTAACGGCGACCAGGCCAACGTTCTGCGCAAAGGCACTCTGGGTAAACGAGCCAAACAGAGGCGCCAGGGCACTGGAAATCATGTCGGCGCGCAGGCCGTTGCCAAGGCGTTTGGAATCGACCTTGGTTTCGATGATTTCACCTACCGCAAGAATATCTGCGGAGGTCTCGACCATGGTCACGATAATCACGATCAGCATCGACAGGATGGCCGCGAGCCGGAACTCGGGCATACCGAAGTGCAGCACCTCGGGCAATGCGACCAGCGGGCCTTCAAGCACCCGGGAGAAGTCGGTCATGCCAACGGCGGTCGCCACCAGCGTGCCGATAACGATTGCCAGCAGAATCGACAAGCGCGAGATGCTGGCACTGCCCAGCTTGCTAAGCAGCAATACGAGCACCAGGGTGATTGCCGCCAGGCCAATATTGGCCATGCTGCCGAAGTCAGGTGACTGACTGTTGCCGCCCATGGCCCAGCGTGCCGTGACCGGCATCAGGGTCAGGCCGATGGTGGTGATGACGATGCCCGTCACCAGCGGCGGAAAGTACTTGGTAATACTGGAAAACAGCGGCGTGATCAGCAGGCCGATCACTGACGCCACGATTACCGCGCCGAACACCACCGGCAGCCCGCCTGCGCCGTCACTGCCAATAATGGCGACCATGGTGGAGACGCCAGCGAACGACACCCCCTGCACCAGCGGCAAGCGACAACCGAAGAAAGGAATACCCAGGGTCTGCAACAGAGTGGCCAGGCCACCGGCGAACAGCGAAGCGGCGATCAACAGGCCAACGTCGGCAGAAGACAGGCCAGCCGCCTGCCCGATGATCAGGGGCACAGCAATGATGCCCCCATACATTGTCAGTACATGCTGCAGGCCGTAAGCCAGGTTGGCGCCAATACCGAGGTTTTCGTCTTCTGGACGAGGGGAAGCGGGAGAAGTCATGGTGAGTAGCTCGCTTTTGTTATTTTAGATGCGTCTAACAGCACGTTTTCAGTTGCATTCGTTGAGTCCTGTCAGGGACTCAACGTCCTGAAGGGGTTATTCGCCGCTGACCAACTGGTGGGCCAACTGGTTGTGGCGTTCCAGCACCCGCGGCAGGTCGACAGTGGTCAGATGGCCGTCCTTGACCACAACCCGGCCATTGATCACGCTCGTGTCGACATGGGTCGGGGTGCAGAACACCAGCGCTGCCAGCGGGTCGTGGTGGGCGCCGGCATAGGCCAGATGGCCAAGGTCGAAGGCGACGAAATCCGCCACCATGCCGGGGGCCAGGGCGCCGATATCATTGCGGTTAAGCACCTTGGCACCACCCAGGGTGGCGATTTCCAGAGCCTCGCGGGCGGACATCGCATCCGGGCCAAAGCCGACGCGCTGCAGCAGCATGGCCTGGCGAACCTCGCCGATCATGCTGGCGCCATCATTGGAAGCCGAACCGTCGACGCCCAGGCCCACCGGCACACCGTGGTCACGCATCTTGCGGATCGGCGCGATGCCGGAGCCCAGGCGCATGTTCGAGCACGGACAGTGGGCTACCCCGGTGCCGGTGCGGGCGAACAGCTCGATGCCGTGCTGGTCCAGTTGCACACAATGGGCGTGCCAGACATCGTGGCCGACCCAGCCCAGGTCTTCGGCGTACTCGGCAGGGGTCATGCCGAACTTCTCGCGGCTGTAGGCGATGTCACTGACGTTTTCGGCAAGGTGGGTGTGCAGCGATACACCGTATTGGCGGGCCAGTACGGCGGCCTCGCGCATCAGGTCACGGCTGACCGAAAAGGGCGAGCAGGGCGCCACGACCATGCGCAGCATCGAGCCATGGCGGGGGTCATGGTAGTCCTCGATCAGGCGTTGGGACTCCTTGAGGATGTAGCTTTCTTTCTCCACCACCGAGTCGGGCGGCAAGCCGCCCTGGCTGCGGCCCACACTCATACTGCCGCGAGCGGCGTGAAAGCGCATGCCGATTTCGGCGGCGGCATGGATGCTGTCGTCCAGCTTGCAGCCGTTGGGGTAGATATACAGGTGGTCACTGGAGGTGGTGCAGCCAGAAAGGATCAGCTCGGCCATCGCGGTTTGGGTCGATACCGAGATCATTTCCGGCGTCAGTCGTGCCCAGATTGGATACAAGTTGTTGAGCCAATTGAATAATTCACCATCCTGAGCGGCCGGTACAACACGGGTGAGGCTCTGGTACATATGGTGGTGGGTGTTGACCAGACCGGGGATCACCACTTTGCCGGTCATATCCAGAATCACATCGGCGTGCTGCGGCAGGGTTTCGGTCGGGCCGACCTGCTTGATCAGGTTGTCTTCGATAAACAGGCCACCGCGTTTGATCTCCCGGCGTTCACCATCCATTGTGACCAAAAGTTCGGCGTTTTTGACCAGTAAAGTCTTGGGCATGGGTATTCCTCTTCCGTTTGGAGTTTGCTGTCAACGTGATGCTGTTGCGGGCATCGGTTTTCGGCTTGAGCCAAGCCCCGGCAGCCGCATGCAGCGCGGCTGGGCAGGGGCTGTCGGTTCACTGGCACACCCATGGGCGCAGTGAATGCTGGACGACATACGCCGGTAAGGCGCGATGGGTTGAAGCTGCTGTGCAAGCTGCATGGTGTTTACCGTCGCAATACGCATCGGCGATTACCGGTGTCGTAGGCGCGGGTTGATGTAACCAGAATTGGTTATTATTGTATACAACTAAAAATGCAGAGTTGTTGGGGATTGTTGCGGTGGGGCTGGTGGCATCTGGCTCGCCGGGTACATATCCGGTCTGTTCATGATCATGCACGATGCAGTTGTGGGAGCGGGCTTGCCCGCGATGCAGGCGGCGCGGTGCGATGGTCAGGGCGCGTCTTAAAGTTACTGCTCCACCGGGTACATATCCGGCATTTTCTTATAACTGAAACTATGGTTTCGCTCTTACAGCGAGTCCCTTTTGAAAGGACCCAAAAGGAACCAAAAGGTCCTTTCCCCATCGTACGGCCTCCCGGAGGGCGGTAGAGCAAGAGCCGCCGAGGCGGTCGACCGGCCGGCCTGATTGGAGGTAGTACGTGTATCTGTCCAAGATTGCTTTTGCTTTTGCTTTTGTAATGCGATTGTTCAGACGACGCGAATGCCCATAACAGTGCCGGAGTGAGGGCACCGCCGAGCCCAGGCGAGGCGGCCGTATGGTAGGGCAAGGCCTTTTTGCTTACTTTTGTGGCTGTCCCTCCGTGTCAGGCTATCTGTCGCCTCTATTGATTGACTCACTCAAGAGGGCGAAGGTGTATCGCAATGCCTAAGACTTACTCCAACAGCTTCAAAGA
>NZ_JBUZTQ010000007.1:0-222132 GCF_055408445.1 Pseudomonas sp. B414 | reverse complement strand
GCGATGCAGACAGCGCGGTCAGTCTGGCAAACCGCGGTGATGCCTTCGCGAGCAAGCCCGCTCCCACAGGGTGTGTGGCACCCACAAAATTCAAAATTTGCTGAGATTATTGTGGGAGCGAGCCTGCTCGCGATGCAGACAGCGCGGTCAGTCTGGCAAACCGCGGTGATGCCTTCGCGAGCAAGCCCGCTCCCACAGGGTGTGTGGCACCCACAAAATTCAAAATTTTCTGAGATTATTGTGGGAGCGAGCCTGCTCGCGATGCAGACGGCACGGTCAGTCTGGCAAACCGCGGTGATGCCATCGCGAGCAAGCCCGCTCCCACAGAAGATCTGAGGTGTGCTTGTGCTTAACGCACTGCACTCACCCCATCCAGCGTCGAGAACGAGGTGTCCTTGGCGGTCAGCAAAAAGTCGCGCATATAAGGGGCATCCAGCATGTCGGCGCGGATGGCGGCATAGAGCGTGGCAAACAAGCCTTTTTCGCCCAGGCGCTTGGCTTTCACATAACCCCTTGAACTGTATTCATGCAGCGCCCAGTGCGGCATCCCGCAGACACCACGGCCGCTGGCGACCAGCTGCATCATCATTACGGTCAGTTCCGAAGTGCGTACCTGGGCCGGTTCGACGTCGGCCGGCTCCAGAAAACGGGTGAAAATGTCGAGTCGGTCGCGCTCCACCGGGTAGGTGATCAGAATCTCGGCACTCAGATCTTCTGGCACGATAAACGGCTTGCTGGCCAATGGATGCTGATTGGCTACCGCGAGCATGGCTTCGTAGGTAAACAGCGGCACATAGGTCAGCCCGGCAATTTCCTGCGGGTCGGATGTCACCACCAGATCCAGATCACCCCGGGCCAGAGCCGGTAGCGGAGCGAAGGCGAAACCGGATGCCAAATCCAGCTCGACCTCGGGCCAGGCATCGCGGAACTGATCGATGGTCGGCATCAGCCACTGGAAGCAGCTGTGGCATTCAATCGCCATGTGCAAGCGCCCGGCCGTACCGCCGACCAAACGGGCGATATCACGCTCGGCACCGCGCAGCAGCGGCAGCATGGCATCGGCCAGTTGCAGCAGGCGCAAGCCGCCGCTGGTGAAACGTACGGGCTTGGTTTTGCGTACGAACAGAGGCATGCCCATGCGCTCTTCGAGCTCTTTGAACTGGTGGGATAAAGCGGACTGGGTCAGGTGCAGGCGTTCGGCTGCTTCGACCAGACTGTCTGACTCGCGCAACGCGTGCAGGGTTTTGAGGTGACGAATTTCCAGCACAATGGCTCCATGAACAGATTTGATGATCAACACGAAAACGTTGAGTTTGTCTCATGTTGTGGTGCGTGTCGATAATAGTGCCATTACTTACACGAAGGAATGTTGTTATGGCCCTGGCACACAACCTTGGTTTCCCGCGTATCGACGCAGACCGCGAGCTGAAAAAAGCCCTCGAAGCCTCCTGCAACGGCCAGTACGCACAAGAGCTGAGCCAATGGTTCGATGGTGATTACCACGCTCTGGTGCCGGAGTTCAGCCAGGACCAGCGCTGTGAACTGAGCTGGAATCAGCTATTTGAAGAAACCGCCGAAGCCCTGGCGCTGGGCCATAAGGTCAAGCCTGTCATCATCGGCCCGCTAACCTGGCTGTGGCTGGGTAAGGGCAACGACTTGAACAAGCTTGAACTGTTGGAAAACCTGCTGCCGGTATACGCTGACATTCTTTCCCGTCTGGCCGAGCAGGGCGTGGAGTGGGTGCAGATCGACGAGCCGATCCTGTCCCTTGACCTGCCTCAGGAGTGGAAAAACGCTTTTGAACGCGCTTATCACATCCTGCAGTACTCACCCTTGAAGAAACTGGTGGCCACCTGCTTCAGCGGCCTGCATGACAACCTCGGCTTAGCCGTTGGCCTGCCAGTAGATGGTCTGCACGTGGGGCTGGTGCGTGCTCCGGATCAGTTGCATGCAATTCTGGATCGTCTGCCAACTTATAAAGTGCTGTCGCTGGGCCTGGCCAATGGTCGCAACGTCGGGCGCGGTGATCTGGAAAACGCTCTCGCGCAAGTGCAGGAAGCCCAAGAGCGTTTCGGTGACAACCTGTGGGTAGCCGGTTCGTGTTCTCTGCTGCACAGCCCGGTGGAACTGGACTGCGAAACTGAACTGGATACCGAGCTGAAAAGCTGGATGGCGACCTATTCACTCAATGCGATTGGCAGCAGAGCTACGGTTCAGGTTGCGTGAAAGCGCCAATCATCCTCGGTGCCATAAGCCGTCCGAAAGCCATGGCCGTTGAGTGGATCAATTATTCTCAACGTCTGGCCGACAAGGTGATGAACGGCATGCTGTCAGGCCCGGTGACCCAGTAGGGAGGGCGGTGCATCGCAATGATGCACCGCTGCATTGTATTTCCGTTATTTTTAGCAACAAGCACGGTATTCGTCCTTTTCCCCATTGCGCAATCGTTCGCCAGAACGTCATTTTTTGATCGCCAGAAAAGCTGTTTTTTCCTTGCGTATCTTCTGATGAATGGGCGCCGTCTCTGTCACTTTTGACAGTAGGCAAGCTTCCTTTGCAAGCGCGTAATCAACCTCAACGAAGTCAGTCAGCAGACTCAAAAGACACCGGTTTATGGCCATGGTGATGGCGGACTGCTGCCGATGCTTCCTGTCAGTTCGGGTGTCTAACCCAATGAGGTTATGGTCATGGCTAGCAAAAAATCTACCGGAAAACCTGAAACCAGAAAAACAGGGTCCAAGAAAGCTGGAGCCCGACAAGCAGAAGACATTGCACCCAAATCACTGGAGAGGGTGTACCCGTACCTTGGCGGGGATGATCAACCTCCGCCCTATGTACCGCCAACGCAAACGCCACCCCCCGATGAGGAGCCTTCTTTAGAGGTCATAGTGATAGGCGAAGACTCTCCTGTAGACGATAAGCCCCCAATAAGTAATGAAACTCCAGAGGACGTGGAGTCTGAAAGCGACATCGCCGCCCGCGAATCCCTGGCAGTGCTTCAAGAGCAACTTGCTGCCCTGGGGTATAGCTCGGTGTTCGAGGTGTTGAGCGATGGGCCAGATGAGGTGCTCACTAAAATCCATCAGTTCTCGCAACAGATGGATAACCCCCCTACGCAAGCATTTTATGAGCAGGCCCAAGCCCGCGCCGCCAGCCTGACCCGGTTTTACACGCAACTCTGCTCGCGCGGTGAGCCTGCCATGCATGCCGTGCTCAAGCTTCAGGTGGCTGAAGAAACCTCCGCGTTGGGGCGATCGATCAGTACTGGCGGCACTTACAACTCCTGGTTTTCGCAAGGTGCTATTTCCGGGTATGCGCACCCTGATTCGGCGGGCTCATTGTTTTCTCCCGCCAGCTATCTGACTGATCTATACAGGGTCTCCAAGCCACTCCATCCGGCTGGTAATGGCCTGCAGCTGGACATGCGGCGGCCAGATCTTCGCCAACTGAAGCTTAGCGATGCCAATCTGAATGATGAAATCAGCACCCTGGCACTGACCCTGGAAGTGCTGGAAGCCGGCGTGACAGGTGACGTGGACCAAGAACTGCTTACGAAGGTGTACCCGATGAACCTGCCTTATAACCATGCCAGCGAACAGATAGTGCAAGGTATGGCGGCATGCAAAAGCAGCCTTGCCGAACTTTGGTCAGTGTTGGGGGATTTCGAAGGGAAGGCGCTCAAGTATGAAGCCAGTTTGACCGGTTGGGTGAGCAGGATGCCAGTGAACTATGCGCGTGATGCGTTGGGGATGTCGGCGCAGTTGGCAGGCATTTTTACTGAATCGCGAAATGCCTCCGAGGCCAATGTTGCAAAGTATTTTGGTCACACTTCATCTACTAATATAAATTCAGAATTGATCCTGAAACAGGCACTACAGCTGCCAGAAGAAACCATCATTGAGGCATTGGGCGGCGGCCCGTTCTACATCCTATCGGCTCAGGCCATTATCTCTGCTGAGGTCTATGGCGCTTGCTATATCAACGGCTGGACAGACGACTATGAGGTAAAGATTAAACCTCTCTATTGGTATGTAGGAGCCGCGCTTGGTAACCCAGTGCCTAAACCATCCAACAGCCCGACTACGAGTAATCTATACAAACGTAATGGCCGAGCCTTCGAGCGCCTCAATCGCGTCATTCGCCTGCAACGCCATATTAAAGCGCTAACGTTCGAGGAATTGGACTGGCTGATTTGCCAGTCCTGTAACGACATTACCGACCACCCACTGACCCTGTCTCTGCAGGCACTTGCGGTGTACATGCCATTGCGTCGGCGCTATGGCATGACGGTAAACAGCTTTGGCGCCTGCCTGCACCTGCTCAATACCTTCCATGGCACCGGCAAGTCATCGTTTTACACCAGTTTGTTTGGTGATGATGATCTGATCGATATGGTCTCTGTCGACTTCCTGCAATCCACCACGAATAAGGACTCTCTACGCGCCCGGGCCCGTTTGTGCCAGGGGCTGAAGATCAACGATGCCACCCTTATTCAACTTGCGCAGTACCTGCCTGGCATCGACGCCACAAGTCGGGTATTGCCGGTACTGGGCCTGGAGCATATTTCGGCGCTGTACCGGTTAGTGGCAATCCCTCACCTATTCGGCCTGAGCGTGGCTCAAGCCTTGGCGCTATGGGATTTGCTGGCTGATACGCAGGGCATTGTCCGAGCCCTGGCCGAACCCAAACCCAATCAAGTCGCTTTGGGGGTACTGATACGCACGGGCTATCTGGTTGACTGGATGCACGCCGCACAGCTTGAGCCAGAGCAACTTGTCGCGCTGACCAGCCGTCGCTACCCGGTTCAGAGCACACCCGAGTTGCAGGTCTTTATCGAAAATATCTACAGCACCTTGACTGGCCGCCCCAGCGTGGAGTCTTCGCTTCAGCCCGCCGTTGACGAGATATTGCGAGCTCAATTGGCACGTCATATCGGTGCCGAGTTCAATCTCAAAGCCAATGTTGCCGCTGCAACCATGGTTTGGGTCGATGCAGTTGCCCATGACATGAACTCAACACTCAATGGCTACGGCTTGCTCGGCTTCTGGGCCGATATCGAACGCGTCTGCCAGGGCGAAAGCACGCTGGACAGCTTGCCAAATGCTGTGCAGTACGCCTACCTGTTGCGCCAGTTTGCCCAGGTTTGCCATTGGGCCCAACTCGGTGAGCTGGATCTGCATCTGCTGATGCCCGCAGGCACGGCCCAGCCTTCGGCACTGACTGGCGCCGTGGCTGCCCCCCAATTAACGCTGGATGTGTTGCTGTTGTTGTCACGCTATCGCAGTTGGCAACGCCGACTGCACGGCACGGTGGCCGAGGGGCTTGGCTTTTTGCAGCGCGCTGCTGCGCAGGATCCGGTTTTGACGCTGCAAACTGCTGCGCAAGAAATCAGTGAGCTGCATGGCTGGGACCTCACACAAACCCTTGTCTTGATGAACGGCGCAGTGCCGCGCAGTTTTGTTGCGTTGCTGCCTTTGTTGCAAAAGATGCAGTTCTGCCAACGCCTTGGTCTGTCCCCAACGGATCTGTCGTGGGTCGGCAAGTTGACTGAAACTGCCGCAGTTGATCAGGCCACGCTCACATTGATCGCTTCCAAAATCATTGCTGCTGCACACGGCTAAACTGGAGACCCGATTCGGCATGGCCCATGGGACCAGTACGCTCAGGAAATGGCCAAATGGCTCAATACCCGTACTACATTGGCCGGGAGCATATGGCATCCACTCGCCACGAATGGCTGACACCGCTGTGAGGGTCAAGTTTCTGAAAAAGTCGTCGCTGATCGACATAGATAAGTTGCGGGCCGAGGTGGCTTGAGAGCGGTCACAAGTACACAACGGTGCATTGCAATAATGCACCGTTGCATTTTTTGTTATTTCAGTAAAAAACAGTGCAGTCGCTCCCACCAAGGGGCACTTAATCGCAGACACACCCTTCCTCCATCCTGAGAAATATCTGATTTTTACGTGTGTAACCATTCTGATGAATGGGTGCTGTCTCTGTCACTTTTGACAGTAGGCAAGCTCCCTTTCCAAGCGCGTAATTAACCTCAATGGAGTCAGTCAGCAAACTTGAAAACACCGGTTTCTGACCATGGTAATGGCAGATTTCTGAGAGTCTTTCCAGTCAATTCGGGTGCCTTACCCACATGAGGTTATGGTCATGGCAAACAAAAAAAAATCCGGTAAATCGGATATTAATAAATCTGGAACTCAGCAAGAAGAAGACATTGCCCCCAGAATTTTAACGAGTGGTTTCGCGTCCTTCGAAGGCACTGAGTCACTGTCGGATGAAGAGCCTCCATTAGAGATCATAGTGATAGGCGAAGACTCTCCTGTAGACGATAAGCCCCCAATAAGTGATGAAACACCAGAGGACGGGGAGTCTGAAAGCGACATCGCCGCCCACGAATCCCTGGCAGTGCTTCAAGAGCAACTTGCTGCCCTGGAGTATAGCTCGGTGTTCGAGGTGTTGAGCGATGGGCCAGATGAGGTGCTCACTAAAATCCATCAGTTCTCGCAACCGATGGATAACCCCCCTACGCAAGTATTTTATGAGCAGGCCCAAGCCCGCGCTGCCAGCCTGACCCGGTTTTACACGCAACTCTGCTCGCGCGGTGAGCCTGCCATGCATGCCGTGCTCAAGCTTCAGGTGGCTGAAGAAACCTCCGCGTTGGGGCGATCGCTCAGTACTGGCGGCACTTACAACTCCTGGTTTTCGCAAGGTGCTATTTCCGGGTATGCCCACCCTGATTCGGCGGGTTCATTGTTTTCCCCCGCCAGCTACCTGACAGACCTGTATCGAGTCGCCAAGCCGCTGCATCCAGCTGGTAACGGCTTGCAGGTGAATCAGCGGCGGCCTGATCTGGGCCAGCTGAAACTTAGCGATGCCAATCTGAATGAGGAAATCAGCACCCTGGCACTGACCCTGGAAGTGCTGGAAGCCGGCGTGACAGGTGACGTGGACCAAGAACTGCTTACGAAGGTGTACCCGATGGGCCTGCCTTACAACCATGCCAACGAACAGATAGTGCAGGGTATGGCCGCCTGCAAAAGCAGCCTTGCCGAACTTTGGTCAGTGTTGGGGGATTTCGAAGGGAAGGCGCTCAAGTATGAAACCAGTTTGACCGGTTGGACGACCAGGATGCCTGTCAAATATGCGCGTGATGCACTTGGCATTTCGCCAGAGTTACTGAAAATCCTGACGGAGCCTTTCAGTAATGATTTCGATGCAGTGGGTAAATACTACGGAAAAGCACATAATAATTATATGTATTTTGAACATGTAATGCGTGACGCACTTCAACTGCCAACGGAAACAATTTTGGAGGCGTTAGGCTCAGGGCCTTTTAATGAAGTGCCAAGTGCAGATAATATGTGGGAGGTCGATCCCTCGCAAATATTTATTATAGCCGCTGAGCCAAGGACTCAGTTGACGGAAATGACCGTATGGGTTGATCGCCCCAGCGATATTGTTTGGTTGTCATTCGTGCCAGTGAGCTTGGAGGTATTCCCGATCCATATTAACTCATTTCAGTTGCGGGTTAACAATTTGCTGCCGAGCAATACAGATAATACTCCTCGACGAGCAGCGGCGGGTGAAGTGTTGTCGTTTTCTACTGGAATGACCATGGCGCAGTATTTTGAAAGTTCAGCCTCTATCACGTTTAGCGTTTTTAGCGGAGTTATTCAATATTATTTCAGCGATCCTGTAGTTATCAAAGAGGCTGTGCCTCAAGTTGTTACTCCCCACACGTATGGCGCCCGTTATATCAATGGGTGGGGTAACGGGGGTAACAATTTTTACTGGTATATCGGCGCTGTGCTAGGCCAACCGGTATCGCCGCCCGTCAACAACCCAGCTGATAGCCTGCTCTATAACCGCACCAATGCGGCATTTGGGCGCTTAAACCGCATCCTTCGCCTGCAAAACCATTTGAAAGTGCTGTCCTTCGAAGAGCTGGACTGGCTGATTTGCCAGGCCAGTGACGATATTTCCGTTCACCCTCTGACGCAGCCTCTGCAGGCGCTGGCGGTTTATATGCCGCTGCGTCAGCGCTATGGCATGACGATAAACAGCTTTGGCGCCTGCCTGCACCTGCTCAATACCTTCCATGCCGCTGGTAAGTCGTCGTTTTACACCAGCTTGTTTGGTGATGACGATGGCCTGATCAATATGAGATCTGTCGATTTCCATCAATCCACTGTGAATCAGAGCTCTCTGCGCGCTCGGGCCCTTTTGTGTCAGGGCCTGCAGATCGACGATGCCACCCTCACCATGCTTGCACAGTACCTGCCGGACATTGACGCAACTACCCGTGTATTACCCGTGCTGGGGCTGACGCAGATTTCAGCGTTATACCGGTTAACGGCGATCCCTCGCTTGTTCGACCTGAGCGTGGCACAGGCCCTGCCGTTATGGGATTTACTTGCCGCTCCAGAGGCAATTGTCCGTGCTTTGGCTCAGCCCAGGCCCAATCTGGCCGCTCTGGGGGTAATGATACGCACCGGCTATTTGGTGGACTGGATGCATGCAGCAAAACTGGCCCCTGAGCAACTGATCGCCTTGACCAGTCGCCGCTATCCGACCCAGAGCACCCCAGAATTACAAGCTCTTGTTGAAAGTATCTACAGCACCCTGACGGGCCGAGTAGTGGGGTCTTTGCTGCAGCCCGCAGATGATGAGGTGTTACGAGCCCAATTGGCACGTCATATTGGTGCCGAATTTAATCTCAAACCCAATATTGCTGGTGCAGTAATGATCTGGGTCGACGCTGCGGCCAAGGATATGTCACCGACACTCAATGGCTATGATCTGCTTAGCTTCTGGGCTGATATCGAGTTGGTCTGTGCGGGTGAAACCACGCTGGACAGCCTGCCTCGGGCCGTCCAGTACGCTTACCTGCTGCGCCAGTTTGCCCAGGTCTGCCATTGGGCCCAGTTCGGTGAGCAAGACCTGCATCTGCTGATGCCCGCTGGCCCGGCTCAACCTTCGGCACTGAGCGGGGCCCTGACTGCCCCTCAATTGACACTGGATGTCCTGCTCTTGTTGTCACGCTATCGCAGCTGGCAACGCCGTCTGCGCGGCACGGCGGCCGATGCGCTTGATTTTTTGCAGCGCACTGCTGCACAGGATCCGGCATTGACGCTGCAAGTTGCTGCGCAAGTGATCAGCGATCTGCACGGCTGGGACCTCACACAAACCCTTGTCTTGATGAACGGCGCAGTGCCGCGCAGTTTTGTGGCGTTGCTGCCGTTATTGCAAAAGATACAGTTCTGCCAACGCCTTGGTCTGTCCCCAATGGATCTGTCGTGGGTCGGCAAACTGACTGAAACCGCCACAATTGATCAGGCCACGCTCACATTAATCGCTGCCAAAGTCATTGCGGCTGCACATGTTTAACCCGGGAGATAACGTCATGAACGAAAAACTGGTGGCCGGCCTGAATGAATCCCGGCGTAATGCTCTTGTACCGTATTACCTGAAATATGTGATCCCCACTCGAAACCTTGGAACCCTGGCGGTGAAAATAACGACTGCCGAGGATCTGTATGAATACCTGTTGCTGGATCCGGGGGTATCGGGCCAGATCAAGACCAGCCGTATAGCTGAAGCCGTGGCCAGTACCCAGTTGTATTTGCACCGCTGTCACGAGCAGTTGGAACCCAATACAAACCAGGCTGCCATGCAGGCTGCTTCGAATAGTAACGGTTATTTCAGTCGTTGGGATACTTACAATAAACGCTATGCCAACTGGGCCGGTCTACAGCGGCTAGTGCACTATCCGGCCAGTTATATAGATCCTGAATTGCGTTACAACAAAACGCAATTGTTCAAGGAACTGGAGTCTGCAATCAACCAGGGCCGTATAACTGAAGAGCGTGTTGAACAAGCCTTTACCCAGTACGTCAGTAGCCTGCGCACAGTACTTGATATTCGTTATGACAATGCTTATCAGGTTGAATCGGCCATAGAGATGGGCGTGACGTATTTCTGCGGCAGCATCCTCGGAACCTATGGTGAATACTACTGGCGCCGGGCTAATTACACGGATACTGGCACAAATGGGAAAGTCCGCAATCCGGCCTTCTGGAGTGAGTGGCTGAAGATTGATGCGCCTTTGCAGCCGATACCAGGTACCACACCATCAATCGTGTTTTTTGCTAATCGGCTGCATGTGTTGTGCGTGCATCAATTCACCAGTGGCATTACGGCAGACAAAAACGCCAGCACTAATGTGATCATATCGCATGAACTGCAGATAGCCACCCTGCGGCCCAGCGGTCAATGGAGTATCCTAAATTACCCAATTGCCGATAGTGCCACGGATGTATTTGCCGCGGTAGTGCGCAGTTCTGTACCAAATAGCCAACCTGAACTGGGTGTGTTTATTAAAACTACTGAGGAACATGCTCTGTACCTTTTCAGTAAAAATATGCACATGACTAATTCGCCAGGAGTAGGGTTGGCAATGGATTTTATTTATCGTAACAAGGTATTTCAGGACTATTATGATATTCCGGTGCGGCAACCACTCATGTATGTGCCTGGCACGGCGGCAGCAACGCCCGGTGTTACGAGTAACTATGAATTTCTGCATTCTGTGGGTGATGGAATCGCTTATTTTGATACGTTAGTGTTTTCTGAAAAAAATAAAAATCTGGTTCTGTCAGCAAGAATAGCATCGAATATGTTTTTCACCAAGACTTTCAAAATTATTATAACTATGATGGGGTGGGTGCGTTACGAGAGAACTGTGATTGCTACATCCCAGGCGAAGATTTATGAGTTTGAAACTCAATTGTTATTCGCTGACTTTTGTAAAGAACATTCATATTCTGTGCGCCTGACAATGTCATCCAGAGTCGAGACGATACCTCTGCAAAGAAGTGCGCCTAGCACTCCTACAAAGTTAACTAACCTCAACCCTGGGTATGAATTGTGGATTCCTACCGCCCATAAGACTGCAGGCCGTACACAAATGCTGTACACCAAGCCCGGCAACAAAAGTGAGTACGTACTCACCTCGCTGGCCGGACCACTGCTGGAACAAAAAGCGCTGGAAGGCGTGCAGGCCCTGTTGTCATGGGATGTGCAGCAGACCAATATTGATCCGAATGGATGGGCCGGCGAAAATATTTCTCGAAAACTCAGTTTTCAAGGGGGGGTCGGGCTCTATACTTGGGAGTTGTTCTTCCACGTCCCTTTGCTGATCGCCAACCGCCTGCTGGCAGAACAGCGTTTTGATGAAGCCGAATTCTGGTTCAAGCGTATTTTCGACCCGGCGGGTTATCGAAACTCTAGCGGTGAGCTGCAAATGGCCGGTACGCACACGCGCTACTGGAATGTCCGGCCGCTCCAGGAGGCAGATACCTTGTTGACGTCGTCTGCGGTCGATACCGATGATCCGGACGTCATCGCAGCCGCCGATCCCACGCACTACAAATTGGCAGTCTTTTTGCGTGGGCTGGAACTGTTGATGGCCCGAGGTGACCAATTGTATCGCCAGCAAACCCGCGACAGTTTGAGCGAGGCCAAAATGTGGTACGTACAGGCCTTGCAGATGCTGGGTAAACGCCCGGTTATTCCGCTGGCGCTGGCCTGGAATGCGCCGACGCTGGAGGTTGCCAGCTCTACCTACAACACACGGTTGTTGGAACTTGAGGACCTGGTCGAGGAGACGTCAGTATTGTTGGCACCAGGCTCGGTGCGGCAAGTCGATGTAGTTAGCAGACCGTTTCAGCCTCCGGTAGATACCGCAGTGCTGGCCTATTGGGACCGCTTTGAAGCACGTCTTTACAACCTGCGTCGTCACCTGTCTATCGATGGTCAGCCATTGTCGCTGGCATTGTTTGAGACTCCAACGGACCCTCGCTCGCTGCAACTGGCGCGACAGTCCGGCGACAGTGCGGGCGGTATGCAGGTGGGGGTTGCCCAAGCGCTGTGGCCGCAACGCTTTATGGTGTTGCTGGAGCGTACCCGTAATGCCGTGCAGCAGGTGATCCAGTTTGGCGCTAATTTGCAGGGCGTATTAGAGCGTCGAGACGCCGATGCCCTGAGCGTGCTGCAACAAACCCAGCAGGGCGGTTTGCTGGCCCTGATGGGGGAAGCGCATACGCACAATCTGGCCTCGTTGGAACATACCAAGGCCGGGCTGGAAGGCAGTCAGGCAACCGCCCTGGCACGTCAAGAGCACTTTGATGCGTTGTTCCAGGAAAACATCTCCGAACGTGAGCAGCATGCAATGGACTTGCGCAGTGATGCGGCCTACATCGATGGCACTGCGGGTGTCCTGCGGCTCGTTGCCGGAGGGCTTAATACCCTGCCGACAATGGCCATGGCTGGGGGCGGGATTGGTTTTGCCATGGCGGGCGCAGGTTGGGGCAAGCTCGGGAGCGTGGTGGATGCAAGCAGTGATGTGCTGCGCCTGGCCTCAGATATCATGCAGGGCGAAGCATCTAAGGTGGATATCTCCGAACAATACCGTCGCCGGCATCAAGACTGGGACTTGCAGCGTGATCAGGCTCGGCGTGAAGGCGATGTGATTACAGCCCAGATCGCGGCTCTCAATGAGCAGATAAAGATGGCCACAAAACAACGTGAGCAAACTGAGCTGGAACTGGCCCATAACGATGTGGTGCTGGAAATGCTCAGCACCCGCTTTACTGGCAAGGCCCTGTTCAACTGGCAGGCTGCGCGCCTGTCCACACTGTATTACCAGCTCTACGATACGGTGTCCTCGATGTGCACTCAGACACAGACCAGCTTGCGCTGGGAAACCCAGGACGCGCGTAATTACCTGCGCCCCGGCAACTGGAGTGACCAGCATCAAGGCCTGCTTGCGGGCGAAAGTCTGTTGCTGAGCCTGCAGCAGATGGAGGCTGCTTATTTGAGCTGGGATAAACGTGCGCTCGAAGTGCGTAAAACGGCTTCATTACGCTCCCTATCCCCACTGCTGATCGACAGGGTCAAACAACTACTGACGCCCGACAGCCCGGTCATTGTGGACCCTGACAATGCCCAACCCAAGGTCGAGGTGGCGATGGATGGCGACAACAACTTGAGCATGACCTTCACGCTTGCAGACATGAACATCCAGGGTGACTACCCATCGAGCCTTAACCTGGGCAGTAGCCGTCTGATCAAGACCCTCAGCGTGTCGCTGCCGGCTTTGCTGGGGCCCTATGAAAACGTGAAAGCCCTGTTGCGTTATCAGAGCAACAGCCCGTTGGCCGATGGTTGCAAGGCCGTGGCGATATCCCATGGTCTAGATGACAGTGGGCAATTCCAGCTGGACTTCAATGATGGCAAATACCTGCCGTTTGAAGGTGTGCCGATTGAAACAGGTACGTTTTCACTGGTGTTTCCACATGCCAGCAGCAGCCAGAAGGCGATGTTGCTTAGTTTGAGCGATGTTATTTTGCATATCAGTTACACGATTCGTTAACCGTATAAAAAAAAGGGGGGGATGTAACTTTGTAGCCACTGGCACAGCAGTGTCAGTGGCTACATTTTTTTACCTGGCGATTATATCAACATGGACATCGAGCTTTTTCAGGCGGTACCCGAAACTGCGTTCTGAAATGCCGATCAGTTGCGCGGCAGCGGTCTGTACCCTCTGGGTTCGATGGCATCAGATGCATCGCAGCGCCTGCATCGCAGGCAAGCCAGCTCCCAAGGTATCAGTGCAAGCGCACCCACACGCTGACCAGTACCGTCGCAGCCATCAACCAGGCTACGGCGGCCAGCGCCAATGACGCTTCAAGGCGCATGCGGTCGACCAGTACATACAGCGCGGCAAGGTAAACAAAGTAGGGGATGATCGACCACATGCCGAAGACAATGGTGGTTTTCAGGTCGTCCACCGATCGCCCTTTGCCGACGATGTAATGGGCGATCAAGGCAAAGGTTGGAAACAGTGGGACAAGGCCTGCAATGTAGTAGTTTTTGGTCTTGGCCAGCATCGCCAGAATGATCACCACCCCCGCGCCCAAAGCCGCTTTCAGAATCAGATCCATCAGTGTGTGAGCCCGTATTTTTTGACTTTGTCGAACAGTGTGGTCTTGGCCATGCCCAGCTCCAGGCTGGCCTGGGTCAGGTTGCCGCCACTGCGTTGCAGGGCATCGTTAAGCAAATTGCGCTCGAAGGCTTCAACCGCCTCGGAAAACCCCAGCCCCTGTGCTGCGTTGCTGCCCGGCTTTTTGAATGCCGGCAGGCCCAGGGCAAAACGCTCGGCCACGTTGCGCAGCTCCCGCACGTTGCCGGGCCAGTCATGGCTCATCAGGCTGGACAGGGTCTGGTTGTCCAGTTCCGGCGCTGTGCGGTCGAAGCGCAGGGACGATTGCTGCAGGAAGTACTCGAATAGTTGCAGGATATCTTCGCGGCGTTCGCGTAACGGTGGCAACTCAAGAGTGACTACGTTCAGGCGGTAATACAGGTCACTGCGAAACTGGCTGGCCTTGCTCAGTTGATCGAGATCGGACTTGGTGGCTGCGATTACCCGGCAATCCACATCGATGCTCTGGTTGGAGCCCAGGCGTTCCAGCGTGCGCTCTTGCAACACTCGCAGCAGCTTGATTTGCAGGTTAAGTGGCATGCTTTCGACTTCGTCGAGAAATAGCGTACCGCCGTGGGCGTGTTCGATTTTGCCGATGCGGCGTTTGCCAGCGCCGGTGAAGGCATTGGCTTCGTGGCCGAAAATTTCGCTTTCAAACAGGTTCTCAGGCAGACCGCCGCAGTTAAGGGCGACAAACTGCTGGGGCTGGCGCCTGCTGAAGTCGTGCAGGCAGCGGGCGACCAGCTCTTTGCCGGTGCCGGTTTCGCCTTCAATCAACACGTTCGCCGAGGTGTCGGCGACGTTGGCGATCAATTCGCGCAATTGCTGCATGGCTGGCGAGCGTCCGATAATCCGCCCCTCCAGCGAGTCGCGCTCGGCCAATTGGCGGCGTAGTGACCAGACTTCTCGCGCCAGGCTGCGTTGCTCCAGGGCGCGACGCGCAACATCGACCAGACGCTCCGGGGAAAAGGGTTTTTCCATAAAGTCATAGGCGCCGTCACGCATGGCGCCCACGGCCATGGAGATATCGCCATGCCCGGTAATCAGTACCACTGGCAGGCTGCGGTCGCGGGCCTTGAGATGCTTAAGCAACTCAAGGCCATCCATCCCGGGCAGGCGGATGTCACTGATAACGATGCCGGGGAAGTTGTCGCCTACCAGCGCCAGGGCCTGTTCGGCGCTGCTGACGCCTTCGCTGCGGATATCTTCGAGTGCCAGCGCCTGTTGGCATCCGAGCAGGACATGGGGGTCGTCTTCAACAATCAGGACGGTCAGGTCGTTATTCATATCGGCTCGGCCTTGGCGGGTTGTACCAGCGGTAAAAGAAGGACAAATGCGACACCACCAATCACCGGGAACTCGACGCTGAGGTTACCACCCGCGGCTGCCGCGAGGCTGGCCGACAAGGTCAGGCCCAGGCCCAGGCCCTGTTCGCCGGGTTTGGTGGTGAAGAACGGTTCAAACAGATGCTTGCGGGCTTCGGGCTCGATGCCGGGGCCGTTATCACGCACACGCAGGCGGTATTTATCTTCAGCGAATTCGCCCGTGAGCCATAGCTGCGGCGGGATTGGCTGGCCCTGCATGGCGTCCAGGGCGTTGCCAACAAGGTTGACCAGAATCTGCTCCAGGCGGGTTTGATCAATCTTGAGGTCCACATCACTGATTTCGCGATGCAGTTGCACGCCTGATTCATCCAGGCGGCTGGCAAGCAGTTGCAGTGCCGCGTCGACGGCCTTGCCCAGACTGGCCTGGCCATGGTCGTCACCACGCCGGGCAAACGAGCGCAGGTTGGCCGTGATGCGACCCATACGGTCGACCAGATTGTTGATGGTGCCAAGGTTGGCTGCCGCGACTTTGAGGTCGCCGCGCTCAAGAAAACGCACGGTATTGCCCGACAGCGTGCGCAAGGCGGCCAGCGGCTGGTTGAGTTCATGGGCAATGCTGGTGGACATTTGCCCGATGGCCGCCAGCTTGCCTGCCTGGACCAGTTCGTCCTGGGCCCGGCGCAGCGTGTCTTCAGCCTGGCGCCGCTCACGGATCTGGCCTTTGAGCCGTTCGTTGCTGGCCCGCAGGTGGGTGGTGCGCTCGGTGATCTTGCGTTCGAGCTGGTTATTGGCCTCTTGCAGGGCTTCGCGTGCGGCGAGGCGGGTGGCAACGACTTTGCGTCGCTCATTCCAGGCAATCAGCAAAAAGGCCAGCAAGGCAAAGGCCACCGCTACCAGCATCCCCTGATTGGCCGCTTCACGGCGCAGGTCTTGCAGCGGGGTGAGCAGGGTAATGTCCCAAGGGGTGTCATTGAGCCGGCGGCTTTGCGCCAGGTAGCTGACTTGATCCTGGTCGGTGACGACTTGGTTATTGTTGGCGAAGGTGACTTTTTCTACCCCTTCGGCCAGGGTTTCGCGTTCCAGCGGTTCCAGCTCATTTAGCGGCCACCAGTAGTATTGAAGGCTGCGTGCCAGTTTTTCTTTGGTGTCGGGGCTGAGCGGGCGAATTGACTTGAGTCGCCGGGACGGGTCGCTGGACAGAATAATGATGCCGTTCTCGTCACTGACATAGGCTTCGAGGCGGGCGCGTTGCCAGCGCTCTTCAAGGGCTTCCAGGCGGACCTTGATTACGGCGACACCAATGATCTTGCCCTGCTCTTCGAGGCCGTGAGCCAGGTAGTAGCCCGGCTCGCCATTGGTACTGCCTATCCCGTAAAAACGCCCTGGCTGACCGCGCACGGCGTCCTGGAAGTAGGCGCGAAATGACAGGTCCTCGCCCAGATAACTGTCGGTATCCCGCCAGTTGCTGGTGGCCATTACCCGGCCAGTGGTGTCGAGTACATAGATGGCCCGGCTGCGGCTGCGGCGGTTGAGGCCTTCGAGGTATTGATTGACGGTAACCCGGTTCTGCACGGTCGGGTCGGCCAGCAATTGCGAAACACTGGACTCCAGCTCCAGCAGGCTGGGCAGGTAGGTGTATTTACCCAGTTCGCTCTCGACGGTACGGGCATGCAGTTCAAGCTGGCGTTCGCCGGTTTCGCTAAGGGTGCGAATACCAAAGTGTTCACTGATGCGATAGCCCGCGTAGCCCAGGCCGATCGTCAACAGGATGATCAGCAACGGCAGCAGGAAATGGCGAAGCAGACGAGGTTTCACGGCAAGTGAGGGCGGAGCACCGCGATAAAGAGTGGGGTCGCATTTCATCACAGATGCCTTGGGTCAACCACTGAAACTCGGGCAAGCGCAGGTCTGGAGTGGGAGCGGGCTTGCTCGCGATGGCAGCTCTGCGGTCTTTCAGATAGACCGCGTCGTCTGCATCGCGAGCAAGCCCGCTCCCACAGGGAGTTACCTTTCCCTGCAGGCGGTGCGGGTTTTTAGTGCTGCAGGATTTTGGCAAGGAAGTGCTGGGCACGCTCGGAGCGGGCGGTTACGTCACCGAAAAACTCTTCTTTCTCACAGTCTTCGACGATTTTGCCTTGGTCCATAAAGATCACCCGGTTGGCCACCTTGCGCGCAAAACCCATTTCGTGGGTAACGCACATCATGGTCATGCCTTCGTTGGCCAGTTGCACCATTACGTCGAGTACTTCGTTGACCATTTCCGGGTCGAGTGCCGAGGTCGGCTCGTCAAACAGCATGACGATCGGGTCCATGGCCAGTGCGCGAGCGATGGCCACACGCTGCTGCTGACCACCGGAAAGCTGGCCAGGGTGCTTGTGGGCATGGGCCGACAGACCTACGCGCTCCAGCAGTTCGAGGCCTTTTTTGGTGGCTTCGGCCTTGCTGCGACCCAGTACCTTGACCTGGGCGATGGTCAGGTTTTCGGTGATGGTCATGTGCGGAAACAGTTCAAAGTGCTGGAACACCATGCCAACCCGCGAGCGCAGTTTTGGCAGGTTGGTCTTCGGATCGGCAATGGATGTGCCGTCGACCACGATGTCGCCTTTCTGGAACGGTTCAAGGGCGTTGACGCACTTGATCAGGGTCGACTTGCCCGAGCCCGAAGGGCCACAGACTACGACCACTTCGCCTTTTTTGACTTCGGTACTGCAATCGGTCAGTACCTGGAAGTCCCCGTACCACTTGTTGATGTTCTTGATCGAGATCATACGGCAAACCTTTTTTGCAGACGCTTGACCAGCAGCGAGGCGGAAAAGCTGATGATGAAATACACCAGACCGGCGAAGATCAGGAACTCATTGGAGCGGCCGATGATGTCGCCACTGGAACGCGAGGCATTGAGGAAGTCCACCAGGCCCACGGTGTAAACCAGCGAGGTGTCCTGGAACAGGATAATGCTCTGTTGCAGCAGCAACGGGGTCATTTTGCGAAAGGCCTGGGGCAGGATGATCAGGCGCATGGCCTGGCCATAGCTCATGCCCAGAGCCTTGGCTGCACCCATCTGGCCTTTCGGAATGGCCTGTACGCCAGCTCGAACGATTTCGCAGAAGTAGGCCGCTTCAAACATCACGAACGCGACCAGGCACGACTCAAAGGCCCCGATCGGGGTGTCCTTGCCGGTGATCCAGCGCAGTACAAAAGGTACGGCCAGGTAGAACCAGGTGATCACCAGCAGCAGCGGGATCGAGCGGAAGTAGTTCACGTAAGCGCCGGCCAGGTTGGCCATCCACTTGCTTGACGACAAACGCATCAATGCCAGCACGGTGCCCAGGGCCACGCCGCCGACAACACCCATGACCATGAGCTTCAAGGTCATGATCATGCCGTTCCACAGGCCCGGCAGGGCGGGGACAATCCCGCTGAAATCGAAGAAGTCCATTATTTGCCCCCCAGAGACATCAGGCCGGGTACTGCTACTTTCTTCTCGATCATGCGCATCAACAGCATCAGGCTCATGTTCAGGGTGAAGTAGATCAGTGTGGCCAGGGTGAAGGCTTCAAACAGGTTGGCGGAAAATTCGGCCGTCTGTTTGGTTTGTGCCAGCAGCTCCATCAAACCGATCAACGAAGCCACGGACGAGTTCTTGAACACGTTGAGGAATTCGGAGGTGAGTGGTGGAATGATGATGCGGTAGGCCTGTGGCAGCAGCACGTTCCAGTAGATCTGCGCCATGCTGAAGCCCATGGCGCGGGCGGCAGCTTCCTGGCCTCGCGGCAGTGCTTCGATACCGGTGCGCACTTGCTCGCACACACGGGCAGCGGTAAACAGGCCCAGGCACACGACAACGCTCAGGTAAGCCGAGGTGGTCGGGTTGAGGTCTTGCTTGTACCACTCCTGCAGATCAGGCGGCAGCAGATCGGGGACCAGGAAGTACCAGATAAACAGCTGCACCAGCAGTGGTACGTTACGGAAGATTTCCACGTAAACCGTGGCGATGCCGGCGATAAAACGGTTCGGCAGTGTGCGCATGACACCCAGCAGCGAACCCAGGATCAACGCGACAATCCAGGCGACAACAGCGATAGCGATGGTCCAGCCCAGGCCGGAAATAAACCAGTCGAGATACGTCTCGCTGCCTACGCCGGTGGACTTGAAGAACACGCTCCAGTCCCAGTTGTAATTCATGCAGGGTCTCCCCTCAGGTGGGTCTATAAACAAGCACTTGCTTCAGGGAATCCGTTCTCACCCGACAGGGTCGCCGGGCACACAAAACCCGCTCGATAACCAGCGGTTCGAGTGCTCTCTAATGCAATCAGAAGCTTGGTACAAAGTTGCTCGACAACCTCCCGTGCGTAATTGCTTACGCACGGGAGTAGCGAAGGCCAGAAATCAGGATTTCTTTTCTTCTGCCGGTTTTTCGTCAGCGGCCTTGTCGGTCGGGGTGGCAATCAGTGCCTTGAGCTCATCGCTCATCGGGAACATCAGGTTCAGGCCTTTTGGTGGAATAGGCGACTCGAACCAGGTTTTGTAGGTGTCGTTGATCTTGCCCGACTTGTAGTAGGCAACGATGGCGTCATCCACGGCTTTCTTGAAGTCCGGGTCGCCTTTGCGCAGCATGCAGCCGTAGATTTCGTACGACTGTGGAGTGCCGGTAACGGCCCAGTCAGCTGGCTTTTTAGCCTTGGCCATTTCGCCGGCCAGCAGGGCGTCGTCCATCATGAAAGCAACAGCACGGCCCGACTCAAGCATGTTGAAGGCTTCACCGTGGTCTTTTGCCGAGATCACGTTCATGCCCATCTGCTTGTCGGCGTTCATTGCCTTGAGGATGCGCTCGGAAGTGGTACCTGCAGTAGTCACCACGTTTTTGCCTTTCAGGTCAGCGAAGTCCTTGTAAGGCGAGTCCTTTTTGGACAGCAGACGCGTACCGATCTCGAAGATGCCGACCGAGAAGTCGACTTGCTGTTGGCGTTCAACGTTGTTGGTGGTGGAACCACATTCAACGTCAACGGTGCCGTTCTGCACCAGCGGGATACGGGTCTGGGAGGTAACGAGGTTGTACTTGACCTTCAGGTCCGGCATGTCGAGCTGTTTTTTCAGCCCTTCAACGATAGCCAGTTGTACATCATGGGAGTAGCCAACCGGCTTGCCGGAAGCGTCCGCGATGTAGGAGAACGGAATGGAGGAGTCACGATGCCCAAGGGTGATGGTGCCGGATTCTTTGATTTTCTTCAGTGTGCCGGTCAATTCGGCTGCAAAAACTGGAGTGCTAATCAGAGCTGCAGCAATTGCTGCGCCCAAAAGTTGCGGAACGATGCGCATCGATGTTTCCTCGACATTGTTTTTTTTATTGAGCCCGTTTGTGGGCCCTTTTGTACTTCGAACGTCTCAACAGGCTAAACGCTCTGTTTAAGCATTCGGCTTAGAGTGTAGAGCATGAGTCGTGCCAGACACGCAATTTAAGCTTAAGTCTTTGTATATAAAGGTTTTGTTGTTTTGTTTTGGTGGGTGTCAGGCATGCTAGTGCCCGGAAAGCCGAATCATTGAGGGTGAGAGCGTTCGGAAAACCGAATAAGGGGAGGGGGTGGTGACGTGCTTGCCTGCGATTCAGGCAATGGTTTTTTCAGTTGAACCGAGGCGCCCCAATCGCGAGCAAGCCCGCTCCCACAGTAAGGAGAGCAGGCTGCCATCAGGGTGCGAGTTGAGCCTTAGGCTGCTTGCACCTTGCGGTGCTTGAGGTTCAGGGTGGCCATGTAGCTGGCCAGGTGCGCTTGTTCTTCAGCGGTGGTGAACAGGCCCAGCTTGGTGCGGCGCCACAGGACGTCCTGTGCTTCCAGCGCCCATTCCTGGCTGCACAAGTAATCGACTTCACGGCTATAGAGGCCGCTGCCGATATGCTCGCCCAGATCGCTCAGGCCTTGTGCACCCTCCAGCAAGCTCCACGAGCGGTTGCCATAGGTGATTGCCCAGCGTTTGGCAATCGCGGCATCCAGCCAGCTGTACTTGCTTACAAGGGCTGCGCTGAGGGCTTTTGGCGTGGTCATGTCTTCGCCGCCGGGGAGGGTCGCGCTGGCGGTCCAGCTTGGCTTGATCTGGGTGAAGAACGGTGTCAGCTGCGCCATGGCCGATTCGGCCAGTTTGCGGTAGGTGGTCAGCTTGCCGCCAAATACCGACAGCAGCGGCGCTTCGCCCGGTACGCCGGACAATGCCAGGGTGTAATCACGGGTCACTGCCGAAGGGTTATCGGACTCGTCATTACACAGCGGGCGCACGCCTGAGTAGGTGCGCAGGATATCGCTGCGGCTTACTTGCTGCTTGAAGTGGGCATTGACCACATTCAACAGGTAGTCGGTTTCTTCTTCGGTAATGCTGACCTTGGCCGGGTCACCGGTGTACTCGCGGTCGGTAGTACCGATGATGGTGAACTGATCCATATACGGAATGGTGAACACAATCCGCTGGTCTTCGTTCTGCAGAATAAATGCATTCGGCGCGTCATACAGCTTGGGGACGATCAGGTGGCTGCCCTGGATCAGGCGGATGCCGTAAGGCGAGTCCAGCTTCAGGTCGTCCTTGATGAACTTGGCGACCCAAGGGCCGGCCGCATTGACCAGGGCTTTGCTGCGAATGGAAAACAGGCTGCCATCAGCGCGTTCCAGATTCAATTCCCACAGCCCTTTGTTACGACGCGCGCCGACGCAGCGGGTCTGGGTGTGGACGTGGGCGCCTTTTTCCCGTGCGGCCATGGCATTGAGTACTACAAGGCGGGCGTCATCCACCCAGCAGTCGGAGTATTCAAAGCCTTTAGTGATTTCAGCCTTCAGCGGGCTGTCCGCACCGAATTTGAGGCTGGTGGAGCCGGCCAGTTTTTCGCGCTTGCCCAGGTGGTCATACAGGAACAGCCCGGCACGGATCATCCACGCCGGGCGCAGGTGCGGGCGGTGTGGCAAGACAAAACGCATGGGTTTGACGATATGCGGGGCTTTGGCCAACAGCACTTCGCGCTCGGCCAGGGCTTCGCGCACCAGGCGGAACTCGTAATGTTCCAGGTAACGCAGGCCACCGTGGATCAGCTTGCTGCTGGCTGAGGAGGTGTGGCTGGCCAGGTCGTCCTTTTCGCAAAGGAACACAGAGAGGCCGCGACCGGCTGCGTCTGCCGCAATCCCGACGCCATTGATTCCGCCGCCAATAACGGCAACGTCGTAAACCTCAGCGAGGGGAGTGGCAGGCAAGGTGGTCAGGGGCATGTGTTGGCCTCGCGTTCTTTACGCATATTTGAATTCGAACATTAATGTTCATTTGCGAAAATATTAGCGGATAAAGGCGCGCACAGCCAGCACCCTTCGATTGAAAAAACTCATCGAAGGGCATTGAAAGGAAGAATTTCGAACATTTTAGCGTGAGAGTATTGATTCTGTGGGAGCGGGCTTGCTCGCGATGCAGGCGCTGCGGTTCACCTGTCAGATTGCGGTGATGCCATCGCGAGCAAGCCCGCTCCCACAAAAAACCCAACTAGCATCAATATCTGTGGTGGTTACACCACTTCCAGACGAATCTTGTTTTGGGCCAGTAGTTGCGCCAGTTCCGGCACGGGCGGCTGGTCGGTGACCAGGCAATCAATCAGGGTAATGGGGCCAAGGCGGACCATCGCATTGCGGCCGAACTTGCTGGAGTCGGCTGCCAGGATGGTTTGTCGGGCATTGGCGATAATCGCCTGGGATACGCGTACTTCCTGGTAGTCAAAGTCCAGCAGGCTGCCGTCTGAATCGATACCACTGATACCCACCAGTGCGAAGTCGAACTTGAACTGGTTGATAAAGTCGACGCTGGCCTGACCCACGATGCCACCATCGCGGCGAACATTACCGCCAGCAATCAGGACTTCAAAGTCATCCTTGGCGCTCAGGATCGAGGCCACGTGCAGGTTATTGGTGATGATCTTCAGGTGGTTGTGGTTGAGCAGCGCCCGGGCAATCGACTCGGTGGTGGTACCGATATTGATGAAGATCGAGGCGTGGTCGGGAATTTGAGCAGCAATGGCTTCGCCAATCCGGCGTTTTTCATCGCGCATCTGATCGGCGCGCATGGCGTAGGCGGTGTTTTCAACGCTGGAGTCATAGGCGGCCCCGCCGTGGTAGCGGCGCAACAGGTCGGCTTCTGCCAACTGGTTGATGTCGCGACGAATAGTCTGCGGCGTGACAACGAACAGCTGAGCCATTTCCTCGATGCTGACATACCCGCGCTCGCGGACGAGTTCGAGGATCTGCTGTTGGCGTGGAGGCAGATTCATGGAGTTTCCTTTGGGCGGCGAAGCAAATTTGCCCATGATGCCGCAGGAAAGCGCCATCTGCTACTCGCAGGTGCCTCAAGCAACAGCGGGCGCCTATGGCGCCCGCTGTTGTTATAGCTCGTTGTTAATTGCTTTCTTCGTGGGGTTCCCAGTCACGGGTACGGCTCACGGCCTTTTTCCAGCCGGCATAGAGCTTCTCTTTGCTGACTTCGTCCAGTGCGGGTTCGAACTCGCGCTCGATCACCGCCTTGCCACGCAGCTCATCCAGGCTGCCCCAGAAACCGCAGGCCAGACCGGCCAGGTAGGCAGCACCCAGAGCAGTGGTTTCACGCATTTGCGGGCGCTCAACCTGAGTGCCGAGAATGTCGGCCTGAAATTGCATCAGGAAGTTGTTGGCTACGGCGCCACCGTCTACGCGCAGGGCCTTGAGACGCTCGCCCGAGTCTTGTTGCATGGCGTCCAGCACGTCGCGTGTCTGGTAGGCAATCGACTCCAGCGCTGCACGAATGATGTGATCCACGCGTACGCCGCGAGTCAGGCCGAACAATGCGCCACGGGCATACGGGTCCCAGTAAGGGGCGCCGAGGCCGGTGAATGCTGGCACCAGATACACGCCGTTACTGTCTTTAACCTTATTGGCAAAGTATTCGGTGTCGTGGGCGTCATTGATGATCTTCAGTTCGTCGCGCAGCCATTGCACCGTAGAGCCGCCGTTGAAGACTGCGCCTTCCAGTGCGTAGGCCACTTCGCCGCGTGGGCCGCAGGCGATGGTGGTCAGCATGCCGTGCGTCGACTTGACGGCTTTGGCGCCAGTGTTCATTAGCAGGAAGCAGCCGGTGCCGTAGGTGTTTTTCGCCTGGCCGGGCTCTACACACATTTGGCCAAACAAAGCGGCTTGCTGGTCGCCCGCAATACCGCCAATGGCGATACCGCTTTTGGTGCGACCGTAGATTTCTGAAGAGGATTTCACTTCAGGCAGCATTTCACGCGGGATATCCAGCACCTCCAGCATCTTGGCATCCCACTCCAGAGTGTGGATGTTGAAGAGCATGGTGCGCGAGGCGTTGGTGTAGTCGGTAACGTGGGTTTTGCCGCCGGTAAATTTCCAGATCAGCCAGCTGTCGATGGTGCCGAACAGCAACTCGCCTTTGCGCGCGCGTTCGCGGCTGCCTTCGACATGGTCAAGGATCCACTTCAATTTGGTGCCGGAGAAGTACGGATCGGTCACCAGGCCTGTGGTGTCACCAATGTACTGCTCGTGACCGTCGCGCTTGAGCTGTTCGCAGATCTCGGTACTGCGACGGCATTGCCAGACGATAGCGTTGTAGATCGGGCGGCCGGTGTCCTTGTCCCATACCACGGTGGTTTCACGCTGGTTGGTGATGCCGATGGCGGCCACCTGGTCGTGATGCAGGCCAGCCTGGGCCAGGGCCTCAACCATGACCGCACTCTGGGTGGCGAAAATCTCCATCGGGTCGTGTTCAACCCAGCCCGGTTGCGGGTAGTGCTGTTGAAACTCGCGCTGGGCGGTGCACACCACGTTGGCGTCACGATCGAAGATGATCGCTCGCGAACTGGTGGTGCCTTGGTCCAGTGCAATGATGTAGTTCTTATTCTGAATGTCGGTCATTTGAAAGTGCCTTGCAGAATGAGGGAGGTTGCGGGCGCGAGACAGGTAACGGGCAGTTGGTCTCATGCGCCCCGTTTCATGATTCGATATCAGGAAGCCTGGGTTTTCGCTTGTTCTGCCGCCTGGGTCTCTGCCGCAGCTGGAGCAACATCAGGCAAATGGCGGGCAATCAGCCCGCGATAAATTGCTGCGCCCAAGCATGCGCCAACAATGGGTGCAAAAATTGGAATCAGAAAATAAGGAATATCGCGTCCACCAGTGAACGAGATTTCACCCCAGCCCGCAAAAAAAGTCATCAGCTTAGGCCCGAAATCACGCGCAGGGTTCATCGCAAAACCGGTCAGCGGGCCCATCGAGCTGCCAATCACGGCAATCAGCAAACCGATCAGCAACGGGGCCAAAGCGCCACGTGGCAAGCCGTTCTTGTCGTCGGTCAGGGCCATGATCACGCCCATGAGGATGGCAGTAATCACGACTTCGACGAGGAAGGCCTGCAGGGTGGTGAGCGAAGGGTGCGGGTAAGTCGAGAACACTGACGCCAGTTCGAGGCTGGCCTGACTGCCGCGAACCATTTCATGGGCTTGTTCGTAATCGAAGAACAGGTTGCTATAGAGCGTGTAAACCAACGCGGCGGCACAGAAGGCGCCAGCGACCTGGGCAAGGATATAGAAAGGCAGTTTGCGCTTTTCGAAGTCGGTGAACAGGCACAGTGCAATGCTGACAGCCGGGTTCAGATGTGCGCCGGAAACGCCTGCCGTCAGGTAAATCGCCATGCTCACACCGATGCCCCAGATGATGCTGATTTCCCATAAGCCAAAACTGGCGCCCGCGACCTTGAGGGCCGCGACACAACCGGTGCCGAAGAAGATCAATAGTGCGGTGCCGAGAAATTCGGCCAGGCACTGGCCTGAAAGTGTTGGGTGCTGCGATGCAGTCGACATGTTAAACCTCGTTATTGTTGTTTTTTGACGTCGTCAATCAGGGTGGCAGTGCGTCTTGGTCTGAACCGGGAAATGTGTATCCACGTTTAGTAAGGTCAGGCAAAGTCGTATGAGTATATTCAGATTCGAAAAAATATAGACAAGAAACACTGCTGTCAAAGGTCGAAAGTGAACGGGTATTCACATTCTGACTCCTCACTGGTGCTTTGGTATTGGTTTTTATGTAAACAAAGACTACAAATTGAGAGGAGTGAATGTAACGTTTCAGCTAAAAGCTGGGCGCAGAACCCTTGTTTCAGCGCCTTTTTGCTGACTGATAGCCTAAAATCGGCCATCGGATTCGTTTATCCCCTTCAAGACTGGAGCTGTCATGACGCCTGCACTGGACCTGCTGAAAAAAGTTCGCGCCGAACATCGGGTACACAGCTATGAACACGACCCCAAGGCGGCATCCTACGGCCTGGAGGCCGCAGAGAAGCTTGGCCTGGAGCCTGCACAAGTGTTCAAGACGCTATTGGCCAGCAGTGAAAAGGGCGAGTTATTGGTCGCAGTTGTACCGGTCGTCGGAAGTCTTGATTTGAAAGCGCTGGCACAGGCTGCGGGGGTGAAAAAAGTCGAAATGGCGGACCCGGCAGCGGCTCAGCGTTCCACAGGTTATTTGCTGGGCGGGATCAGCCCGTTGGGGCAGAAGAAGCGCCTGCGCACTTTTATTGATAAAAGTGCTGAGGGGTTTGCGAGTATTTTTGTCAGCGCCGGACGACGCGGGCTGGAAGTAGAACTGGCGCCTGCGGTGCTGGCAGAGCACACGCAGGCGAAGTTTGCAGAGGTGGGCAGAGTATAAGCCCCGTACCACAAGGTTTTAGTTGGCTGTGCTGAAACGCCTTACGCCAGATTCAGGGTGGGGGATTTGCGCGGCGATGCTGCCACTGGTTTGAAACATCACCAGATGCTCGGCGGAAACGCGAATACCCACTTCTGCGCCCGGCAAGTGATCGGCATGGCTCGGGAAGATCGACTCCAGCTGGCTGCCAGTGGGCAGTTGCAGGCGATACAGGGTTGAAGCACCGAGGAATGTTTTGCCGATGATCCGGGCCTTCAAATCGCTGTCCGGTGCGTAGACGATATCGTCCGGGCGCAGCAATACATCGACTGCGCAGCCAGTTGGCCAGGTATAGGCGCGGTTGCCGCGTAAAACCCCCAGTTCGGTTTGTACCGACTCGGGGCTTAGCAGTTGACCGCGGATAAAGTAGCCCTGACCGATAAAGCTGGCCACAAAGGGTGTCTGAGGCTCGTGGTAGAGGTTGTAGGGCGTGTCCCACTGCTCAAGACGGCCTTCCTTGAAAACCCCGACATGATCGCTTACAGCGAAGGCTTCTTCCTGGTCGTGTGTCACCAGAATCGCGCTGGTGCCACGCGCTTTCAGAATGTCGCGCACTTCGTGGCTGAGTTTGCGTCGCAACTCACCATCGAGGTTGGAGAAGGGCTCATCCAGCAACAGCAATTGCGGCTCGGGTGCCAATGCGCGGGCAAGGGCGACTCGTTGCTGCTGGCCGCCGGAGAGCTCATGGGGGAAGCGCTTGCCGAGGTTCTTGAGATTGACCAGTTCAAGCAGCTCTTCGGTCACGCGGTCTTTGTTCGGGTTTTTGCGAATCCCGAACGCGATATTGTCAGCCACGCTCAAATGCGGAAACAGGGCGTAGTCCTGAAACACCATGCCGATACGGCGCTTCTCGGGAGCCAGAGTGAAGCCGGCTTTGGAGATCACTTCACCTGCCAGGGTGATTTCGCCCTGATGCACTGGTTCAAAACCGGCAATCGCGCGCAGGGTGGTAGTTTTACCGCAGCCTGAGGAGCCTAGCAGGCAACCTATATCACCGGCATTGAGGTGCAGGTTGAGGTTTTGTACGACGCTCTGGCCTTGATAGCCACAGGCCAGATCGCTGAGGTTGAGCAATAACGGCTGACTCATGCGGGTTGGTACGCCGGTTGGACAAGAAATTCGAGCAGCGCTTTTTGCGCATGCAGGCGGTTTTCGGCCTGGTCCCATGCCACCGAGCGCGGGTCGTCCAGCAGATCGATACTGATCTCTTCGCCACGGTGAGCCGGCAGGCAATGCATGAACAGAACGTCGTCGGCAGCCAGGTCGAGCAGGGCGCGGTTGACCTGGTAGGGAGCGAACAGCTCGAGGCGCTTGGCAGTTTCTTCTTCCTGGCCCATCGAGGTCCAGACGTCAGTGCTCACCAGGTGGGCGCCCATCACGGCGTCACGCGGATCACGAACGATGGTTACGCGATCACCTGCCAACGCCACGAATTCCGGGTTTGGCTCATAGCCTTCGGGGCAGGCAACACGCAACTGGAAGTCGAACTGGATGGCTGCTTCTATATAGCTGTTGCACATGTTGTTGCCGTCACCAATCCAGGCCACGGTCTTGCCTTTGATCGATCCGCGATGTTCGAGGAAGGTCTGCATATCGGCCAGCAGCTGGCACGGGTGCAGGTCGTCTGACAGGCCGTTAATGACAGGTACGCGGGAATTGGCTGCGAACTCGGTGAGCGTGCTATGGGCGAAGGTACGGATCATGACGGCGTCGAGCATGCGCGACATCACGATGGCACAGTCGCCGATCGGCTCGCCACGACCCAGTTGGGTGTCACGTGGCGACAGGAAAATGGCCTGGCCACCAAGCTGGATCATGCCAGCTTCAAATGACAGGCGGGTACGGGTCGACGACTTCTCGAAAATCATGCCCAGTACACGACCTTTCAGGGGTTCGAAGAGAACGCCGCGTTCGCGCAGGTCCTTCAGCTCGATACCGCGACGGATCACGCTGACTAGCTCTTCGGGCGTGCAATCCATCAGGGAGAGAAAGTGCCTTGCGCTCATCATTAACTACCTTTTTTGCAACGACCGCAGATGCTCAAAGCCGGGGTTTTCGGGAAAACGGGCGAGACCTGCGGCGAAAGCCGCACGGGGCGACGAAATAGGGGAAGGCGCGATCTTATAAGGAAATGTCGCGTCTTGCCAATAAGGTCGCGTGTATAGAGGTTTGAGCGGGTCTTGCGCTGCATGAGCACGCGGCCATAACCAGGTTTAACCGGTTTGCCTCACCTCAGCTGCTCATTTGTACACTGCCCTGACGTTGCTTGGCAATTGTGCGGGTCAGGTTACGGTTACCAGGCTGGTGGTCGCTGCCGAGCAACTAAGGCTGCGATGGGGGGCTTTCAACGAGCCACTACGGGTTGGATTGTCTGTCGGGGAGACCGAGCGTGACGCTCGGCTTTCCGTTACAATATGCCACCGTGCCGACATCTGAGTCGGAAAGTTCAGCCGAGGTGCTCCGTGGATATCATTGAAACTATTAAAGACCAGATTGCCAACAACACCATCCTGCTCTACATGAAAGGCTCCCCGAATGCCCCGCAGTGCGGCTTTTCGGCTAAAGCTGCTCAGGCAGTCATGGGCTGTGGCGAGAAGTTCGCTTACGTGGACATCCTGCAGAACCCGGAAATTCGCGCCAATCTGCCAAAATACGCCAACTGGCCAACTTTCCCGCAGCTGTGGGTCGGTGGTGAGCTGGTCGGCGGTAGCGACATCATGGCCGAAATGGCTGCCGATGGTTCTTTGCAGGCTTTGATTAAAGAAGCTGTAGAGAAAGCCGCTGCAAACAAGACTGAAGCCTGATGACAGTCGCGTAGTTACAGTTGTCATGTAACGCGCATAAAAAAGCCCCGCCCCTGTGATAAGCAGGGCGGGGCTTTTTAATGGGTGTTAGTTACTCACCCATTTGCGATTGCAGGTAATTCTCAATACCTACTTTATCGATCAGGCCCAACTGAGTTTCCAGCCAGTCGATATGTTCTTCTTCAGATTCAAGAATATCTTCGAGCATCTCGCGGCTGCCAAAGTCGCCTACGACTTCACAGTGGGCGATAGCGGCCTTGAGGTCGGCGTGGCCGGTCTTCTCGATGCGCAGATCGCACTCCAGCATTTCCTTGGTGTTCTCGCCGATATGCAGCTTGCCCAGGTCCTGTACGTTTGGCAGGCCTTCCAGGAACAGGATGCGCTTGATCAGCTTGTCCGCGTGTTTCATCTCGTCGATGGACTCGTGGTACTCATGTGCACCCAACTTCTCCAGGCCCCAATCCTGATACATGCGTGCATGCAGGAAGTATTGGTTGATTGCGACCAGTTCATTGCCGAGAATTTTATTGAGGTGCTGAATAACCGAAATGTCGCCTTTCATGGCTGGAGCCTGCCTTATTTAACTGTATATACGGCAGAGTTTGAGCCGCACCTTGCTGGCTGTCAAACCTAAGTATTTGAATAATAAATGAAAATTAATCGGAATAAGAATGTTTGTGTTCCGCGTCTTGGCCCTAAGCACTTGAATTCTGAGCATAAAAAAACCGGACACAAGGTCCGGTTCTTTGAAATCTGTTGTTCAGGCGACTGAATATTCTGCCGGAAAACTCATGACGGCCTGGCTGGTTTGCAGTGAAGCCAGGGTTTCGCGAACCACTTGCTTGGCCACACATGCACATTTACCGCATTGGCTGGCTACACCGGTCGCTTCGCGCACTTCACGGTAGCTGCAGCAACCGTCGTAGATTGCGTCGCGGATTTTTCCATCAGTGACGCCGGTGCAAAGGCAAACGTACATAAATAAGAACCATCGCTGGTTGGGATTCAATGCCAAGGATCTTAATGTTAACGAGAATGATTGTCAAAGTACCTTGAGTCTCAATTGAGCTTTGTTGGCACTGTGCTGACGAACGGTCTGTTACGGATTTTTGCCAGAGCTGAAAAAGGGTTAAGGCCGGTTCCGACGAGCGGTGTATGATGGTCGGTCATTTTTACGCAGGGGCTGGCCACACGACTGCAGTTGCACGATGGCGGTCAGATCCTGTTCTTTGCGTAGCACACCAGGAGATATCCAATGAGCGTACTCGTAGGCAAACAAGCCCCTGACTTCACCGTCGCCGCCGTACTTGGCAATGGCGAAATCGTTGACAGCTTCTCGCTGTCCACCGCCATCAAAGGCAAATATGGCCTGGTGTTCTTCTACCCGCTGGACTTCACTTTCGTATGCCCGTCCGAGCTGATCGCTCTGGATCACCGCATCCCTGAGTTCCAGGCGCGTAACGTTGAAGTGGTTGCCGTGTCCATCGACTCCCATTTCACTCACAACGCATGGCGCAACACGCCAGTGAACAATGGCGGCATCGGCCAGGTGAAATACACCATGGCTGCCGACATCAATCACGCCATCTGCAAGGCTTACGACGTTGAAACCGAAGGCGGCGTTGCTCTGCGCGGCGCGTTCCTGATCGACGACAAGGGCGTTGTCCGTTCCCAGATCGTCAACGACCTGCCACTGGGCCGTAACATGGACGAGCTGCTGCGTCTGGTAGATGCTCTGCAATTCCACGAAGAGCACGGCGAAGTGTGCCCGGCCAACTGGAAAAAAGGCGATAAGGGCATGACCGCTTCCACTGCAGGTGTAGCGGCTTACCTGACTGAGAATGCTGACCAGCTGTAAGGGTAGCTTTCAGGCATAAAAAAACCGGACCCAGTGTCCGGTTTTTTTATGCTGCGGGAATGGCCTGAACGACAGGATCAGTCGTTGAAGTCTTTCCAGCCGCCCATTTGTTTCCAGCTGTTGACGATGCCACAGAACAGCTCGGCGGTTTTTTCGGTGTCGTAACGTGCCGAGTGCGCCTCACGCCCGTCAAAATCGATGTCGGCGGCCTGGCAGGCTTTGGCCAGTACTGTCTGGCCATAGGCCAGGCCAGCAAGGGTCGCGGTGTCGAAGCTGGAGAACGGATGAAACGGGTTGCGTTTCATGTCCAGGCGCGCGACAGCTGCGTTGAGGAAGCCCAGGTCGAAGCTGCTGTTGTGGCCGACCAGAATGGCGCGCTTGCAACCATTGGCTTTCAGGGCCTTGCGTACGCCCCGGAAGATATCGGTCAGGGCCGTCTCTTCACTGACAGCCATGCGCAGCGGGTGATCGAGCTTGATTCCGGTGAATTCCAGTGCAGCGGCTTCGATATTGGCGCCTTCAAACGGCTCTACACGGTGGAAATAGGTGTGTTCAGGGAACACAAAGCCTCTTTCGTCCATGCCGATCGTTACGGCAGCAATTTCCAGCAAGGCATCAGTAGCACTGTTGAAACCGCCGGTTTCAACATCGATTACGACCGGCAGATAACCGCGAAAGCGCTCTGCCATCGGGTGGCGTGGTCCGCCGCCATGGCCGCCTTCGTGTTCGTCATCATAATGGTCGTCACTCACAGTTGTTCCTCCAGCAGGCGCCAGCGCAGTTTTTCACCGGCGCGCAGCGGAATTACGGTCAGCTCGCCGAAAGGCAGGCTGGCAGGGGCGGTCCATTCCTGGCGAACCAGGGTGATCTGTTCGGTGCTGACGGGCAGTCCGTAGAAGCGCGGGCCGTTGAGGCTGGCAAAGGCTTCCAGTTTGTCCAGCGCATTGCGCTGTTCGAAAGCTTCAGCGTACATCTCGATGGCTGCGTAGGCGGTATAGCAACCGGCACAACCGCACGCTGCTTCCTTGGCGTGCTGGGCATGGGGTGCCGAGTCGGTGCCAAGGAAAAACTTCTCGCTGCCGCTCGTGGCTGCATCCAGCAGGGCTTCCTGATGGGTGTTGCGCTTGAGGATCGGCAGGCAATAGAAGTGCGGACGAATGCCGCCAACCAGCATGTGATTGCGGTTGTAAAGCAGGTGGTGAGCGGTGATGGTTGCGCCGACGTTGGCCGGGGCCTCGTTGACGAACTGCACGGCTTCTGCGGTGGTGATGTGCTCAAACACGACTTTCAGCGTCGGGAAACGATCGACAACGCGGCGCATATGCTCGTCGATGAAGATCTTTTCGCGGTCAAAGACGTCGACGCCAGCGCGGGTCACTTCACCATGGATCAGCAAAGGCATGCCGACTTCGGCCATGACTTCCAGAACCGGGAAGATCGCGTCAATGCTGGTAACACCGGAGTCGGAGTTGGTCGTTGCCCCAGCCGGATACAGCTTGGCAGCATGAACGAATCCGCTGGCCTTGGCCGTACGAATGTCATCTGGCTGTGTTCGGTCAGTGAGGTACAGCACCATCAGCGGCTCGAAACGGCTACCGGCCGGGCGAGCAGCCAGAATGCGCTGGCGATAGGCATCGGCTTCGGCAGCATTACGCACCGGAGGTACCAGGTTGGGCATGATGATGGCGCGGCCAAAAGTGCGCGCGACATCCGCGACAGTGTGAGGCAACACAGCACCATCGCGAAGATGTATATGCCAGTCGTCGGGACGCAGCAGGGTCAGGCGGTCAGACATTGGGAATTCCAGGCGGGTCGAACTGAGGTGAATGCTACCGGAAAAGACACTGTCAGGCACTCGCTATCAAGTTTTGTGATTGCTGACCGATATCTGATGGGTATGTCGTAAATCTGTGGACTGTGTTTTTGCAGTACAAGCCTTTGGAGCCTCCCGTGCGCCAGTGTTATTTCATCCTGCTCAGTATGTTTGCCAGCCTGCCGGCCATGGCTCTGACTTTTCAGACACGGCTGGAGAATATCGAGTGGAAAGTGGAAGGCGACAAGTTTGAATGCCGATTGATTCAGCCCATCACCGATTTTGGTTCAGGCGCTTTTGTCAGACGTGCAGGAGAGCAGGCGGTGTTTCGCCTCAATGCCTACAACTCGATGCTGGGCGAGGGCTCTGCAAAGCTATTGGCCGCTGCAGCGCCGTGGCAACCGGGCAGGGGGGACATCGATCTGGGGTCGGTACGGATCGGCCGAGGCCAGGTACTGTTCAACAGTTCCCAGGCCCAGGCGGCCAATTTGTTTCGAGGCTTGATCGAGGGGCGCAGCCCATTGGTCAGGCATTACTCCCGTGAGGGTAATGTCTCGGAGGTACGCTTGTTGCCTGCCAGGTTCCGGCAGGCTTACAGCGATTACGAGGCGTGCACGACAAAGCTTTTGCCGAAAAACTTCGAACAGGTCAGGCAAAGCCAGATCGGTTTCCCCGGGGGCGGTACCGAGCTGGACGCTGCGGCGCGAATTAACCTGCAAGTCATGGTGGAGTACTTGAAGGCCGACCCAACGGTCAACCACGTAATCCTCGACGGTTACTCCGACAACCAGGGCAATCGTCTGACCAATCGTGAGCTGTCCCGGCGCCGGGCATTGGCGGTAATGGAGTACTTCAAGCTGAGTGGCCTGCAGGAGTCGCAGATCACGGTGCGCTTTCACGGTGAGCAATACCCCTTGGCGACGAATACCAGTCCGGCAAACCGTGCGAAAAACCGCCGGGTAAGCGTCCGTCTGGAGCGACTCCCGGAGCCTGAAAAAGCAGCGCCATCTGTAGGCGTCGACAACCCTGCGGCCATTTCCTGAGGTAAGGCTGTCGTCGCGTCTTTGATATAAACTGTCGCTTTGTCGTCTTAAGCTGTCGCGCCTCTGTAATTTCATGGATATGGGCGGTAGACTGTTCGGCTTTTCGAACAACCCGTGGAGTGATGGCATGGCGGACGTAAACAAGGTCGTTCTGGCTTATTCGGGCGGCCTGGACACTTCGGTGATCCTGAAGTGGCTGCAGGATACTTATAACTGTGAAGTCGTAACCTTTACCGCTGACCTGGGTCAGGGTGAAGAGGTCGAACCTGCACGTGCCAAGGCGCAAGCCATGGGCGTCAAGGAAATCTACATTGATGACCTGCGCGAAGAGTTTGTTCGAGACTTCGTTTTCCCGATGTTCCGCGCCAACACTGTTTACGAAGGCGAGTACCTGCTGGGTACTTCGATCGCTCGTCCGCTGATCGCCAAACGCCTGATTGAAATCGCCAACGAAACTGGCGCAGATGCCATTTCCCACGGCGCAACGGGTAAAGGCAATGACCAGGTTCGTTTTGAACTGGGTGCCTATGCCTTGAAACCAGGGGTCAAGGTTATTGCTCCTTGGCGTGAGTGGGACTTGCTTTCCCGTGAAAAACTGATGGATTACGCTGAAAAGCATGCAATCCCGATCGAACGTCACGGCAAGAAAAAATCTCCGTACTCGATGGATGCCAACTTGCTGCACATCTCTTACGAGGGCGGTGTGCTGGAAGATACCTGGACCGAGCACGAAGAAGACATGTGGCGTTGGACCAAGTCGCCGGAAGACGCGCCTAACACGCCGACTTATCTGGAGCTGACTTACCGCAACGGCGATATCGTTGCGCTGGACGGTGTTGAGATGACTCCGGCCACCGTGCTGGCCACGCTCAACCGTATTGGCGGCGAGAATGGTATCGGTCGTCTCGACATCGTTGAGAACCGTTACGTTGGCATGAAGTCCCGTGGTTGCTACGAAACTCCGGGCGGCACCATCATGCTGCGTGCTCACCGCGCTATCGAGTCGATTACTCTGGACCGTGAAGTGGCTCACCTCAAAGACGAGTTGATGCCAAAGTACGCCAGCCTGATCTACACCGGCTACTGGTGGAGCCCTGAGCGCATCATGCTGCAACAGATGATTGATGCTTCCCAGGCTCATGTTAACGGTGTTGTTCGCCTTAAACTGTACAAAGGCAACGTAATTGTTACTGGCCGAAAGTCTGATGAGTCGTTGTTTGATGCCAACATCGCAACCTTTGAAGAAGATGGCGGTGCTTACAACCAGGCTGACGCTGCCGGCTTCATCAAGTTGAATGCATTGCGCATGCGCATTGCTGCAAACAAAGGCCGTAAGTTGTTCTGATACGTGCCCAGATAAAAAGCCCCGGCCGATTGGTCGGGGCTTTTTTTTGCTTGAAATTCAGGCGCTTGTGGGCGTATCAGGGTGAATTCAGGATGGCCAGTCGGTGTGTGTTTATGTTGTAACTGATAATCGTGGTATGGGCGATGGCAGAAGCATGCTTGAATTTTTCGATAGCAAGTCGTAGAGCCTCTGGCGGGATGTTTGAGTGCTTGTGGGTAAGTAGCAGCAGTACGTCATGCTTGTGAATTTGGTTTTTGTATTTGCGTGTTGCCTTGTAATAACTATGCAGCACATCTTCGGGTGTGCTTTTGGCGGATGGCCGTAACTGTGGGTGGCTCAGGTCAATGAGATGAATACTTTGTAAGTCGATAGCTTCTATCAGCACCTGGCTTTTTGTAACGAGTGTTTCGGGGGCTTTTTCAGTTACAGAAAAGGGAGGTGGGGCGCAGTCGTAAATCCTTTGCTCTTGGGGCAGGAAGATAAAGTTCTGTGGGCTATAAAGGTTGTATTTAATGCCTGAAAGTTGCACAGGGGGAAAAGGACTTTGTACGGGTGTTTCGGTGTTTTCAACCCGCGTGGCTGGCTCCATGCACGGCATGGCGGAGCAAGGGGTTGCTGTATGAGTGTTTTCGGCTTTGGAAAAATCTGCCGGCGTATAAAGTGTTTTGTTGTTGAAGTTCAGGGTCAGGAAAAACAGTACTATTAAAAGTAATGGAAAAACAATCAGGAACCAGACGTATATTTTTTGATGTTCACTGTCGATATAGGGCAGTGATACTGCCGCCGAGGCTTCGGTCAACATTGAGAAGACCGCTATAACGGTCAGCGGGTTGTTGATTTTTAGGGTGTTTTTTATCATGTGACTACCTGTAAATGAGATTGAGGTGGCCAGTAAGAAAAGGGGCTCTGGAGTGTGTGGAAGTTTCGCGTAAATTCAAATCTGGCGATGGGGGGGTGTTCCCTTTGGCGGCTGGGAACGTTTTTTTAAAGTTAGTCGTGTTTTTTTAAAGTCGCAAATCAATGGCAGGTCCTGGTGAAGCGTCGGTCGAGCGGTATTTTCGAATTTTTGTGGATAATGGTTGTTTTGTAGGAGATATACCGTTGTTTAAACTGAATTGTTTGCGTGTTATTCAGCCTGTTCTGTAGGAGGGGGCTTAAGTTTTTTAGTCTAGAATTGAATTTGACGGGAAATGCAGGGCTGAGAGCTGTTCTTCGATGAGCGGATCTATCGATTTTTTATTTTTAGTCCAAATGAATTACAGGGGGTTGAATGGCCTTGGAGTTGATCTTGTTTTTGGGTGTTTTCTGAATAGTCTGTAGTCCAATTCTGTAAGTATGAAATTGTAATACTTTCTCCTGGAAAAATAGTAGATTTCAGTTTGGATGAATATCAGGGCTGCCTATGCAGTTCTGGTGATTTATTCTGAATGCGATATGTAATATTTTTATGTCGGGAGGTGAAATATGCAGTTGGTTTTTTGAGCTGCCTGGACCGCTTTTTGATGTGCGTTTATATCAGGTTTTCGATTTTGTTTTTCGTTGGCGTGCTTTTGTTGCCTGTGTGACTGCTTGTGCAATTAGTCTGGGTAGTTAGTTTTTATGGGTGATTTCTGTAGGGTGAATCTTCGATATTTGTAGGAAATGTCTTTGGTTGTTGATGCTTGGGGGGGACGCTATGCCCAGTTTGTTACGACTAGGCTATGGTGCTGGTTCTGAAAATTCGAACAGCGATAAATTGGAATGGCCCATGAATAAAGTGCTGATCGTGGATGATCATCCTGTAATTCGTCTTGCTGTGCGTATGCTCATGGAACGCCATGGCTACGAGGTCATTGCAGAGACGGATAACGGTGTGGATGCTTTGCAACTTGCGCGTGTATATGCGCCTGATATTGTAATTCTGGATATAGGAATACCCAAGCTTGACGGGCTTGAAGTTATCGCGCGGTTGTCCACGCCGGGAGTGCCTATCAAGGTGCTGGTGTTGACTTCGCAAGCCCCTGGTCATTTCTCCATGCGTTGCATGCAGGCAGGTGCAGCCGGCTATGTATGCAAGCAGCAGGACTTGACCGAACTGTTGAGTGCCATCAAGGCTGTGCTGTCTGGCTATAGCTATTTCCCCAATCAAGCCTTGCACTCGGTGCGTTCAAGCTTGGGCAATGCCAGTGAAGCGGACATGGTCAATCGCCTTTCGGGGCGAGAGATGATGGTGTTGCAGCAGTTGGCGCGGGGCAAGAGCAACAAGGAAATAGCGGATGGGATGTTTCTGAGTAATAAAACGGTAAGTACTTACAAAACGCGCCTCTTACTGAAGCTGAACGCCCGCTCACTTGTCGATTTGATTGAGCTGGCACAACGTAATGGCTTGGTGTGAATCGAGGGGCCTAGGGATGTGACCCCCAAAGCCCCTGTGTAAAAGCCTCCGCTACAGGAGGCTTTTGATGTCGTGTCTTACGGATTACAGGTCGTATCCATAATCTTCCAGCTCTTTTCTGAGCCGTTTTTCTTCCAGCAGTGCGTCAATGGTGCGGCGTTTGGCCAAATTGGTTTTAGCGACCTCGACAACGGGCTCCACGACTTCGTCCGGATCGACAACTGCAAAATCTTCCTCTACTTCCAGTTCTTCTTTGCCAGTGCTCATTTAGTTCACTCCAGGCTAAGACAGTCAATGGCGCCCCTTATAGCGATAATCGCGGCTCGGGTAAAAAAGATTTTCTCAATCGATCAGTCCATAAAACCTCTATCGCTCAATCATCAGAGGTTTTTTCCTTGAAATCGCACAGGTCTTCTATGCGACAGCTGCCACACCGTGGCTTGCGCGCCTGGCACACGTAGCGCCCGTGCAGGATAAGCCAGTGATGGGCGTCCAGCAGGTAGGGTTTTGGTACAAACTTCATGAGGTTTTTCTCGACCTCCACCACGTTTTTGCCTGGTGCAATACCGGTTCGGTTGCTGACCCTGAAAATATGGGTGTCTACGGCCATGGTCAATTGCCGGTAAGCCGTATTAAGCACAACGTTTGCCGTTTTGCGACCTACACCGGGGAGTGCTTCAAGCTCTTCTCGGGTTTGTGGGACCTGGCTGTCATGGAGCTCAATCAATAAACGGCAGGTTTCAATGACGTTCTTGGCCTTGCTGTTATACAGACCGATGGTCTTGATGTATTGCGACAGACCCTCCACCCCCAGAGCGTAGATGGCTTCTGGTGTATTGGCGACCGGAAACAGTTTAGCCATTGCCTTGTTTACGCTGACGTCAGTCGCCTGTGCAGAAAGGATTACGGCGATAAGCAGTTCAAAAGGCGATGAATAGGCCAGTTCGGTTTTGGGTTCAGGGTTGTCTTCGTGAAACCGGCGAAATATTTCAAGGCGCTTTGCGGCGTTCATGGTTAAAAACGTTTCCTGGAGAGCTGTCCGTTAAACGGTGGGGCGTTTATATGAATCTTTCAAGCCTTGGCGGGCTCCAGCGCATGGAGTGCTGATTCTGCTTGAGTCACAGCGTCAGTCAAAAGCGTCAGCTCGGCGCCGGGCAGCTCCTGGCTTATGGCTTTTTTAAGTTCGGCGCGGCGCATGGCCAGCTGGATTTTTGCGCGCTTGAGTTCGGCAGTATTGGCTACCGGTGCGGGACTTAAGGCCTGGGGAGCGGACTCCAGTTGAGCCAATGCCTGCTCCGCAGATTCAAACTGCTGTTGCAGAATGACCAGTTGGGATTGCTGCTGTGCGGTTGGAGGATGCCCGAATGCCTTGAGCGATTTGTTCAGTTGCGCGCGGGCCATGGCCAGTGTGACCTTGGCTTTTTTAAGTGCGGCGTCACTGAGGCTGGCAGGTTCTGCCCCGGGGGCTTGCGCTTGCGTGCCGCTGGCTGCTCCTGCAGGCGGGCGCTGGGCTCGAGCAAGGCGTTCGGCTTGCCTGTGTTGCTCTTCGCGGCGCAGGCGCTCGTCGCGTAGCTCATAGCGTCTGCGGGCATGCTCGCGTTTCTGGTTGCGGGCGTTGTACTGCGCTGCATCCTGCGCGTGGCCGCCGACAATCGGGATTACATTGGCAGGCAGCGGGCGCATTTCAATGCAGTCTACCGGGCACGGTGCCACGCACAGGTCGCAGCCAGTGCATTCATCGACAATCACGCTGTGCATAAGCTTGGCTGCGCCAAGAATGGCGTCGATCGGGCAGGCCTGAATGCATTTGGTGCAGCCTATGCATTCTGCTTCGCGGATATAGGCCACTTGTGGCGGTGCAGTTCCACGATCGGTATCCAGTGCCAGCACGGGAATACTGAGCAGGCTGGCCAGTGCTGCAATGGTTTCGGCCCCGCCAGGCGGGCACTTGTTGATGGCCTCGCCTTGGGCAATGCCTTGCGCATAGGGTTTGCAGCCGGGGTGGCCACATTTTCCGCATTGAGTTTGCGGCAATAAAGCATCAATACGTTGAATCAGGCTCATGGTGTGATCAGTCCAGTTACAGCGGGTCGCAACCGGGCGACGCTCAACATGCGCAGAGATAAATAGGGGGCGTTAGGGTCTAGCATGCGTGCAGGATCGTTCAGCTCGACAAGTGCTGCTGATTATCCGGCATGACGGGAAGGGCGGCTACTGATGAACAGCGTCTGGCGGCCTGCAGGCCACCAGACGGTGCAAAGGGGCAGTGTTACTTGATGCGTTGGCCTGGCTTGGCGCCACTATCCGGGCTCAGCAGGTAAATTTCTTCACCGCCAGGGCCGGCAGCCATCACCATACCTTCAGACATGCCGAAGCGCATTTTACGCGGCTTCAAGTTGGCGATCATCATGGTCAGGCGACCTTCGAGCTCAGCCGGGTTCGGGTAGGCGCTCTTGATCCCGGAAAACACGTTGCGTTGCTCGTCGCCAATATCCAGGGTCAAGCGCAGCAGCTTGTCGGCGCCTTCAACGGCTTCAGCCTTAAGGATCAGCGCGACGCGCAAGTCCACGGCAGCAAAGGTGTCGAACTCGATCTCAGCGGCCAGCGGCTCCTTGAGCAACTCGCCATTGCCTTGTGGTGCAGCGCTGCCGGTGTCGGTCTGGCTGGCGACCAGGTCTTCTTTCGAAGCGTCGGTCATGGCCTGGACCTTGACCGGGTCGATACGGGTCAACAATGGTTTGAAGGCGTTCAACTGGTGGTTGGCCAACAATACCTGGTGATCGTTCCAGGTCAGGGGTTCGATATTCAGGAATGCTTCTGCATCGGCTGCGAGTACTGGCAAGACCGGCTTGAGGAAGATGATCAACTGACGGAACAGGTTGATGCCCAGAGCGCAGACCGCCTGAACTTCAGTTTGCTTGCCTTCAACCTTGGCCATTGCCCAAGGTGCTTTATCAGCGATCCAGGCGTTGGCACGGTCGGCCAAAGCCATGATTTCACGCATGGCCCGGGCAAAGTCGCGAGCTTCATAAGCTTCGGCAATGCTGGGTGCCGCGGCCAGGAACGCTTCGGTCAGTTCGGGAGCAGCATTGCCCTCGACCATTACCCCGGCGTTGCCCTTGTGAATAAAACCTGCGCAACGGCTGGCGATATTGACCACTTTACCGACCAGGTCCGAGTTGACCTTCTGTACGAAGTCTTCCAGGTTCAGGTCGAGGTCATCAACGCCGCGCCCCAGCTTGGAGGCGTAGTAGTAGCGCAGATATTCAGGCGCCAGATGGTCCAGATAGGTGCGGGCCTTGATAAAGGTGCCGCGGGATTTGGACATCTTCTGGCCGTTGACGGTCAGGTAACCGTGAACGTTGATGGCGGTTGGCTTGCGATAGCCTGCGCCTTCAAGCATGGCTGGCCAGAACAGGGCGTGGAAGTTGACGATGTCCTTGCCGATAAAGTGGTACAGCTCGGCGGTGGAGTCTTTGGCCCAGTACGCGTCGAAGTCCAGTTCAGGGCGACGGGCGCAGAGGTTCTTGAAGCTGGCCATGTAGCCGATTGGCGCGTCCAGCCATACATAGAAGTACTTGCCTGGCGCGTCCGGGATCTCGAAGCCGAAGTACGGCGCATCGCGGGAAATATCCCACTGTTGCAGGCCGGCATCCAGCCATTCGGCGATCTTGTTGGCTACTGCATCTTGCAGGGCGCCGCTACGGGTCCAGCTTTTGAGCATGGCATCGAAGTCGGGCAGCTTGAAGAAGAAGTGCTCGGAGTCCTTAAGTACCGGAGTGGCGCCGGAAATGGCCGACTTAGGGTTCTTGAGGTCGGTTGGCGCGTAGGTGGCACCGCATTTTTCGCAGTTGTCGCCGTATTGATCTTCAGTGCCACATTTTGGGCAGGTGCCCTTGATGAAGCGGTCGGCCAGGAACATTTTCTTTTCCGGGTCGAAGTACTGGGTGATCGAACGGGTAGCGATATGCCCGGCTTCGCGCAACTTGATATAAATCGCACTCGACAGCTCACGGTTTTCTTCGGCGTGGGTCGAATGGAAGTTGTCGAAGTCGACGAGGAACTCGGCAAAGTCGGCGCTGTGTTCAGCCTGGACGTTGGCGATCAGTTGCTCGGGGGTGATGCCTTCTTTCTCGGCGCGCAACATGATGGCCGAGCCGTGGGCATCGTCTGCGCAGACGTAAGTGCACTGATTGCCGCGAAGTTTCTGGAAGCGCACCCACATATCAGTCTGGATGTACTCAAGCATATGGCCAAGGTGAATTGAACCATTGGCATAGGGCAGGGCGCTGGTGACTAAGATATTGCGTGGCTCGGACATGGGGCTCGGCTACTTGATGAGACGGTGGTCGGCCACTATAAAGCGCCGGGCAATATATTTCACCCCGTGGTCGTGCATCTGATCGTTTGAGCTATTTTTGGCCGGTTCAAAAGCCTGCTGCCGGTGGTTTATTACAGGTACGATAGCGGCCTGTTTTACTCAGTCTTTACGGGAGTTGCTCATGAGCGCAGTCAATCGCGCAGCGGTGGAGGCCGTCCTTCGCCAATACACCGACCCTTATTTGAATCAGGATCCGGTCAGTGCCGGGTGCGTGCGCAATATTGAGGTTCAGGGTGAGCGCGTCAGCGTTCAGCTTGAGCTGGGTTATGCCGCCGGCCTGTTCCAAAGTGGTTGGGCGCAAGTGTTGCAAATGGCCATCGAAAATATGGATGGGGTGACCTCGGCCAAGGTCGAGATCAACTGCGTGATTGCTGCGCACAAGGGCCAGGCGCAAATCCCTGGGCTGGCCAATGTGAAAAACATTGTCGCCGTGGCTTCCGGCAAGGGCGGTGTCGGCAAGTCCACCACCGCAGCCAACCTGGCCCTGGCGCTGGCCCGTGAAGGCGCGCGGGTGGGGATTCTGGATGCGGACATTTACGGCCCGAGCCAGGGTGTGATGTTTGGCATCGCGGAAGGTACGCGGCCAAAGATTCGCGATCAAAAGTGGTTTGTACCCATTGAAGCCCACGGTGTTGAAGTGATGTCGATGGCATTTCTGACCGACGACAACACGCCGATGGTCTGGCGCGGCCCGATGGTGTCGGGTGCGTTGTTGCAGTTGGTTACGCAAACAGCGTGGAATGATCTTGATTATCTGATCATCGATATGCCGCCGGGCACTGGTGATATCCAGCTGACTCTGGCGCAAAAAGTCCCTGTGACCGGTTCGGTGATTGTGACCACGCCGCAGGATCTGGCCTTGCTGGATGCGCGCAAGGGGGTCGAGATGTTCCGCAAGGTGAATATTCCGGTGCTCGGCGTAGTGGAAAATATGGCGGTACATATTTGCTCAAACTGCGGCCACACAGAGCATCTGTTCGGTGAGGGCGGTGGCGAGAAGCTGGCGACGCAATATGGCGTTGAGGTGCTGGCCTCACTGCCGCTGTCGATGGAGATCCGCGAGCAGGCCGATAATGGCAAGCCAACAGCGGTTGCTGACCCTGATAGCCCGATTGCCTTGATCTATCAGGAGCTGGCCCGTCAGGTGGGTGCGCGTATTGTTCTGCATGAAGCGGCTTCGCAGGCCATGCCGACCATTACTACCAGCGACGACTGAGCAGGCAATGATTCCTGGTTTTTGTCACAACTGACGAGTAGTACGAGGTTGCGTTCGACGATGTAATCGTCGCAAACCCGGTAAGCGCGGTGTATCTGATGCACCGGGCTGAATGGTTTACGACTGCTGCGCAGCCGAACGTAGCCTCGCTTTACTCGTCAACTGCTACAAAAGGTGTTGCATTTATTGCGGGCATAAAAAAACCCCGCTTTTAAGGGCGGGGTTTTTTACTGGATCAGTACAAGTTAGATAACTTGAACTTCCTCAGCTTGCATGCCTTTCTGACCGCGGGTAGCGATGAAAGAAACCTGTTGGCCTTCTTTCAGGCTTTTGAAGCCGTCGGATTGGATTGCTTTGAAGTGAACAAACAGGTCGTCACCGGATTGTGGAGTGATGAAGCCGAAGCCTTTTTCATCGTTGAACCACTTAACGGTACCAGTTTGGCGATTAGACATGGTGTAACTCCTTGAACAAAGATAACTGCGACGCAGGAAAAGCCCTGGCCGAGACTGAGTGCAAAGAGCAGGAAAAATTCTTGGAGATGGTTGGATCGAAATTCAACATATCGTGTAGAGATTCTCAGTGACACAAGCAACACAGTGGCGCCACCTTAACGCTTTTTTCAGAACGTGCAAAGGGTCTTTGCGAAGGTTTCTCTAAAAACGTGACTGACGGTTGCCTTTGCAGCCTGTATTCAGGGGTTCTAACGCTATTTTCGATATTTTTGCCCGAGATTTTTGAACCGGGCCTTGGGGGGCGGTAAGATGCCCAACAGAATTTTCTACCTCGCTATTCAGGACACCCGCCATGAGCATCAAACCGGACAAGTGGATTCGCCGCATGGCGCAAGAGCACGGCATGATCGAACCTTTCGTCGAGCGTCAGGTGCGTGAAGAAGGCGAGAACCGTCTGATTTCCTACGGCGTATCGAGCTACGGCTATGACGTTCGTTGCGCAAACGAGTTCAAGGTCTTCACCAATATCAACTCGGCGACCGTAGATCCGAAGAATTTCGACGCAGGAAGCTTTGTCGATGTCACCAGCGACGTCTGCATCATCCCGCCCAACTCCTTCGCCCTGGCGCGCACCGTTGAATACTTCCGTATTCCACGCAACGTGCTGACCATCTGCCTGGGTAAAAGCACCTACGCACGTTGCGGCATTATCGTTAACGTGACGCCGCTTGAGCCTGAGTGGGAAGGCCATGTGACTTTGGAGTTCTCCAACACCACCACGTTGCCAGCCAAGATCTACGCCAACGAAGGCGTGGCGCAAATGCTGTTCTTTGAATCTGACGAAGAGTGCGAAGTGTCGTACAAGGACCGTGGCGGCAAGTATCAGGGCCAGCGCGGCGTGACCTTGCCACGCACCTGACGAACAGAGGGAATTCTTGAGCGATAAAGCACTCTATTGAGTGTATTTCCGGTTACGCATTCAGCGAGCCGGATCATCGCTCAGGAGTGCCTCATGAAGATTGATCCGAGTATCCGCGCCCAACTGGCAAACCTTGAGCCTAATCAGGTAGGGCTGCTGGCGTGGTCTCTGCTTGCCTTTCCCCAGATCCATGCAGGTGGCATCCCCGGCCAGCCTGACCCGGACACTCCGCAACCGATCGAACCCGAACCGGGCGTGCCAACGCTGCCTGATGAGCCTCCGCCTGCCCCGGTTGCCTGGGCCTGTATTTGCTCAAGGTGATAGCAGATAGCCGCTGCGGTAGGCCTCACGGCCTGCCACGTGGGCAATCACCATGCCTGCGGTGGCCATTCGCCGTTGCGAGCGGGCATAGAGCAAACCTGCGCTGGTGCAGTAGATCGGTGTGAGCCTGTCGCTGATAGGGTCAATGATCTCGGCAATCAACTGGCCTGCGCACAGGTATTCCCCTGGCTTGGCATTGAACACCAGCAGCCCGCCCACAGGCGATGCCACGGGCTCTACGCCAGCCAAGGGGGTCGCGGGGTAGAGAAGGGCAGGTAAAGGTCTGGACTCGCCGTCAATCGCGCCAAAATCGATCAGATAATCAATCAGCGCCTGACAGTCGTGCTCGGCATAACTGTGGTTCACGTCAGCCAGGCCGCGCAACTCAAGGGTGACGGAAAAGCTGCCCTGGGGAATGGCGTAACAATGGCCGAAACGTTGCTGTAATTGCCACCACAGCAGGGTGAAACACTCATCGAACGACAGTCCGCCGGAGTCGGTTGCCAGCAGGCTGGCTTGAGCGCCGAGGTGGCGCGCCAGCGGCTCGACCTGCAACCAGGCCTCTGGCGTGGTGTACAGGTGGGGTACGGCTTCATAATCGCAATGCAGATCCAGCACCATATCGGCATCGCAGGCCAGTGTTTGCAGGGTCAGGCGTTGTGAGTGCAACTGCGTTGTCGGTACTTGCGCAGCCAGCAGTTCGCGCAAGCGACGCCGGATCAACTGCAGGTTTTGCGCAGGATCATTGCTGAGTTGGCCTTCAAGCTCGTCACCGATCTGGGTGCTCAGGTCGAGGAAGTTGCGATTGAAATTCTGCCCGCTGTGCAGCTCGTAACGGCCCAGCGGGATATCCAACAGCACCTGCTCCAGACCCACCGGGTTGGCCACGGGCACCACGACGATCTCGCTGAGCAATCGCCCTGCTGCCTCCAGTTCGGTAAGGCGCTGCTTGAGGTGCCAGGCCACCAGCATGCCGGGCAATTCATCAGCATGCAGCGAAGCCTGGATATAAATCTTGCCCTGTGGCTGGGCAGGCCCGTAGTGAAAGCTGTGGATAAGCCTTTCAGTACCCGGAACAGGTGCCAGCAAGGGGTGAATTTGATGTCGCTGCATGGAAACGTCCTTGTGAGCCAAGTGGTGATGGCCAGGCAGTAGCGCTGTACCCGATCGCCCCTTATCCAATCACATTGCGGGCGACATACAAATGAAATGTTGCGCTGTTTGATTAAGCATAAGCCCTCTCCCTGGTTTGTGCAGGAGAGGGCAGGCAGTGGCTGTCGGTTACTTGCCCGGAACCAGGGTCAGGCGGGTTTTGCCGTAGGTTTTGTCGAAGTTCTGCGGTTGGAGCGGGAAGCTGATGTACTGCCCTTTCAGCCACGGGTCGATGCCGTCGATGTAGTGCGGGCTGGCCGGGTTACTGGATTGCCCGGTACTGTTTTGCCCCATCATCGGTTCGGTTTGCCCGAAGTCGATGATCATGCGCATGGCCGGGATCTGCGTCACCTCGAAGCCTGTGCCTGCCAGGTTGTAGGCCGCCGTGTTGAGCGTAGTGTGATCGCCGCCTGCCATGACCGGGCCGCGAACGGTCTGGCCATTGGCATTGCGCCATAGGTACTGATGCAGCTTGCCCCATTGCCAGGCCTTGTGGTCGCTGCCCATCAGGCTGTCACTGCTGCTGATGGCGCCCGCCAGGCTGCGGGCCAGAATGGCCGGTTTGTCTTCTTTTTGCGGGGTCCGGATGTCGTCCCAGAATGGGCTGTCTTCGCGGCCCAGCAAGTGATCAGCCACGGCCGGGTACGACAGGTTGCTGTTGGCAACAAATGCCTTCCAGCTGGCGCTGCTTTCGGGGCCCAGTTCATCAAGAAAGATTTGCCGGGTGCTTTCCTGCAGGAACAGTTCATACAGTGCTGCATCGGCCGAGGTCGCGGAGAGCTTGCCGTCAAAGGCCATCAGCCGGCCCAGGGCTTCGCGGGCCTTGGCCTGGTCTGCGGGGGGCAAGGCTGCAATCGCTTGCTTGAGCGGCTGCGCCATACCTGGGGCGGTAAACATGGTTTTCAGCTTGGCCGCGAACAGGGTGGTTTGATCGTATTGCATGGCGATCATGCTGCGGGTGTCCTGCTTGCCGCTGCCTGCCAGTTGCGCAAGGCGTTCGCTGCGCTCAGGTGACAGCCACGAGTTGGACAGTTGCATGCCGTAGCCATAGGCGGCCGTACGCTGGTTGGCGGTACCCAGCCAGCCTTGGGTCGGGTCCTGGTCGTAGGGGTGCAGCATCGGGTCGGCGTAACCTTCCCAGTCGTAGCGGCCATCCCAGCCCGGCGACGGGAACAGGCCAAGGCCTTCGCGGCGATTGGGGTAGAGCCCGGTGACTTGCCAGCCAATATGGTTGGCGTCGGCGTACAGCAGGTTCAGTGCTACAGCGCGTATTTCGCGGCTGGCATCCGAGGCTTTGTCGCTGTTCTGGGCGCGGGACAGGTCAAAAAAAGCGTCGAGGGTTTTGTCGCCCTTCAAGTCCGGGGTTTGCAGGGCGAGGCCCAGGCTGCTGTTGAGTGCATTGGGGCTGCCCAGGAGGCTGTTGAGCAACGGGCCGTGACCGGTTTCGTAGACGACTTCGCGAACCGGGCGCTGACCTTTGACGAAAAAGGTTTCGTTGCGCACAGTCGCGGGTTGCCACTTTCCGTTAGCCATGTAGTACAGGCTGCTGCCCTGGCGTTTGAGTTTCTCCAGGAATACGTCCTGGTTATCGCCCATGGCCATGCTCATGCCCCACGCCACCTTGCCGTTAAACCCGGCAAACAGGGTCGGCAAGCCAGCAATGGTTGCACCGGCCGCCTGGTATTTGGGGGCACGAATCTGCACGTAGCTCCAGGCTGAAGGCACGCCTATGGGCTGATGGATATCGTTGGCCAGCAGGCTCTTGCCGCTGCGACTGCGCTGCGGGCCAATCGCCCAGTCACTGGATGCCGTAACGCCTGGCAGGCTCAGTTGTTTTACCTGCTCAAGGGCCAGGGTTACGCCGTTCAAACCTTGCAACTGGCTGCCCAGGGCCAGCCCCTTGAGCTTGTCGGCTTCGCTGGTGGGCAAGGCTTCGTTGGGGTAGGTCGGCATCAGCCAGGGCAGTTTGTCAGTGCCGACTTTTTGCGCCAGCGCCAGGGCGTTGAGCTCTTCTTGCAGGTTGACCGACATGCCGAAGTTCAACAGGCTGAAAATCAGCGCCGAATCCTCGGGTTTCCAGTACTCGACCTTGTAGCTGGCCTGCGCCAGATCAGCCGGGAGCTTGTCGCGGTAGCGGAACAGGTAGGCATTGACCCCGCGGGCGTAGACTTCGAAGAACTTTTTAAGGCGTGGCGATGCGCTTTTATATAGTTCGTCGGCGTTCCTTTTCAGATTGATGGTGCGCATCAACCGGTCTGTTTCCAGGGCATCGGCACCGTTGAGTTCGGCCAAACGGCCTTGGGCCAGCAAACGCAAACGCACCATCTGGCTGATACGGTCGCCAGCATGTACGTAACCCATGGTGAACAGGGCGTCATGAAAGCTGCTGCTTTCGATCAGCGGCATGCCCTGGCTGTTGCGGCGCACCGACACGTTCTGCGCCAGGCCCTTGAGCGGTTGCACGCCGGAAGCTGGCACCAGGCTTTCAGTGGCGGTGTTGTTTATCTGGCAACCGGCCAAGCCCAACAGGCTGACTACTGCCGCGGCAACGCCGAACCGGGGTAGAAATTGAATAAGGGCTGGCGAGGCCATGGCAAAGCTCCTGCGGGGGGTGGTGTCATCGAAAGCCGCTACGTTAGTGAGGCCGATGACACCGCGCAAGCGCTATATGCACTACTGGGGCGGGTTGATTTTATTCACCAGTGCGTAGGCACGTTCAGTCGCCGGGCGTGCCTTGATGCGCAGGAACCACTGCTTCAAGGCCGGGAAGTCATCCAGGTTCTGTTTCTGGAACTCGTGGGGCACGATCCACGGGTAAATCGCCATGTCGGCGATGCTGTATTCGGCACCGGCAACAAACTCGCGGCCTTCCAGCTGTTTGTTCAACACGCCATACAGGCGGGCAGTTTCGTCGGTGTAGCGCTTGATCGCATACGGGACTTTTTCCGGTGCGAAGCGGTTGAAGTGATGATTTTGCCCGGCCATTGGCCCCAGGCCGCCCATTTGCCAGAACAGCCATTGCAGGGCCATTTGTCGACCGCGCAGGTCCTTGGGCAGGAATTGCCCGGTTTTTTCCGCGAGGTACAACAGGATCGCGCCAGACTCAAATAGTGACAGCGGCCCACCGCCGTCGGCCGGGGCCTGATCGACAATGGCCGGGATGCGGTTGTTCGGGGATATCTTCAGAAAATCCGGAGCAAACTGTTCGTTCTTGCCGATATTGATCGGATGAACCTTGTAGGGCAGGCCAGCTTCTTCAAGAAACAACGAGACTTTGTGGCCGTTGGGAGTGGTCCAGTAATAAAGATCGATCATGAAGGGCTCCAGAAGGGAATGTTCACCCAGTAACTGACGGCCATCAACGGCGGTCGTTGACTGTGGGGTGTCAGTTTTACTCCGAAAAGCGCGTCAGATGAAAGCAGGTCTGGCTTGTGAAGCTGTTTTTTCATAAAGCAAAAACACAAACGCCGCACATGCCCGAGGCAGGTGCGGCGTTTGCTCAGCGTTCCGGGGGATCAGGCGCCGTGGCACTTCTTGAATTTCTTGCTGCTGCCGCACGGGCAAGGATCGTTGCGGCCAACGTCCTTCAGCTCGTTGCGCACAGGCTCTTGAGGTGCGTGGCCGCAATTCGGGCCATGCACATGACCGTGGTCATGGGTGTGGCCATGATCATGATCGTGGTTGCAGTCGGGGCCATGAACGTGGGGTTGTTGGGTCATTGCTCAATCACTCTGGAATAAAATCTGCGGGGATTATCTCGCCTTTACGCGTCAGGTGCACGTCGTAACCGTAGAACAGGCCGGTTTCCAGGGTGCCCTCGAGTCGGTAGGGGATGGGTTGGTCAGGTGTTTCGAGCAATTTGACCAGCGGTCGCACCTGCGGCCAGAGGTTGGTACGCACCGGTATCACGTAATCGGCGCTGCTTTTGGGCTGCACGCTGAACCAGTGTTCGTTCTCGCCTTCGGTCAGTTTTATGCTGCCCAGATAAACGCGGTAATTCAGGCCGCGCACGGTGAGTGTCGAATCATTCGGGTTATCGACGCGAAAGTGCAGCTTGAAGCGTTGCTCAAGCAGTTTGGCCTGTACCAGCTCGACCTTGACCAGATGCACTTCCGGGTCCTTGTCGCCTGAGGTGAACCAGGAGGTGCATCCTGACAACATCAGCATCATGGCCAGGGCAATTGTTTTTATTGTTCGAGCCCGCGCGTCCATTGTTCAACCCTCAGAGTTCAGCCTATTGGCCGAAAAAGCCGGCACAGCATTTTTTGAATTTAAGACCGCTGGCGCATGGGCAGGCATCGTTGCGTCCGACTTTGAGCGGTACGGTGGGGTCGATGAAGTACCAGCGCCCGGCGCTCTGCACAAAGGACGAGCGCTCGCGGTGGCTGTGCTCGCCATTGGCGTCGTGCCAGCGTGCAGTAAAGGTTACAAATGCGTGTTCCGGTTGACCGCCGAACACTTCGCTGTTTTCAACGGTCAATCCCAGCCAGGTGCTTTGCGCGCTCCAGTCGGCAATAGACTGACGATCGAGGCCGGCTTGCTGCACGGGCAGGGTGGTGCTGATCAGGTAATCGATCAGGCCCAGTACATAGGCGCTATAGCGCGAACGCATCAGTGTTTCGGCGCCAGGAGCCGGATGCCCGTCGTGATAGTGCCCGCAGCAGGCGTCCAGCAGGTTGCCGCTGCCACAGGGGCAAATGGATGTGCTCATCGGTTACCACCAATACTTGCCAAAGTTTTCCGGGTTGGCCCAAAACCTGGCATTGAGCCAGTCGGGTACTTGTTTGTACTCGCGCAAGTCGTAAGTGAATAGGGTTAGCACTTGCTCGTCACGCTGAAATCTCTCGTTGCTTTGTAGGGCCAGGGCGAAAAAGTCGGTTTCTTTCCAGCCGCAGGCTGTCAGATCTGCCAGCACGGCAATCCGGCTGGCGTTCAGGTTGCGAATCCCGCCCAGCAGTTGCAGCCCGGTGCGTTTGGGCAGGTGTTCGAGGCAATCGATGATCAGTGCCAGATCAAAGCGCTGCCCCGCAAGGTCCTCAGGCAGTTCGCCGGGAGCCGCCCGGGCAACCAGGGCTTCAGGTTGCGCGGCCTGATAGGCGGCCAGCGCCGGAAAGCTGCTGGCACCAATCACGAGCAGGCGTTGCGGCGCATAACGATCAAGCAGTGCCGCCAGCGCTTGCTGGGGTGTGCGTGTAGAAATACCGGGCGTCATCGAAAGTCCTCACTTAGAGCATCCAAGACTAGCCTGCGCAAGCCTCGCGGCCTAGTGGGCTGTTGCCGCTACTGTCACATTGCTGGCGCATACCCCGGGCGCGGTCTTTACTTTGCGTTGCATCGGCCAAACGCCGACCCTCAGGAGAGACCCCTTTATGAGCATCATAAGAACAGCAGTACCTTTGGTTGTTCTCACCAGTGTATTAACGGGCTGTGCCGGGTTGCAAAAAACTGACTGGCCCACCTGTGCCGCGGTCGGCGGTGTAGGCGGGGCGGCATTGGGCGCAATAAAAAGCTCAGCCTGGGCTGGAGGCGGTGCCGTATTCGGTGCCGGCATGGCCGCTGCTTACTGCTGGGTGCACGGTGATGGCGATGCGGATGGCGACGGCGTGCTGGATAGCCAGGACAAGTGCCCTGATACGCCAAAAGGCGTGAAAGTCGATGCCGTGGGCTGCCCGATAGTGGCCGTGGTGGTGGTTGAAGAAGTGGTGGTGGTCAAGGAAGAGGCCATTGTGGTGCGTGATGTGAATTTCGAATTCAACTCCGCAAAACTGACTGCCGCCGACAAGGACAAGCTCAATGTCATTGCCGCGCGCCTGAAAAAAGACGCCGCCAATGCTCAACTCAAGGTGACGGGTTATACCGACAGTGTGGGCAACGAAGCCTACAACCTGAAACTGTCCAAGGCCCGCGCGCAGTCAGTGGTGGATTACTTGATCGATAGCGGTGTGCCGCGCAGTCAGTTTGTTTCTGTGGCAGGCGCGGGGGAGTCGAACCCGGTTGCCAGCAATCAGACTCCTGAGGGCCGTGCCCAGAATAGACGTACCGAGATTCTGATTATTCGTTAGTACCTGGCATCGCCGCGGTTTTGATCGGACCGATCGCAACCGCGGCGATTCTTTTTGTGACGGTCTATGGCGCCTTGCTCGCACAAGCCGCTAATGTGCACTCAAAGAACATGCTAAAGGCGGATGTATGAGGGTGCTTTGGGGGCTGGGTAAGGCATTGACACTGATAGTTTGGGCCGTGGTACTGAGTAATCTGTACCAGCCGCTGATCAACCCGTTCGATGTGTTGATCAACCTTTTTGGCGGCCTGTTGTTGCTGACGCATGTGCTCGAGGCTTTGCTGTTTAACGGTCGCCTGCAAGGTCGCCCGCATCCCTGGCGTGATCGCCTGTTGATCCTGGTTTTTGGTTTTTTTCACGCACATATCCTTCCTGCTTCCCACGAACGAGATCCCAGCCATGCGTAAGTTATGTTTGTTGGCTGCCTTGTGCAGCCCTTTTGCCCACGCTGAGGTGGTGAAGGTTGAAGCCAATTCGATGATGCGCTTGCCCGCTAGTGCCAGTGTATTGCGCCTGGAAAAACTCGACGTGGCTGACTACGGGACTTTACTGATTCCGGCCGGGATCACTCAGGTCGATATTGACCAGCTGCATCTGGGCCGTGAAGCCCGCATCACCCTCGTACCGGCCGAACGCGGCATTGAATTGCGGGTAGCGCGTGCCGATCTGGGCGAAGGCAGTCAGATCAACGCCCGTGGCGCTACAGGAACCTTCGAAAAACCGGCCCGACCCGCCCGGGATCTGAGTTTGCGCATTGAGTCACTGCAGGCGCCGCAATTGTCCATTGATGCCCGGGGCGGTACCGGCGCACCTGGCTTTGCTGGCCTTGACGGCGGTAATGGTGAAGAGCCGGGCTGCACCTGGGGGGCGGCTGGCTCCGGAGCCAATGGCGACAATGGCGGGAATGGGCAACCGGGTGCGGCAGGGGGGCAGGTGCGGATCGAACTGCCCCGGGACTACCCGGCCGAGCAGATCAGTGTGCGGGTTGACGGCGGTGCGGGCGGCAAGCCTGGCGAGGCCGGGCGCCCGGGTGCAGGCGGGAAATCCAAGGGATGCTTCGTGTACCGCACCGATGGTGGCAAGTCGGGTCGAGCGGGCCTGGCCGGGCAGCCGGGGGACGTGGGCACAGCGGGCGCGGTGACTATCCAGCGGTTGTAACTGTCCTCCCTCTTTGTGGGAGAACACACAAGCTTGATGCTTGCGGGGATTATTGTGGGAGCGGGCTTGCCCGCGATTCAAGCGACCCGGTCTGGCAGGCACACCGCGTTGCTGCCATCGCAGGCAATCCAGCTTCCACTGGTTTTGCGGCGTCTATAGAATCTGAGCCCAGCTCAAAAAGTCGGGCGTGCCGCTGCAATTGCCACCAATACCAGCCCGACAATCAGGTTGCATCCCACCAGTCGGCGAATCCGGCCCATGACCGCTGCCCCGTCAGCCCACGCCTGGGCTTCGATGGCCTTGCGCAATTCAGGTAATTGCAGCGACTGGATACGGATAAACAGCGCCACCATCACGATGTACAAGCCCATCATGATCTGCACATAGCGCGGCGCCGTCTCAAAACCGTTAAAACGCATTTGCAGCAGACCCACACCGCTTATCGGCAAAATCACCACCGCGACCCACACCCACACAAAAAAACGCTGAAACACTTCAACCCACAGCTTTAACCGTGCTGGCCCTTCAAGGGCCGTGATAGCCGCCGGGCGCAGGATCATCCAGGCGAAAAACATGCCGCCCACCCAGATCAGGGCGGCCAAAACATGCAGGCTGTAGGCAAGGGCAAAGGCGGTCATTGAGGTACTCCGTTCGGCGCGGGATGAATTAGCGGGGTATGATAGCGGCCATTCGAACCACTGAAAATTTATCCAGCGTTTCTTGCGCCCGAAGAACCATGATTAGTACCGAACTCAAAACTCAGATCCAGGGCGCTTACTCGCGTTTTCTCGAATCCAAGAGCCTTAAGCCGCGTTACGGTCAGCGTTTGATGATCGCTGAAGTGGCCAAGGTGCTGGGCGATATCGACACCGATGAAGAAAACCACCGCAGTGGCGATCCGGCTGTGGTCGCTGTTGAGGCCGGCACCGGCACCGGCAAGACCGTGGCTTACTGCCTGGCCGCCATTCCTGTGGCCAAGGCTGCTGGCAAAAGGCTTGTGGTTGCTACGGCAACCGTCGCGCTGCAAGAGCAGATCGTCTACAAGGACTTGCCAGACCTGATGCGCAACAGCGGGCTGAATTTCAGCTTTGCCCTGGCCAAAGGCCGGGGCCGCTATATGTGCCTGTCCAAACTCGACATGCTGCTGCAAGAGGGCCACGCGCAAACCGCGACGGCGCAGTTGTTTGAGGAAGAAGGTTTCAAGATTGAAGTCGACGAGGCCAGCCAGAAGCTGTTTACCAGCATGATTGAGAAGCTGGCTGGCAATAAGTGGGACGGCGACCGCGACAGCTGGCCCCAGGCGCTGGAAGACCAGGACTGGGCGCGCCTGACCACCGATCACAGCCAGTGCACCAACCGCCATTGCCCCAACTTCGGTCAGTGTGCCTTCTACAAGGCCCGCGAAGGCATGAGCAAGGTGGACGTGATCGTCACCAACCACGACATGGTGCTGGCTGACCTGGCGCTGGGCGGCGGCGCGGTATTGCCTGACCCTCGTGACACGGTCTATGTGTTTGACGAAGGCCATCACCTGCCGGATAAGGCCATTGGCCATTTCGCCCATTACACCCGCTTGCGCTCTACGGCCGACTGGCTGGAGCAGACCGCCAAGAACCTGACCAAGCTACTGGCCCAGCACCCGTTGCCGGGCGATCTGGGGCGTTTGCTGGAACAAGTGCCGGAGCTGGCCAAGGAGATCAAGGCCCAGCAACAGTTCATGTTCTCGGCCTGTGAGCAAATTGCCGACTTTAAAGTCGGTGAAGAGCCAGAGGGTCGTGAGCGCCCGCGCCATCGCTTTATCGGCGGCTTGATCCCTGACCATATGCGTGAAATGGGTATCGAGCTGAAAAAAGGCTTCTCGCGCCTGACCGACCTGTTCACCCGCCTGACTGAAATCCTCAAGGACGGCATGGACGGCGAAGTCAATATAGGCATCACCAGCAACCAGGCCGAAGAGTGGTACCCGCTGTTTGGCAGCCTGCTGTCCCGTGCCCAGGGCAACTGGGAGTTGTGGACGGCATTTACCGTTGAAGACCCGCAAGACAACCCGCCCATGGCGCGCTGGCTGACCCTGGCAGAAAGCGGTTCGCTGTTTGATATCGAGGTCAACGCCAGCCCCATCCTGGCCGCCGAAATGCTGCGCCGTAACCTGTGGAACGTGGCTTACGGCGTTCTGGTTACATCGGCCACCCTGACGGCGCTGGGCACCTTCGATCGTTTTCGCATGCGTGCGGGATTGCCCAAAACTGCCGTGACGGCCGTGGTGCCAAGCCCGTTCCATCATGCCGATGCTGGCGTGTTGCGGGTGCCGGATCTCAAGGCTGACCCGCGTGACGCCACCGCTCACACGGCTGCGATCATTCGCGAGCTGCCCGCTTTGGTCGAAGGTTCCCGGGGTACGCTGGTGCTGTTTTCATCGCGCAAGCAAATGCAGGACGTGTTCGACGGCCTGGAGCGCGACTGGCGCAAACAGGTGTTTATCCAGGGCAACCTGTCCAAGCAGGAAACCCTCAATAAGCACAAGGCGCGAGTTGATGGCGGGGACTCCAGCGTGCTCTTCGGCCTGGCCAGTTTTGCCGAGGGCGTGGACTTGCCCGGCGCCTACTGTGAGCACGTAGTGATCGCCAAGATTCCGTTCTCGGTGCCCGATGATCCGGTCGAGGCGGCGCTGGCCGAGTGGATCGAAGCCCGGGGCGGCAATCCGTTTATGGAAATCTCGGTGCCCGACGCTTCGCTCAAGCTGGTACAGGCTTGTGGGCGTCTGCTGCGCACCGAGCAGGATCGCGGCACCATCACGTTGCTGGACCGGCGGCTGGTCACACAGCGCTATGGCAAGGCGATTCTTAATGCATTGCCGCCGTTCAGGCGCGAAATATCTTAAGTGCGAGTCGGCGTAATCGTCGACTTTGCTGTCTATGCTTGACCTTCACCACCTCACAGGCCCGTTTTCGGCCGTTTGGGAGAACCAGATCCATATGATTCGCCGTTCGCTGTCTGCTGTTTTTGCGTTGCTGGTCACGACCCCGCTGTTGGCGGCGTCTGCCGGGCAACAAACCCTGTTCAATTTCGTTCGCCCGGCCGATGTGGTGCAAGTGGCGACCGTGGATGCGAGCTTGCCGCAATACAACGCGGAGCAAACGGCCGAAGGCGAAGTGCTGCGCCGCGTAACCTTTAACCCGGCCGCTGCGCCAAGCCTGCGCTTGAGCCCACAAACCGGGGTCTGGGACTGGTCGCAGTCGGGGATGATGACCCTGCGCATCCAGAACGCGATGAACTGGGCGTTGACCCTGGACGTGATCGTACAAAGCAGTGATGGTAAAACCCTGACCAGCCGTGTCGACCTGCCCGCAGGCCCGGCGCAGACCCTGTTGCTGCCGTTAAAGGCCAACTCGCCCCATAGCCAGGGCATGCGTGCTGGTCCGCCGATGCCGATGACGGTTGATGGCCAGCGCATCCTGCTGGCTGGCAGCAAGGGTGAGATCGACCTGAGCCAGGTGGTCTCGGTAAGCCTGTCGATACCACAACCGACAGCCGCACAAAGCATCTTGCTGGAGCGCTTTGGCGTGCAGGACGGTGAGGGCGTGATCAAGGCCGTGTACGGTTCGATTGTCGACGGCTATGGCCAGTCGACCCGCGCCAGGTGGCCCGAGCGTGTCGCCAATGACGAACAGCTCAAGGTCGCGGCAGCCAAAGAACAACAGCAACTCAAGGGCTGGCTGGCCGGGCGTGCCGACCAGGATAAATATGGCGGCTGGCTCAAAGGCGCCGGGTTTGAGGCAACGGGGTTTTTCCGCACCGAGAAGCGTAATGGCCGCTGGAATCTGATCACCCCCGAAGGTCACCCGTTCTACTCCCTGGGCCTGAATGCCGTGACGGCCAACGACAGCCAGACCTATGTGGCTGGCCGCGAATGGATGTTCACCGATTTGCCCAAGGATGGCGCTCCCCTGGCCAGCTATTACGGTACTGCTAACAACAACAGCGGCAACGCTTCCACCCAGGGGCGGGGCTTTGACGCCGGGCGCTGGTACAACTTCTATGGCGCCAACCTGCAGCGTATTTATGGCGAACCCTGCGTAACGCCAAAAACCGAGCCAGGCAGCGACCCTGTTATCCCCTGTGCTCCACAGGTCTTTGATGCCAAGCGCTGGCAGACCCACACCCTGGATCGTCTGCAAGCCTGGGGTTTCAACACCATCGGTAACTGGAGCGACCCTGAACTGGGCCTCAACGATCGCGTGCCTTATACCTTGCCGCTGTCGATTGTCGGCGACTACACCAGCATCAGTACCGGCACCGACTGGTGGGGCGGCATGCCCGACCCGTTTGACCCGCGTTTTGCCATGGCCACCGAACGCGCCGTGGCCATTGCTGCCCGTGATCACCGCGATGATCCATGGCTGATCGGCTACTTTGCCGACAATGAATTGGCCTGGGCCGGTCCCGGTGATGATCCTAAATCTCGTTATGCGCTGGCTCTTGGCACGTTGCGCATGACCACGGATGTACCGGCCAAACGAGCCTTTCTCAAGCAATTGCGTGACAAGTACCGCAACCAGCAAGGCTTGTCCAAGGCATGGGGTATTGATATTCCGGCATGGGAACTGATGGAAGACCCGGGCTTCGAAGGCCCTGTGCCCAACGCCGAACACCCGGAAATTGAAGCGGACTATCAGTATTTCCAGAAAGTCTTCGCCGACACTTACTTCAAGACCATTTCCGACTCCTTGAAGTGGCATGCCCCCAATCATCTGCTGCTGGGCGGGCGTTTCGCTGTCAGCACGCCAGAAGCCGTGGCCTCCTGTGCCAAGTACTGCGATGTGTTGAGCTTCAACTTCTACACTTTGCAACCCCAGGACGGTTATGACTTCGCCAAACTGCGCGAACTGGACAAGCCGGTGATGATTACCGAATTCAACTTCGGCTCCCGTGACCGTGGTCCGTTCTGGGGCGGCGTGACCGAGGTGGCCAACGAAGAGGCCCGTGGTCCGGCCTACAGCAAGTTCCTCAAACAGGCCGTGGCCGAGCCGTCGATTGTCGGGGTGCACTGGTTCCAGTACCTGGACCAGCCTGTAACCGGGCGCTTGCTGGATGGCGAAAACGGTCACTTTGGCATGATCGGCATCACCGACCTGCCGTTTACCGGTTTTGTCGACAGCGTACGCAAGGCCAACTTGCAAGCGCTTGACCAGTTGGGGCAGGCGGCGGCAAAAGCTCAGGCCGAGGCTGAAAAAACAGTCAAGGCCCCGCTGCATGCCACTGATGACGGTAATGGCGGGCGCTCTGGTGCGGGGCATGCAGGCGGTCACTCGGGTAAAGGGCATTAAACAACCGGTCATACTCAGGCTGGCAAGTACCTAAATCCGCAGATACCGGAACGCAGCCTCGCGATTGGTGAGCGCGTGCACGAGGCAGTCTTTGTAGCAGCTGTCGAGGAACGAAGGCTGTGTTCGGCTGCGAAGCAGTCGCAAAATCAGGCATTGCGGTGTATCAGTTAAACTTGGTACGCCCGCTGCGCGCTCGAACGCAGCCTCGTTCCTTGGCCAGCGGCTGCAAGTTTTTGCAGCTCAGGTTTTGACTTTTTTCACAAAAAAACCACGCCCATACTGATACTTTTCGCGCCGATTCATCAGCGCACAAAAATTGTGCGCTCAGAGCGCTTTGCTCTGTTTCAAAATCTTACTGGTGCTGGAACAATGCACGCCTTGTAGAGCCATGCTTGATCCAGGAGGTAGGGGTGCAGATTCAGGGTTTTCACGACCTTAAGTTCGAAGCAGTGCGCGAGGCATTTGCCGATCTTTTCAACGATCCGCAAGAGCGCGGCGCGGCTCTGTGCATCCAGATCGGTGGCGAAACCGTGCTCGACTTGTGGGCCGGTACGGCAGACAAGGACGGCGAGCAGCCTTGGCATACAGATACCATCGTCAATCTGTTTTCGTGCACCAAACCCTTCACTGCAGTTACTGCACTGCAACTGGTGGAAGAGGGCAAGCTGGAGCTTGATGTTCCGGTTGCCCGTTACTGGCCTGAGTTTGCTGCAGCAGGTAAAGAGTTCATCACGTTGCGCCAGTTGCTCTGCCACCGTGCAGGCTTGCCAGCGTTGCGTGAACTGATGCCAGCCGAGGCACTGTATGAATGGCACACCATGGTCGATGCGCTGGCCGCCGAAGCCCCTTGGTGGACGCCGGGTGAAGGCCATGGCTATGCCGCGATCACGTATGGCTGGCTGGTGGGTGAGTTGATTCGCCGCGCCGACGGGCGCAGTGCGGGCCAGTCGATCATGGCGCGTACGGCTCGTCCTCTGGGGCTGGACTTTCATGTCGGCCTGGGCGATGAAGAGTTTTATCGGGTGGCTCATACTGCCCGCAGCAAGGGCAACATGGGTGATGAGTCAGCCCAGGGGCTGTTGAAAGCGATGATGAACGAACCGAGTTCAATGAGTACACGGGCATTCACCAATCCGCCGTCTATCATGACGAGTATCAACAAACCTGAATGGCGGCGAATGGAGCAGCCTGCGGCCAATGGTCATGGCAATGCCCGCAGCCTGGCCGGTTTTTACAGCGGTCTGCTCGACGGCAAACTGCTTGAAGCGCAAATGCTTGAGCAATTTACCCGTGAACACAGTGTTGGCGAGGATAAGACCTTGCGCACCCAGACACGGTTTGGGCTGAGTTGCATGCTGGATCAGCCGGGTGTGCCGAACGCCACCTACGGTTTGGGGTCCAAAGCCTTCGGCCATCCCGGCGCAGGCGGTTCGATCGGCTTTGCCGACCCGGACCGGGAAGTTGCCTTTGGTTTTGTAACAAATACCCTGGGGCCTTATGTATTAATGGATCCAAGGGCGCAAAAGTTAGTAAAAGTCCTGGCGACGTGCCTCTAACAAGGTATTTGTAGGCCGTAGGTCGGAACCCTGTAGCTTTTATGGGCGCAACGTTTTTTTATATAGACTTAGTGCCTCTTTTTTTTCTTAATTCATTGTGTGGATATTCAATGTTATCTAATAAGACCCTCGCTCTGGCTCTCTGCCTTGCTATTACCGGTTGTGCACAAACTCCACAGAATGACGCCGAAGGTGGGCACAAATGGTGGCAGATGGGCTCGTCTGACCAGGCCTCGACCCCGGCTGACAAAAGCGCCACTGCCGCAGCCAAACCTGCAGACACCAAGGTAACCGCGCCCGTTGCCAAAACTGCCGCCGCTGCTGCTCCGGCAGCAGCCAAAGACAGCGGTTCCAGCTGGTGGCCTTTCGGCTCTGACTCGGCCAAAAAAGACACCCCGGTTGAGAAAGAAAAAGTTGCCGTCGTCGCGGCACCTGCAGCGGCCACTTCGGGCAAAAATTGGTGGTGGCCGTTTGGCAGTGATGCCAAGGACTCCAAGGCAGCACCGGTTGGCGTGATCCCGATGCCGGATCCGAAAATCACTCAAGCCTGGCTGGACGAGTATGAGCCGCGCCTGCGTGTTGCCATCAAAGACACCAACCTGCAACTGGAGCGCCGCGAGAACCTGCTGGTAATCGTTGCTTCGGCTGACAGCTCGTTCAAGGCAACCCGCCCGGACTTGCTGATGCCGTCGATGCTTGGCCCGTTCACTCGCGTGGCCAAAGTGGTTGAAGGCGATCCAAAAACTGCGGTGCTGGTACTTGGCCATGCCGACGCCACTGGCGCCATGGCTGCCAATACCCGCCTGAGCCTGGACCGCGCCAAGTCGGTAGCCGCGATCTTCCGCATGAGCGGTCTGCAAAGTAACCGCCTGACCTTGCGCGGCATGGGCTCGGTAATGCCCCGCGCGGCCAACGACAGCAACGAAGGGCGTGCCTTGAACCGTCGCGTTGAAATCCTCATGACGCCGCAAGCCACCATGGTTGCCCTGGTCAGCAAATACAGCCAGCCAGCCCTGTCACCCGCCGAGTTGATGGCGGTTCAGCCCGCAGTGGCCCCTTCTGTTGCCAAGAAAAACGCAGCACCGGCCAAAAAAGGCGTTGTAGCCAAAAAAGCACCGGCCAAAAAAGTGGTGAAGCCAGCTCCAGCAAAAAAGCCAGTAGTGGCTAAAGCCAAAGCCACTGCGGACAAGAAAGTCGCCGCCAACGATCAGGCCAAGAACTGATTGCTCCAGGGAAGGATTGCGGCATGACTCAAGCGCTGGCAGATATGCGACGTGACTACACCCGTGACGGGCTGACCGAGGCTCAGGCCCCGGCCGAGCCTTTCGCGTTGTTTCATCAATGGTTCAGCGACGCGGTCAAGACCGAGCAGCCACCGGTCGAGGCCAACGCCATGACCCTGGCCACAGTTGATGCTGAAGGGTGCCCGCATTGCCGGGTGCTCCTGCTCAAAGGCCTGGATGAACAGGGTTTTACCTTCTTCACCAACTACACCAGTGCCAAGGGCCAGCAACTGAGCGAGCGGCCCTTTGCTGCCATGACCTTTTTCTGGCCAACCCTGGAGCGCCAGGTACGTATCGAAGGGGAGGTGGTCAAGGTCACGGCGCAGGAGTCCGATGCTTATTATCAGGTTCGCCCATTGGGTAGCCGGATCGGTGCCTGGGCCTCGCCGCAGAGCCAGGTGATAGCTGATCGCGATGAGTTGGTCGAGTTGCTCAAGGCCACCGAGGCGCGCTTCAGTGACAGCCAGCCCCATTGCCCCGAGCATTGGGGCGGGTACCGACTGGTGCCTCGGCGCATCGAGTTCTGGCAGGGGCGGCCAAGCCGCCTGCACGACCGGCTTAACTATCGACGTGACGGTTCTGCATGGGTTCGTGAGCGCCTGGCGCCATAAGCACGTGGTTTGCGATGATGGCGCGTAATGCAAAATGGCAATTACGCGCTACTCTTTGCGCTAGTTTCGAAATGGCAGTCAGCCTTGTTTTTACTGTACAGATGCTGAATAAAGCCCTTTTATCCGCGCTGTACCGTGACAGGTCAGCATCTGCGGAGTTTAATGAATCCCTGATATTTTGGAGTTGATCCTATGCGTAAGTCCGTACTGTTGGTTGCTGCTTTTTCTACCATGACTGTGTTGTTGGGCGGCTGCACCTCCAACCTGACCGGCGACAGCTACTCGCGTGACGAAGCCCGTCGTGTGCAGACCGTACGTATGGGCACCATCGTTGCCCTGCGCCCGGTACAGATCGAAGGCACCAAGACTCCAATCGGCGCTGCGACCGGTGCGGTCATCGGCGGCGTTGGCGGCAGCGCCATCGGTGGCGGCCGTGGCAGCATCGTAACAGCGGTTATCGGCGCAGTAGCCGGTGGCCTGCTGGGTTCGGCCGCCGAGTCGGGCCTGACCAAGACCCAGGGTGTGGAAATCACCGTACGTGAAGACGACGGCAGCACCCGTGCCTACGTGCAGCAGGTTGAGCCTAACCAGGTGTTCCGTACCGGCGAGCGCGTGCGCATCATGACGGTTGACGGCACCAGCCGCGTTACCCAGTAAAACGGGCAACAGCGCTAAAACAAAACCCCGGCCAGTGCGAACTGGCCGGGGTTTTTTATGTCTGGTTGCCAGCGCCTCAGGACGAATGCCTGAACGCCTGGTCGGCCCCCGACAGGGTTATGGCAATATGGTCCAGCAAGCGTTCTGCCGTGTATTTGGGCATGCAACTGAACGCCAGCACCACGGCTAGCCCCAAACCCAGAGCGGGGCGCGGGACTTTGCTGATGTTGTAGGGCTTCAGGCTGAATACAAACACGCAGGCAGCGACCGAACCTATCAATGCCCCGGCAATGGCTTCCGGCAACGGGTGGATGGTGTGGGCAACGTAATTGATGGCAAACCACCAAGTCGCCAGCAATCCGGCCCCGAGAGCAGGCCAGCGCAAGCGTTGATCGAGCTGTTGGCACAGCAGGTTGAGCATCACGGTGAAGACCAGGCACGCATTCATGGCGTGGCCGCTGAACACGGCAATGCCCAGATCATGCAGGCCAATGCCCCAGCCCTTGAACAGTATTTTGCTGGCGCCCACTACAAGGTAGGCAGACACCAGCACGCCCAACCATAAAAAAGCGACGCTCCTGGACGCGGCAATCCATAACCAGGCTGCAATAACCAAGGCTGCCGGGAACATCACAGTGATGCCTGCGTATTGCACAATCTGCATTTTATCGACCACGGTTCCCTCTTTTAGCGACAAAGGCAACGCAGATCACCTGCGTTGCCTTTGTTGTGTGCCAGCCAACGCCTGCTTTTAAAGCAGGCTCACGCCACGACTTGTTTGCGGCTGAAGAACAGCGTAACGCCATAGCCGATCAATGCTGCGAGGATCGAACCGGTCAGGATGCCCATGCGGTCCATGCCCACATAGTCACTGCCGGCGACAAACGCCAGCGAACCGACAAACAGGCTCATGGTGAAACCGATGCCGCACAGAATGGCCACGCCAAATACTTGGCCCCAGTTGGCCCCTGCTGGCAGGGCTGCCATGCCGGTTTTGATGGCGATCCAGGTAAGGCCGAACACGCCCACGGTCTTGCCGATCAGCAAGCCTGCGGCAATGCCCATAGGCACATGGCTGACGAAACTGTGCAGGGTGACACCCGACAGCGATACGCCCGCATTGGCGAATGCAAACAATGGCAGGATTGCGTAAGCCACCCAGGGGTGCAGGGCGTGCTCGATGGTCAGAAGCGGCGAAGTCTCGGAGTTTTTGGTCCGCAGCGGGATACAGAACGCCAGCGTTACACCCGCTAGCGTGGCGTGCACGCCGCTTTTAAGCACGCATACCCAGAGGATCAGGCCGATGATCATATAAGGCGCGACCTTGATCACACCCAGGCGATTCATCGCGATCAGGGCGATCAGGCACGCCGCCGCCAGCATCAGTGAGACACCGGACAGTTCGCTGGAGTAGAACACCGCAATCACAATGATTGCCCCCAGGTCGTCAATGATTGCCAGAGTCATCAGAAACAGCTTGAGGGACACCGGCACGCGCTTGCCGAGCAAGGCCAGTACGCCGAGGGCGAAGGCGATGTCGGTGGCCATAGGGATGGCCCAGCCGTCCAGTGCATCCGGGTAATCCTTGTTGATGTACCAGTAGATCAGCGCCGGTACGACCATGCCACCGATGGCAGCAGCACCGGGCAGCACCACTTGCGAAGGCTTGGACAGCTGGCCTTCGAGCAATTCGCGTTTGACCTCCAGGCCGATCAACAGGAAGAACAGGGCCATCAGGCCATCGTTGATCCACAACAGCGAAGGCTTGGCAATTTGCAAGGCGCCGATTTGTACCGCTACCGGCACGTCCAGAAAGGCCGTGTAGTAATGGGACAACGGTGAGTTATTGACGATCAGAGCCAGAGCGGCCGCGGCAATCAACAGCAGACCGCTGGCAGCTTCCAACTGAAAGAAACGAGTGAAAGTACTACGCAGAGGCAAGGTCGCTCTCCATCAATCAAGTAATAAGGTGCGACACCCTAACCCGTGGAGTTAGTGGTTAAAACAAAAACTATATTCTTTTTTGTTATAAGCAGTGGCACGATCACGTATTGCCAAAGAGCCTAGCAGTTGTGTGTCAAATTGAGTCTATTTTGTGTCTGTGGTGGCTGTAGGAAATGTCTTAGGATTGCTCTCTTTATTCCGCACTCCATGACGAGCGACCTCCATGAACCAAGACCGCCAGTGGGCCCGCGAAGCCATCCGCACGATCGAAGCGGATTTTCAGCGTTGCGCAGATACCCATCTGATTCCTGTGTCGCTGCCGGGTTTGCCGGGTATCGAGTTGTACTTCAAGGACGAGTCCAGTCACCCCACGGGCAGCCTCAAGCATCGGCTGGCACGCTCGCTGTTTTTGTACGCCCTGTGTAATGGCTGGCTAAAGGCAGGTTCGCCGGTAATCGAAGCATCCAGTGGCTCGACGGCGGTGTCAGAAGCTTATTTTGCCCGGCTGCTGGGCTTGCCCTTTATTGCCGTGATGCCCGCCAGCACTTCACCTGCCAAGATCGAGCAGATCGCCTTTTATGGTGGACAAAGCCACCTGGTGGACGACCCGACACAGATCCACGCCGAGTCCGAGCGCCTCGCCCGGGAAACCGGCGGTCATTTTATGGACCAGTTCACCTATGCCGAACGGGCCACGGACTGGCGGGCAAACAACAACATTGCCGAGTCGATTTTTCAGCAACTGCGCTTTGAGCGACACCCGGAGCCAAGCTGGCTGATTTCCAGCCCGGGCACGGGCGGCACAACCGCGACCCTGGGGCGCTATGTGCGCTATCGACAGCACCACACCCGGGTGCTGTGTGCGGATGCCGAGCGATCGGTGTTCTTCGACTATTACCTGACCGGGGACGCCGATTTGCGTCTGGACTGCGGCTCGCGCATTGAAGGCATTGGCCGACCGAGGGTGGAAGCCTCGTTTTTGCCGAAAGTGATCGACGCGATGGTCAAGGTGCCGGACGAACTGTCACTGGCAGCCATGCATTACCTGGCGCAGCGTATGGGGCGCCGGGTGGGCGGTTCGAGCGGGACCAATTTGATCGGGGCGTTGATTGCGGCACAACAAATGGTTGCAGAGGGCGAGAGTGGATCGATCGTGGCGATTTTGTGTGATGGCGGCGAACGTTATGCCACTACCTACTATGATGCGCAGTGGCTCAAGGCCCAGGGCTATAAGCTGGAAGGCCTGATTGCTGCGGTCAAAGCCTGCGTGGAGCAGGGCGCGGCATTGCCGCAAGGGGTTTTGCGGGCGGGGATTTAAGGCTTTTGTGGGAGCGGGCTTGCTCGCGATGCAAGCGCTGCGGTCTGTCAGTAATACCGCAGTGATGCAATCGCGAGCAAGCCCGCTCCCACAATTTCACTGTCACATCAGGGGATGTGTACTTAAGCCTTACGCTTCGATACCCAGAATGTCGCGCGCCACAGCTTCGGCAATGCGGATACCGTCGACACCCGCCGACAGAATCCCGCCTGCGTAACCTGCGCCTTCACCCGCCGGGAACAGGCCCTTGACGTTAAGGCTCTGCATCGACGCATCACGGGTCATGCGCAGCGGCGACGAAGTACGGGTTTCAATACCGGTGAGGATTGCGTCATGCATCGAGAAACCCTTGATCTGCTTCTCGAACGCCGGCAAGGCTTCACGGATGGCTTCAATGGCGAAGTCCGGCAAGGCCAGGGCCAAATCACCCAAAGACACGCCCGGCTTATAGGACGGTTCAACGCTGCCCAGGGCCGTGGACGGTTTGCCCGCAATAAAGTCGCCAACCAGTTGCGCCGGTGCTTCGTAATTGCTGCCACCCAATACATAGGCGTGGGCTTCCAGGCGTTCTTGCAACTCGATACCGGCCAGTGGGCCGCCCGGGTAGTCTTCCGGGGTGATCCCGACCACGATGCCGGAGTTGGCATTGCGCTCGTTACGCGAGTATTGGCTCATACCGTTGGTGACAACGCGGCCCGGTTCGCTGGTAGCAGCAACCACGGTGCCGCCAGGGCACATGCAGAAGCTGTACACCGAACGGCCGTTTTTGGCGTGGTGCACCAGTTTGTAATCGGCGGCGCCCAGTTTCGGGTGACCGGCGTACTTGCCCAGGCGAGCGCTGTCGATCAGCGATTGCGGGTGTTCAATACGGAAGCCGACCGAGAACGGCTTGGCCTCCATATACACGCCACGATCGTGGAGCATACGGAAGGTGTCGCGGGCGCTATGGCCCAGAGCCATGATCACGTGACGGGAGTTGATTTGCTCGCCATCGTTAAGCACCACACCGGTCAGTTGACCGTTGTCGATCAGCACATCAGTCACGCGTTGCTGGAAGCGGACTTCGCCGCCCAGCGCGATGATCTGTTCGCGCATGTTTTCGACCACACCGGTCAGTCGGAACGTACCGATATGCGGCTTGCTGACGTAAAGGATCTCGTCCGGTGCACCGGCTTTGACAAACTCGTGCAGCACCTTGCGGCCGTGGTGTTTCGGGTCCTTGATCTGGCTGTAGAGCTTGCCATCCGAGAACGTGCCTGCACCGCCTTCGCCAAACTGTACGTTGGACTCTGGGTTGAGCACATTTTTACGCCACAGGCCCCAAGTGTCCTTGGTGCGCTGGCGCACTTCGGTGCCGCGCTCAAGAATGATCGGCTTGAAGCCCATTTGTGCCAGCAGCAGCCCGGCGAAAATACCGCAGGGGCCAAAACCGACCACAATCGGGCGCTCGCCCAGATCCTGGGGTGCCTGGCCGACAACCTTGTAGCTGACGTCCGGCGCTGGATTGACGTTACGGTCGTCCGCGAACTTGAGCAGCAGTGGTGCTTCATCGCGCACGCTCAGATCGATGGTGTAGATAAAGCACAGTTCGGACGATTTTTTACGCGCATCGTAGCTGCGCTTGAACAAGGTGAAATCGAGCAGGTCATCACTGCTGATACCCAGGCGCTGCAGGATGGCAGGGCGCAGGTCTTCTTCAGGATGGTCGATCGGCAGCTTGAGTTCGGTGATTCGTAACATGACAGTGTCCAGTATCGGGGGGCCAGGTAAAATCTGGCAGCCGGCGATTATAAGCTGCTTCGGCGTTTAGTTGTCGGCTAGTCGTTACGTGCGCCGCCGAAATAACCGCAGCCGCGCTGGACCTGACCGTTAATCCGCAATTCGGCAGCCAAATGCTGCACGCTGCCATTGGCACTGTCGGTGCAACGTTGTGGGGCCACCCACAGCTCGATGCGCTGGTTGTCGGCTTCGGTGGACAGGGAGAAACGGCCATCGCCGACCTGTTCTTCAACATAAGGCAGAGCCAGGTCTGGCTGGCCTTCGCGCTTGAGCACCATGCCCTTGCCACCGGCCTGTACTTCCCAGGCAGGGCCGTTGCCGTTGGCGTGTACGGTCAGTTGCTTGAAATTGGGATCCTGGCAGGCACTGTTGCTGCGCTCCAGGCGGTAGAGCTGCTGCAACTCGACTTCACCGTCTGCGCCGGGTGTTTTGCTGGCGACAAAGCGGCCGCGGATATCGGCAAACAGCTTGCCCGGTTTGTTGGGCATATAGGTCGCGTCCTGCACCAGGGTGGTGTCGGCGCTGTCGCGCACAACATAGCGCTGTTGGCCAACACAGGGTTGGAACACCAGTTGGTCGTTGGACGAAACCAGCTCGCCTTGCAGACGGGACAGGCCTGCAGTGGTGTCTGCAGGTTTGCTGTTGAGCAGTTGGCAACCCGCGAACACGGGCAGCAGGGCGAACAAAACCAAGGGACGAACAGCACGCATCATGGGGACTCCTGACTAGAGCCGCCACGTTACTCAGGCACGCGGTGCATCACAAGGGGGAGAGTGGATGGCAACTGCTGCTCCCACACTCTCCACTGCAAGGTTTGGATTCTGTGTGCGACGCCAAACCTGTGGGAGCCGGGCTTGCCCGCGATGCAGGCGCTGCGGTTGGTCGGGTAAACCGCGCGGATACCATCGCGAGCAGGCTCGCTCCCACACTCTCCACTGTAAGGTTTGGATTCTGTGTGCGACGCAAAATCTGTGGGAGCCGGGCTTGCCCGCGATCCAGGCGCTGCGGATGGTCAGCCAAACCGCGCTGATACCATCGCGAGCAGGCTCGCTCCCACACATTCCACTGCAAGGTTTGGATTCTGTGTGCGACGCAAAACCTGTGGGAGCCGGGCTTGCCCGCGATGCAGGCGCTGCGGTTGGTCGGGTAAAACGCGCTGATGCCATCGCTAGCAAGCCCGCTCCCACATTGATTTCAGGGACTAAAAAATTGGGGGGCGGGTCAGCCGACGTTGTAGGTCTGGCCCGTTTGCAGGCCTTCTACGCTTTTGGCGTAGGCCAGGGCCACATCGGCGCCCGCTACGGGCTTGAAGCCGCGAAAGTACGGGGCATATTTACCCATCGCCTCTTCCAGCACCGTAGGGCTCACTGAGTTGACCCGCAGGCCCCGTGGCAATTCAATCGCGGCTGCTTTTACAAAACCGTCAAGTGCCGCATTGACCAGGGCCGCCGAGCTGCCGGTACGGATCGGCTCGCGGTTGATAACGCCGCTGGTAAAGGTAAACGAAGCACCATCGTTGGCAAACTCGCGGCCGATCAGCAGCAAATTGACCTGCCCCATCAACTTGTCCTGCAAACCCAGGGCGAAGTCGCTTTCGCTCATTTCAGCCAGTGCCACGAACTTGACGTTGCCCGCCGCGCAGATCAAAGCGTCGAAGCGTCCAGTCTGTTCGAACAGTTTGCGAATCGATGCACTGTCGCTGATATCGACCTGGAAATCGCCGCTTTTGCGGCCAATACGCACGATCTCATGGCGTGGTGACAGTTCGCGATCAATGGCTGAACCAATGGTGCCGTTAGCGCCGATCAACAGGATTTTCATGTTGTGTGCCTTTGTGGATGAGGTGAGTGCTCAGTCTAGTAGTGGTTTTTTACCGCGATAAGCGCACTAATGGGCAACCTTTGGTTTTCATATGGAAACAATCCATGAGCGAAATGGATGATCTGGCGGCGTTCGCGGTCTTGATCGACGCAGGCAGTTTTACCTTGGCCGCCCAGCAACTGGGCTGCAGCAAGGGCCAGCTGTCCAAGCGCATCAGCCAGCTGGAGGCGCAGTTTTCCGTGGTGTTGCTGCATCGCACCACCCGGCGCTTGAGCCTTACGGCGGCTGGCGCGGCGCTACTGCCACAAGCTCAGGCACTGGTGGTGCAAGTGGAGCGGGCGCGTCAGGCATTGGCGCGGCTAAAGGACGATATTGCAGGCCCGGTTCGTATGACCGTACCCGTATCCTTGGGCGAAACCTTCTTTGATTCGCTGTTGCTGGAGTTTTCCCGCGAATACCCGCAGGTGCAGATCGAGCTGGAGCTCAATAACAGCTATCGCGATATGGCGCGGGAGGGCTTTGACCTGGCAATACGATCTCAGGTTGCCAGCCATGAGCGACTGGTGGCCAAGCTGGTGCTCAACTGGCATGAGATCACCTGCGCCAGCCCGGCCTATCTTGAGCAATACGGTGAGCCGGATACGCCGCAACAGTTGGTCGAGCATCGCTGCCTGCTTAACAGTCACTACAGCGGACGTGAGGAGTGGCAGTACCACCGCCAGCATGAACTGCACCGGGTGCGAGTTTCTGGGCCGTTTGCCAGCAATCACTACAGCCTGCTGAAAAAGGCCGCCGTGATCGGTGCCGGCATCGCCCGCTTGCCGTCATACATGCTCAGCACTGAGCTGGCTGACGGGCGCTTGCGCGGGTTGCTGCGTGACTATCAAACCCGCAGTAACCCGATGTATCTGGTTCACCCTTATCAAGGCGGTTTGCCCAAGCGCACGCAGGTATTGGCTGATTATCTGGTGGGCTGGTTCCAGCGTAGTGGTGAGGCCATTTCCCAGCTTTAACCAAAGCGCCGAGCGATCAGATGATCAATCGACAGCGCCCCCGGGCCTCTGGCCATCAGATACAACAGAATCGCGATCCAGGTGCCGTGAGTGGGGTAAGCATCGGGGTATACGAACAACTGAATGGTCAGGGTCATGCCCAGCAGTGCCAGCGCCGAGAAGCGTGTGGCAAAGCCCAGCAGGATCAGCACCGGGAAAAAGTGCTCGCTGAAGGCCGCAGCATGAGCGGCCACCTCAGGGGAAAGCAGTGGAACCTTGTATTCCGTACTGAACAAGTACAGCGCAGAGTCAGATAAATGCGGTATGCCGAGTTGAAAAGTGCCGTTAACCAGGTCGATTGCCAAACCTTCAACCTTGGTCTGGCCTGATTTCCAGAACACTGCGGCGATGGAGAAGCGTGCGATTAAAGCTATCAGTGTGTGGGGAATGCGTTGCATCAGCCCGATCGAGCGCTGAATCAGGCATGAATGGTTAGTGTGTGTGTTCATGGCGAAGCCTCGTAAGCCTTGTGGGCGGGCTGTAAACCGGTGATGGCGTTATGAGTAATCAACAGCGCCAGGGCCTGGCCCAGGTCGAAATCATTGTCGGCTTCCAGGGCATGGGCCGCGGCCAACCCCAGGGCATTGTCAGCTTTGAGCAGGCGTACAAGCACCGCGCAACCCGAGCTCACCGCGAAAACCTCCACACGCAATCCGTTGCGCAATACCAAGGTGCTTTGTGGCTGGCGCGGGTCCAGTCCCTGTATCTGTCCTTGGCTTTGGTGGGCTGTCCATAAGGCGGCTATGGCATAGGGCGAATGCAGGGATGCAACGCCAGGGTGCAGTTGCAGGTGCAATTGGGCCAGCCCCTCGGGACTGTTGAGCGCCTGAACCAGCAGGTCGTGGTCTACAGGGCATATGTCTGCTGCGTGAAAGGCCTGTACACACAAACGCTCAAGGCGAGCGACATCGGCCAGGTAAGGCACGCTTCTGGCGGGGGCAAAGTCCTTGATAAAGTCCGCGAACTGGCTGCCATAGGTGCTCATGACAGGGCTGTCGGGCGGGAATTTTTGAATAAACATCTGCGCCATGGCCTGAAAAAAGGCCTCACCGACCAATTGCGCAACAACGGGATAGCTGGTGGCCAGTGCGTTGATCAGCCCGCTTTGTACATTGTTGCGATAGACCGCGAAACGGCGGTCAATATCGCCGTTATGGCAGATAAAACCCGGCGGGGTGGGGGCACCTGGATTGAGCAATGCTGCGCTGAATGCTTCTTGCAGTTTCATGGCTGCACCTGTGCGTTGAACAGGTAGCGGTCGGCGAGCCGGGCTTCCTGGACCAGTTCGGTGAGAGGGGGGAGATGATTGTCGCGCTCGATCAGCGTGGCCATCGGGCCGATTCGATCCAGAACTTGCTGGTACAGCGCCCAAACGGCTTGATCGACAGGTGCGCCGTGGTTATCGATCAATAGTCGCTGGCCAGGGCCGTCTGTTTCTTCAGCAAAACCTGCCAGATGAATCTCCCCTACGGCTTTTAGCGGCAGGGTATCGATATAGGCAATGGGATCACGGGCGTGGTTAATGCAGGACACATACACGTTGTTTACATCCAGCAAAAGGCCACAGCCGGTGCGGGTGATGACTTCGTGGATAAAGTCGGCCTCACCGAAATGGGCCTCATCAAACTCGATATAGGTGGCAGGGTTTTCCAGCAGTATCTGGCGCTGCAATACATCCTGAACCTGATCCATATGCGCGCACACGCGCTGCAGCGTGGCAGTGTCATAGCGCAAAGGCAGTAAGTCATTGAGGAAAAACGGCCCGTGGGAGGACCACGCCAGGTGTTCTGAAAACATCTGCGGCTGATAGCGGTCGAGCAATGTGCTCAGGCGTCGCAAGTGTTGGCTATTGAGCGGGCTTTCGCCGCCAATCGACAGGCCGACGCCATGAATCGACAGCGGGTAATGTTCGCGGATCAAGCCCAGATAGTGATGGAAAGGGCCGCCGGCGACCATGTAGTTTTCGGCATGCACCTCAAAGAACCCGACATCAGGGCGGGCCTCGAGTACATCCATAAAGTGCTCGGCCTTGAGCCCCAGCCCCGCACGTGGCGGGAGCTGGGGCGCACGAGGCGCGATGAGCGAAGCAAGCGGGCTGTGCATTATCAACGCTCGGCTGGGTGAATCAGGATTTGGCAGTGAACGCCTGGAGTTGGCCAAAGCCGGTGGTCGAGGTGCTGCTGGCAGTTTTTTCGCAGGTACCTTTGGGTACCAGTTTCCAGGCATTGGCCTGGTGGTCGACTTTGGCCGTGCCTGCACAGGTGGTGCCCGCGCCTGCCGCGCAATCGTTGTGGCCCTTCATGGCAACCCCGAAGCACTTTTCCATATCGCCAGCAGCCTGGGCGGGCAGGGCAGCGATGCTCAGTGCAGAACCCAGAGCGAGTGCAAGGGCGGCGGCTGACAAGGTGCGAGTGGTATTGCTGTTCATGGTGACTCTCCAGAGACCCCGGTAGCGATTGCTGCCGGCTTACCCCACTAGATAGTCGAGGGGGGGAGTTGTTACAACCCGACTGAATTATTTTTTGATATGTAGTCGCTGTCGAGGAACGAGGCTGCGAGTACAGGGTTAAATGGTGCAATAAAAAACGGCCCCGAAGGGCCGTTTTGTGTCGCGGGCAGGATCAACCGCCCAGGTATGCGTCACGCACTTTCGGATCGTTGAGCAATTGCTCGCCAGTGCCTTGCATCACCACCCGGCCGTTTTCCAGCACATAGGCACGGTCAGCAATTTTCAGCGCCTGGTTGGCGTTTTGCTCCACCAGAAACACCGTTACACCTTCTTTACGCAGTTGTTCGATGATGTCGAATATCTGCTGAATGATGATCGGTGCCAACCCCAGCGACGGCTCATCAAGCAACAACAGCTTGGGCTTGCTCATCAGCGCACGGCCAATGGCAAGCATTTGCTGTTCGCCACCAGACATGGTGCCACCACGTTGGGTGAAGCGTTCCTTCAGGCGTGGGAACAGGTGCAGAACCTTGTCCATTTGCTCTTCGTATTCCTGTTTCTCGGTAAAGAATCCGCCCATGGCGAGGTTCTCTTCGACGGTCAAACGAGCAAACACCCGACGCCCTTCAGGTACAACGGCAATGCTTTTGCGCATGATCTGCGCCGAGCTCAAACCCACCAGCTCTTCGCCCAGGTAACGGATGCTGCCGCTGTGGGCTTGCGGTGAACCGCACAGGGTCATCATCAGAGTCGATTTGCCAGCACCGTTGGCGCCGATCAGGGTGACGATTTCGCCCTGGCGTACCTCGACGTTGACGCTGTGCAGGGCCTGGATCTTGCCGTAAAAGGTCGAAACGTTTTCGAATTGCAGCATTTTACGCTTCCCCCAAATAGGCTTTGATCACTTCAGGGTTGTCGCGGATCTGTTCCGGCGTCCCGTCAGCCAAAGGCGTGCCCTGGTTGATCACCACGATATGGTCGGAAATGCTCATGACCAGTTTCATGTCGTGCTCGATCAACAGCACGGTGGCGTTGTGCTCATTGCGCAACACGCTGATCAGCGCCTTGAGGTCTTCGGTTTCCTTGGGGTTCAGGCCCGCCGCCGGTTCGTCGAGCATGAGGATGCGCGGGCGCGTCATCATGCAGCGAGCGATTTCCAGGCGCCGTTGCTGGCCGTAGGCCAGAGTGCCCGCCGGGCGGTTGGCGAACTCGGTCAGGTTGACCTTGTCCAGCCAGTACGCGGCGTAGTCCAGGGCATCACGTTCGCTTTTACGGAACGACGGGGTTTTGAACAGCCCGGACAGGAAGTTGGTGTTGAGGTGACGATGCTGGGCAATCAGCAGGTTCTCAACGGCCGTCATGTCCTTGAACAGGCGCACGTTCTGGAAGGTGCGGACCACGCCCTTGCGCGCAATTTCATGGCCCGGCAAGCCTTCAATCGACTCGCCATCAAGCACGATGCTGCCCGCCGACGGTTTGTAGAAGCCGGTCAGGCAGTTGAACACGGTGGTCTTGCCGGCGCCGTTAGGGCCGATCATCGACACCACCTGTTTTTCCTTGACGGTCAGGGCTACGCCGTTCACCGCCAACAAGCCGCCAAAGCGCATGCTCAGGCCGCTGACTTTCAGTATCTCGCGGCTCATTTTCGCAGCTCCAGGTGAGGACGTTGCATTGGCAGCAGACCTTGTGGACGCCAGATCATCATCAGCACCATCAGGGCTCCGAACAGCAACATCCGGTATTCGCTGAATTCACGCATCATTTCCGGCAGCAGGATCATCACCACGGCCGCCAGGATGACCCCCAGTTGCGAGCCCATGCCGCCCAGTACCACGATGGCCAGAATGATCGCCGACTCAAGGAAGGTGAACGACTCAGGCGTTACCAGGCCCTGACGTGCGGCAAAGAAGCTGCCGGCAAAACCTGCAAAGGTCGCACCCAGGGTGAAGGCAGACAGCTTGATCACGGTCGGATTCAGGCCCAGGGCCCGGCAGGCAATTTCGTCTTCACGCAGCGCTTCCCAGGCACGGCCGATCGGCATGCGCAGCAGGCGGTTGATCACGAACAGCACCAGCAGCACCAGCACCAACGCGATCAGGTAGAGGAAAATCACCTTGTTGATCGAGTTGTAGGCAATGCCAAAGTACTCGTGAAAGGTTTGCATGCCTTCTGCAGCTGTCCTGTCGAAGCTCAGGCCGAACAGGGTTGGTTTCGGAATGTTGCTGATACCGTTTGGCCCGCCGGTGATATCGGTCAGGTTACGCAGGAACAGGCGGATGATTTCACCGAAGCCCAGGGTCACGATGGCCAGGTAGTCACCGCGCAAACGCAACACCGGGAAGCCCAGCAGGAAGCCAAAGGTGGCCGCCATCAATCCGGCCAATGGCAGGCAGATCCAGAAGCTCAGGCCGAAGTAATGCGCGAGCAGGGCATAGGTGTAGGCACCTACTGCATAGAACCCGACATAACCCAGGTCAAGCAGGCCCGCCAGACCGACCACGATGTTCAGGCCCAGGCCGAGCATCACGTAGATCAGAATCAGTGTGGCGATGTCCACTGCACCGCGAGAACCATAGAACGGCCAGATCAATGCCACCACGACCAGACCGAGAATGATCCAGCGTTGAGTGCTGGGCAAGGTCAGGAAGTTGGTAGCCTTGGTGGGTACTTTCGGCAGGCTGGGGGAGTTTCTCCAGGCCGTGCTCAGTTGCTGGTTGAACAACACGCGCACAAACATCAGCAAGGAGCAGATCGCGATCACACTCAGGATCAAGGGGCTGGTGTTGTGAACTTCGATGTTGATCCCGACGATAGTCAGTTTCAGACCGAGTACCGGGTAGGCGACGGCCCAGACCAACAGGGCGCTGAAAAGCGCCGACTTAAGATTCCTAGTCATACTTTTTCAATCTCCGGACGCCCCAGAATGCCGGTCGGACGGAACAGCAGCACCAGCACCAGCAAGCCAAAAGCCACTACGTCTTTGTACTGGTCGCCAAAAATATCGGCGCCAAAGGCTTCAGCCACACCGAGGACCAGGCCACCGAGCATCGCCCCAGGAATACTGCCAATGCCGCCCAAGACCGCAGCGGTGAAGGCTTTAAGGCCTACCAGGAAACCCGCGTTGGGGTTGATCACACCGTATTGCACGCTAATCAACACTGCCGCAACGGCGGCCAGGGCGGCACCGATCACGAAGGTCAGGGCAATCACGTTGTTGGTGTTGATGCCCAGCAGGTTGGCCATCTTCATGTCTTCGGCGCAGGCGCGGCAGGCGCGGCCCATGCGTGAACGGGAGATGAACAGGGTCAGGCCGAGCATGGCCAGGAAGGTGACGACGAAGACCACGATCTGCATGTAGGAGACGATTACTTCGCTGGCGCCTCCAGGGCCAAAGGTGAAGCCGCCGGGGATCAGGTTGGGGATCGATTTGTCTTTGGAGTCCTGTGCCAGTAGCACGGTGTTTTGCAGGAAGATCGACATGCCGATCGCGGAGATCAGCGGGATCAAGCGGTTACTGCCGCGCAGTGGACGGTAGGCAACCCGTTCGATGCTGTAGCCGTAGGCGCTGGTGACCACGATGCTGGCAATAAACGCGGCAGTCAGCAGTAGCGGCACGCTGTCCAGACCCATCATGGTCAGGCCGGCGATGGCGATAAACGCAATATAGGAACCAATCATGTACACCTCGCCGTGGGCGAAGTTGATCATTCCAATAATGCCGTAAACCATCGTATAGCCGATGGCGATCAGGGCATAAGTGCTGCCAACGTTGAGGCCGTTAACCAGCATTTGGAAGAAGTGATAGATGTCAGGCATTACAAAGCTCCTAAAAACCTGAGACGCATTTCACTGGTGGAGTCATTTTCCGGCCCGGGCCGTATGGGTTTTCACCCACTTGGAGCACGGGTCTTCTGCCAGCGAACCGCTGGTGACGGTTTTAAAGATTTTCAGGTGGGCAGGTTTTCGGATCACGAAAGCGCGGCCCCATTTCCACTAACCAATGGCCCGGAAAACAAAACCCACCGCTTGTGCAGTGGGCTTTGTGTCAGGCCAGGAACCGACCCTTACTGAGGGCTTACTTCAGTTTTAGGCTTGCCGAAGTGCCATTCGTAGACCACGAATTTGAAGTCTTCCACGTCACCTTTGGAATCAAACTTCAGATTGCCAGTAGGCGTCTTGAAAGTGCCTTTGTGGATGGCTTCGGCCACTTTGGCCGGATCTTCACTTTTCGCTTGCTCGATACCGCCGGCAATCACTTCAACTGCGGCGTATGCCGGGAACACGAACGGGCCGGTAGGGTCCTGTTTCTTGGCAGCGAAGGCATCAACCAGTGCCTTGTTTTCCGGATCGGCGTCGAATGCTTTTGGCAGGGTCACCAGCAGGCCTTCGGAGGCGCCTTGGGCGATTTGCGAGATGGACTCGTTGCCCACACCTTCAGGGCCCATGAACTTGGCGTTCAGGCCTTTCTCTTTGGCCTGGCGCAGGATCAGGCCCAGCTCCGGGTGGTAGCCGCCGTAGTAGACGAAGTCGACGTTGGCTTGCTTGAGCTTGGCAATAACCGAGGAGTAGTCTTTTTCGCCAGCGTTGACGCCTTCAAAGACAGCGACTTTTACGCCTTTGTCTTCCAGGGTCTTTTTAACGGCGCTGGCGATGCCTTCACCGTACTGCTGTTTGTCGTGCAATACCGCGACGACTTTTGGCTTCACGTGATCAGCGATGTAGTTACCGGCGGCAGGGCCCTGGGCGCTGTCCAGACCGATGGTACGGAAGATCATCTTGTAGCCACGAGCGGTGATTTCCGGGCCGGTAGCGGCCGGGGTAATCATGATGATGCCTTCGTCTTCGTAAATGTCCGAAGCAGGCTGGGTGGAGCTGGAGCACAGGTGACCGACTACAAATTTAATGCCGTCGTTAACCACTTTGTTGGCCACGGCAACCGCTTGTTTCGGGTCGCAAGCGTCATCGTAGTCAACCGCTTCAAGCTTTTTGCCATCAACGCCGCCCTTGGCGTTGATTTGTTCGATGGCCATTTTTGCGCCAGCAAACTGCATGTCGCCGTACTGAGTCAGAGGCCCGGTTTTAGGGCCGGCGATACCGATCTTGATGGTGTCTGCGGCAAATGAATGGCTGGCGAACCCGGCCAAAACCATAGCGGCAAACAGTTTAGTAATCTGCTTCGTAGCCATCTTTATTGGTGCTCCACTCTTCTGTTGTAATTTTTATAGTCCTGGAAGCCAAGGCAGCCGGACCGGGTCTTCTTGTAGCGAAATTCCCGGTCAATCCCCCCTGCAACTGTACCGGTACAGTGTAGAGCGCCGCTTTAGCGCTTGAATAGCGTGCCGGCGAGGGAAAAAACAGGAAATGTCGCTTAAACGTAATAAAAAGACAGAATGGCGGCGGATCAGGCTGTTGAAAGTTATCAGAATGTTGCCAGATCAACGCACCTGTCCTTGGCCCATGACTTTTTCCACGCTTCGTTACCTGAAAAGCCGGGTTTTTCTACCGGATGTGTGGCGGTATCATTGCGCCGATTTTCTTCCCCGGTGAAACCCATGAATCAAGAACCTAGCACCCTCTATGCCAAGCTGCTTGGCGAGACCTCAACTATTGAATGGAAAGTCCTGCAGCCCTTCTTCGCCAAAGGTGATTTGCTATGGGTCGCACCCGGGCTGGATTTGATCGAAGCCGCGCAGGCCGTGACTCAGGATGATGCAGAGAAAGTCGCGGCCTGGATGGCGTCCGGCCTGCTAGGCAAGATGACCGAAGCGCAGGCGCTAGACGTTCTTGAGCGTGACCCGCAGCTGTGGGCTGTAGTGGTTTCGCCTTGGGTGATGGTCCAGGAAAGTGCGAAAAAATAACTCGATGCACCAAGCTGGCGCATTTATTTGCACCGCTCTGAATAGCCCGGAGTGTGTAGCTCAGTAACCCGGTTTCGCGTAGTGGCAATTTGCCGTGGAGAAACGCCACAGTTGGTACGGTGGCGTTTTTTTGTGCCTGGCGAAAACCGCTGCAGCTACTGGCCGGTCAATACAAATGTGGCGTGATCGGGTGCGGGGACGGGATGTTTGTCGAGTTGCGCAAGCGTCTCTTGCAGCGCCTCGAAAGGTACGGGGCGGCTGAGCAGATAACCCTGGATAAAATCGCAGCCGAACTGGTTGAGAAACTCGAACTGCTGGGTCGTTTCGACACCCTCGGTCACCACCTGTAGATGCAGGGTGTGGGCCATAAGGATAATGGCCTGGACGATTTCCATGTCCTGGCTGGAGGAGGGGATGTCCTGGATAAACGAGCGATCAATTTTCAGGGTGTTGAGCGGCAGGCGCTTTAGATAGGCCAGCGATGAGTAGCCGGTGCCGAAATCATCAATGGACAGTGACACGCCCAGTGCACGGATCTGACGCAGCAGGTGTGAGGTGCTGCTCAGATTGCACATCAGGGCGTTTTCCGTGACTTCCAGTTCAAGTCGATGGGCAGCAATGCCGGATGTGCGCAGGGCATTCTCTATTTCGTCGGCCAATTCTACACGGCCCAGATTCAGCGCCGAGCAGTTGACGGCAATACCCAAGTGCTGCCAGCCCAGCCGGGACAGGACGGCCAGGTCCTGACAGGCCTTGCGCAATACCCAGTGGTCCAGTTCGGCAATCAACCCGTTGGCCTCGGCAATGCTGATGAACCGTTCCGGGCCAAGCAGGCCGTGCTCGGGGTGCTGCCAGCGGACCAGGGCTTCAAGCTTGGCGACGCGGCCATGCTTGAGGTCGAAGATGGGCTGGTAATGCAGCAACAGCCCCGTGTCTTGATTGAGTGCGTTACGCAGTTCTTCCTCAATGTGCAGTTCCAGCGAGGCGCGGGTTTTAAGATTGGAATTGAAAAAAGTCAGGCCGTTGCGACCGTTGTCCTTGGACTGGTAAAGCGCCAGGTCGGCATGCTTGAGCAGTTCTGTTGCGCTTGCGCCATCATCGGGGAACACGCTGATGCCAATGCTGGTGGTCATCACCATGTGTCGACTTGACAGCGAGATGGGTTCTTTTAATTTGAGCATGATGCGCTGCGCCATGTGTTGTGCTTCGTCGCGATGGCTCAGATTGATCAAAATGCAGAATTCGTCGCCGCCGAAGCGTGCCACAACGTCATCATGGCTGCGGGTGGCGTTTTTGATCCGGGCGGCGATGGTTTTGAGTAGTTCATCCCCGGCATCGTGGCCCAGGCTGTCATTGATGCGCTTGAAGTGGTCAATATCCAGAAACATCACCGCAAGTTTGGTATTTCTACTGGTGCAATCAATCAGTTTCTCGGCAAACAACTGGTTGAAGCCGCGGCGGTTGATCAGGTTGGTCAGGGGGTCGTAATGCGCCACTTGCTGCAGGGAGGCGCGGGCCTGGTCTAGCTGGCTGAGCAGGGCGTTGACCCGTCTGAGGTCGTGTTCCTTGTGTTGCAGCTTTTTGTCGACGATAGCGGCGCTGATGCAACTGCCGATCAGCAGCAGGGCAATGAGGGCCACAACAAGCGCTATTTGCCAGTTATTAGTATTGGCATCCGGGCTGCCTGCCAAGGTGATGTCCATGAGTTGCGTGCATGCAAAGTGAGCGCATAGCAGCAAGCATGCGCCGGCAATGCACAGGGCGTATTTGAGCAGTTGCTGCACAAAAGCGTTGTTTGAGCGCCAGCGGGTGGTGGCGTTGAGAATTTGCACAAGCACTGTCGCGGCGAGCAGGGCTACAGGCAATGAGCCGGCGGCCCTGGCAAGGCTGTAGCGGCTTTCCACGGCAGACTCAAATGCCAGCAGGCAAATGATATGCATGGCCCAGATACCGATTGCCAGGCAGCTTATGGCTATCCATCGCCAAACGGTTCTGGCGGCAGGTTTCTCTGCATTGGCCGCGCGGTCGAGCAGATCCAGCGTGGCCACACAGACGGTACAAGCTACCAGCCAGGCGAGAAACAACAGATAGGGGTTATAGCCGCCGATAAGCAGCAGTTGCCCGTTTTCTGTGGGTTCAGCCAAAAGTTGCAACCCCAGACTTTCCATTGCACGCCTCGGCGGTCCAGATGCGCTAGTCGAACGTTGCTAGCTTGGCGTCGAGTATAGAAGCTGGATTGAGGGCGGCAGGGATGATGGCAAAATGATGGTGATCATTTTGTTATTAGGGCGCTGGTTTATAGATGTAAGTGTTGAGGAGGGGCTTGTAGTCGCTGCCGAAGGCTGCGAGGGGATTGCGGGAACTTGAAGAAAACGGGGGGCTACGCCCCCCTTCGCAGCCTTCGGCAGCGACTACAAGTTTTCAGCTTTAACCCGCTACCAGCACACGAATGGCTTCAAGGCGCAGGGCAGCTTTTTCAAGCATGGCCAGGCTTTGTTCACGCTGTTTGCGCAGGGCAATCAGCTCGCTGTCGCGTACGCTCGGGTTGACGGCCTGCAGAGCAGTCAGGCGTGCCAGTTCTTCTTCGGTATCGGCGGCCAGGCGGCGCTGCGCTTCGGCCACACGCTCTGCGTGACGCGGTGCGATCTTGGCTTCACCAGCGTTGATCTTCGGCGTCAGCTGATCGCGCTGGGCCTGGACGAACTTGTTGGCGCTGGCGCGGGGTACGCTCTCCAACTGCTCGTTCAGGGTGTCGAAAGCCACACGGGACGACAGATCGTTGCCATTGGCATCGAGCAGGCAGCGCAGGGCGGCAGGCGGCAGGTAGCGACCCAGTTGCAGGGCGCGCGGGGCAACCACTTCACTGACGTAAATCAGCTCAAGCAATACGGTGCCGGGCTTGAGGGCCTTGTTCTTGATCAGGGCGACAGCGGTGTTGCCCATCGAACCTGACAGTACAAGGTCCATGCCGCCTTGCACCATGGGGTGTTCCCAGGTGATGAACTGCATGTCTTCGCGCGACAGTGCCTGGTCGCGATCGTAGGTGATGGTCACGCCTTCGTCGTCGCCCAGCGGGAAGCTGGCATCCAGCATTTTTTCGCTTGGCTTGAGGATCAGGGCGTTTTCCGAATGGTCTTCGCTGTCGATGCCAAAGGCGTTGAACAGGGTTTCCATGTAGATCGGCAGGGTGAACTGATCGTCTTGCTCAAGGATCGCCTCAACCAGGGCTTCACCTTCACCCGAACCCCCGGAGTTCAGTTCCAGCAAGCGGTCGCGGCCAGTGTGCAGTTCCTGCTCCAGGCGCTCGCGCTCAACCCGTGCTTCATCGATCAGCGCTTGCCACTCTTGATCGTCGGCAGCTTCCAGCAACGGCAGCAGGCGCGGGCCGAACTGGTGTTGCAGGGCGTTGCCGGTCGGGCAGGTGTTGAGGAAGGCATTCAGCGCTTCGTGATACCACTGGAACAGGCGCTGTTGCGGGCTGGTCTCAAGGTACGGCACGTGCAGTTCGATAATGTGCTTCTGGCCGATACGGTCCAGACGGCCGATACGCTGTTCCAGCAAGTCCGGGTGAGCCGGCAGGTCGAACAGCACCAGGTGGTGGGCAAATTGGAAGTTACGGCCTTCACTGCCGATTTCGGAGCAGATCAGTACCTGGGCGCCGAACTCTTCGTCAGCGAAGTAGGCCGCAGCGCGGTCACGCTCAAGAATGTTCATGCCTTCGTGGAAGACCGTTGCAGGAATGCCGGAACGCACGCGCAGGGCGTCTTCCAGATCCATGGCAGTTTCGGCGTGGGCGCAGATCACCAGTACTTTGGTGCGCTTGAGCATTTTCAGGGTGTCGATCAGCCACTCGACCCGTGGGTCGAAGTTCCACCAGCGTTGTTCATCGCTGGCGTCCGGCTGGGACTGGAAGCTGACCTCAGGGTACAGCTCGGCATGCTCGCCCAGCGGCAACTCAAGGTATTCGTCCGGGCATGGTAGAGGGTAGGCGTGCAGCTTGCGCTCCGGGAAGCCCTGGATCGCGGCGCGGGTGTTACGGAACAGCACGCGGCCGGTGCCGTGACGGTCAAGCAACTCGCGCACCAGGCGGGCGCTGGCTTCGGCATCGCCGGCATTGACGGCGGCCAGCAGGGTATCGCCTTCGGCACCGAGGAAACCGTGGATGGTGTTATGTGCTTCAGGGGACAAGCTGCCTTTATCCAGCAGTTCCTGAACGGCCTGGGCCACCGGGCGATAGTTCTCGCTCTCGGCGCGGAAGGCGGCCAGGTCGTGGAAGCGGTTCGGGTCCAGCAGGCGCAAGCGCGCAAAGTGACTGTCCTGGCCTAACTGCTCCGGTGTTGCAGTAAGCAGCAACACGCCCGGGATCACGCCCGCGAGCTGTTCAACCAGGCCGTATTCGGGGCTGACATTATCTTCGTGCCACACCAGGTGGTGCGCTTCGTCGACAACCAGCAGGTCCCAGTCGGCATCAAACAGCGCAGCCTGGGCTTTGGGATCGTCAACCAGCCATTCCAGGGCAACCAGTGCCAGTTGGCTGTCTTCGAAGGGGTTGCTGGCATCGCTTTCGATAAAGCGTTCTTCGTCGAACAGTGCCACTTCGAGGTTGAAGCGCCGGCGCATTTCTACCAGCCATTGGTGCTGCAGGTTTTCCGGGACTACGATCAAGACACGGTTGGCGCGGCCACTGAGTAGCTGGCGGTGGATGACCAGGCCTGCTTCGATGGTTTTGCCCAGGCCCACTTCGTCGGCCAGCAGTACGCGTGGCGCGATACGGTCTGCCACTTCGCGGGCGATGTGCAGTTGGTGGGCAATAGGTTGCGCACGCACGCCACCCAGGCCCCACAGCGGCGATTGCAGCTGGCGGCTGGTGTGTTCAAGGGTGTGGTAGCGCAGCGAGAACCAGGACAGCGGGTCGATTTGCCCGGCGAACAGACGATCGCTGGCCAGACGGAACTGGATAAAGTTCGACAGCTGGGTTTCGGGCAGGGTGACGGTTTCGTTTCGCTCGTTGAGGCCGTGGTAGACCAGCAGGCCATCGGCGTCATCGACTTCGCGCACGGTCATCTTCCAGCCTTCGAAGTGGATGATGGTGTCACCTGGCGAGAACCGTACACGCGTGAGCGGTGCGTTGCGCAGCGAATATTGGCGGGTTTCGCCAGTGGCCGGATAGAGCACGGTCAACAAGCGACCGTCCTGTGCCAGAACGGTGCCCAAACCTAGCTCTGCTTCGCTGTCACTAATCCAGCGTTGCCCCGGTTGATACTGCTGCGCCATGCTGCCTGACTCCCGCTTTGAAAAAGCCGAGTATATTAACGGATCAAGGGCCTCAGTCCAAAGGACTCTCAAAAAAAGCTGTCCGCTTTGCCAGGATGTCAGTGCAGTTATCGACCAATGGTTAACGATGACCGGCTGGCGCAAATAGCCAGAAGACAGGAGAACAATCACCATGCTGCCGTCAATTTTGCCGCTTGGCGCTGTACCGGTGACCTCCGGGCAGGACCCGGTGCGCCCCCGGCCTGATATCCCGCCCGTGGTGCCGACTCAGGCCAGCTCCAGTGAAAGTGCAATTGACCTGAAACACAGCGATGCCGATCAGGCCACTTTATTGTTGCGCGAAGAGCAAAAGCGCCAGCATGACAAGCGCCGTGGAGAAGCCCCTGAGCAGGCCGGGGAGCAGGATCCTGAGGGGGAAGATTGCCCGGTGATTGATGGCACGCAGCGCCAGGGGTTGTGGGTCGATATCAAGGTGTAGAACGTTTTTTCTGGTCAGAGCCGAGCGCGCGTCGCATTATTGGCGCACTGAAACACACTGATAGTGGTCCGAACCTTTTATGAGCCAAGACACCAATCTGGTTGACCTGGGCGCCGAGCGCGCCAAACGGGTACATGACCTCAAAGAAAAACGCCTGAATGAAGTGCGCAAAGCCTTCGAACAGGCAATGCCGTTGGTAAAGTCGGCGAAAAAGCCGAAGAAAAAACCGAAAAAGCGCTGAACTGCCGCGTTTTCGATGATCTGAGTCAACTAATTCCCTTAACTGCCAACTGGCCGTGGACACTATTGATCCCGGTCAAGTTGTGCGCCTGCGTATCTGGTTAATCTAGCTTCAACAGACACAATCAGACAAACGCAGGAGGCCGTCATGTTTCTCGATAATGTGGTTATCGCCGGAGTACTTACTGTCGGCCTCATGGTGTTGTTCTTCGCAGGTCTGGGCATTTTTATCTGGAAAGACTCCCAGAAGCGCAAATAGCGCCGAGTCTTTTCATGGCATGAGCACGCAAGGCATTTTGGGCGACTTCGGTCGCCTATTTTTTTGTCTGCGAAAAGACATTGGCTACTATCAGGGCCAACAGGCCTGATATCTGCCAGATCATTGTGGGAGCGGGCTTGCTCGCGATGCAGGCGACTCGGTCTGTCAGTCAAACTCAGGCGATGCCATCGCGAGCAAGCCCGCTCCCACAAACAGTTTGTCTGGAGCAGATTCAGTGTGAGCTACGGGTTTGCATAAGGATTTGGGCATAAAAAAAGGTACGGCCCGTGAGGGACGTACCTTTTTTGTGCAGCGCAGAATCAGGCGAGAACTTTGGAAGCCAGCCAGAACAGCGTTGCAGACAGTGCGATGGTGGCCGGTAAGGTCAGCACCCACGCCATCAGGATGGTCTTGATCGTACCGCCCTGCAGGCCGCTCTTGTTGGCGACCATGGTGCCCGCTACACCCGACGACAGGATGTGCGTCGTCGATACCGGCAGGGAGAAGATGTTGGCCATGCCGATGGCAAAGGCAGTGGTGATCTGCGCCGCCATGCCTTGGGCATAGGTCATGCCTTGCTTGCCGATCTTCTCACCGATGGTTTTGACCACGCGCTTCCAGCCAACCATGGTACCCAGGCCCAGAGCCAGTGCTACCGCCAGAATCACCCAGAACGGGGCGTATTCAGTGGTGGCAGTCAGGTCTTTGCGCAGTTTCTCGAGGTCCGCTTTTTCGCGGGAATCAAGCACTGGCAATTTGCTGACTTTCTTTGCGGTATCGTCCAGGCAAAGCAGGTAGCGACGGATCTCGATACGCTTTTCAGCCGGGATCGAGTGGTAGTCGGCCACGCCTTTCAACGAGCCAAGCAACGCCTCGATGGTCGGTTCGGTTTGCTGCGGGTTGCAGCTGAACTGATCCGGCAAGTCGCCTTTTACGCTTTTGCCCAGTGCCAGGAATTCAGTCAGCGAAGCATTGTTGCGCTGATAGAACTGGCTCAGGTGCAGGGTGGCGTCGCGAGTCCGTTCGATCTGGTAGGTGGTGCTGTTCAGGTCGAGAACGAAAGCGCTTGGCACGATACCGATCAGTACCAGCATGATCAGGCCGATGCCTTTCTGGCCATCGTTGGAGCCGTGCACAAAACTTACCGCCATGGCCGAGATCACCAGAACCAGACGGTTCCAGAAAGGCGGATGCTTTTTGTCATCCAGCTTGCGGCGCTGCTCAGGGGTTTTGTGCATCTTGGAGCCCGGGCGCCACCACTTCAGGGCGAGCAGCACCAGGCCTGCAACCAGGAAACCGGCCATTGGCGAGAACACCAGCGAGGCACCGATATCGATAGCCTTCTGCCAGTTAACCCCGTCACTTACCGGAATGCCGCTGATCAGGGCGTTGGCCAGGCCCACGCCGAGGATCGAACCGATCAGGGTGTGCGAGCTGGAGGCCGGGATCCCGAAGTACCAGGTACCCAGGTTCCAGGTGATGGCTGCAGCAAGCAGTGAGAACACCATGGCCAGGCCATGTCCGGTGTTTACATTCACCAGAAGCTCTACCGGTAGCAGGTGGACGATGGCATATGCCACGCCTACCCCGCCCAGCAGAACGCCGAGGAAGTTGAACACACCGGAAAAGAACACCGCCAGGTGAGGCGGCATGGCTTTGGTGTAGATGACAGTCGCTACCGCGTTTGCGGTGTCATGAAAGCCGTTTATGAACTCAAACGCGAGAACAAAGGCTAGGGCGAAGAAGAGGCTGATAAGAACCCAGGCGTCCAATCCGCTTAATAGATCGATCATGAAGGTTTTCTGACACGGTCATAAAGGGGGGCGGATTATGCCAGAAAACCCCGCTAATCAATGCACTAGCTGCCCGTTGGTAACATCTATAAATGAAAAAACCTGTAAGCGCCTTCCGTAAATAGACGTAGGAAATTCCTTTCAAGCCACTGATACCAAAGGCTATAGGGGATTTCGAGGTGCACGCTCAGGCCCTGATGCAGCTCCGATTCCAGTCGATGAAAATTCTTCAATCAGAGGGGCTGAGGGATCGGTTTTGGCTCTGGCATAGCAAACAGCCATACCGGCTCATGCAAATGGCGGGCATGCAAGGGGCTGTCTGTACAAATTTCAGACGAGGTCAGGGTTCTTCAGCCTTGAGCTCTTTTTCGATCTTCTGGATCTCTTGAGTGAAAGCCTGGTCCAGCAGGCTGGCCCGTTTGCGCCAGGGTTTGCGCCCGGGCTCGGGTTTGGCGGCGTAGGTTGTCACTTCGCCACCGTAAACATCCTTGAAACGTTGTTCCTGACGCTCAAGTTCTGCGCGCAGTTCGTCTTTCGTCACTGTGTTACCTGATTGAGTTGAGATTAAATCTGGTGAAACACCTTGCATGAGGGTCTATTCATTAGGCGAATGACAGACAATAAGGAAATTGCCTATTAATAACGCCTCGTTTAAATACACCACGCGATGCACTCAGCCACGTCATCAACTAAAACATGAACGTCGCCGTGGGTAAGTGTTCACCCCAAGGTAAAACAACATACGATGCACTGGCCGGGCAAGCTGCGAGTACCGGTCGAACTCAACGGGCAGGTTGGATCCAATCGGCAGTACAGTCTTGACCTTGTGCTTTCAATTACTTTCGTACCTCAAGGGTTGAGGAATACCACTACTATCGCTGAATAACTTCACAGGCGTCAACTTCGAGGTGTGTGACCTGTTATGAACATTTGTGAATTATCGTGAAGCAGCCCCGCAGTATCTCCCGACTAACAGGGCGCAAGCACAAGTGGCCGATCAAGTTGTTTAACTTTTGACCTGTACTTAACCTGAATACATATAAAACAGACGATTTCTATCATTGCCCTGATTGTTGGCATGCGCCACCTGATTTTAATAAACACCGGTGAGCCGAAATCCAGCTCACTTGAGCGAGCTGTACTTGTGTGGGAGTAAGCGTGCTCGCGAAGGTCTCAAGAGTGTCACGCTTATCCAGACACACGCGCGATCATTTACGTCCTTCGCGAGCAGGCTCGCTCCCACAGTTGAGGTCACCGTACCTTAAGTCGACAGCATTGCGGTGAGATGCTCGGTGCCTGACTGGCGAATCGATTGCGATTATCGGTCGACGGTTCGATAATCGCCCGGCGTATCATAATTATAAGTAGCTGAATCTGGGGGTTGGGAATGAATGATCAACTGCGCAATGCCGTAGCCAGTATCGCACCGCCGATTGTGGCGTCGCCGGCCAAGCGGATTCAGGCGTTTACCGGTGATCCTGACTTTATGTCGTCGCTGGCCCGCGGGTTGGCGGTGGTGCAAGCGTTTCAGGAGCGCAAGCGGCACCTGACCATTGCCCAGATCAGTCATCGCACGGAAATCCCGCGAGCGGCCGTGCGCCGCTGTTTGTATACCCTGATCAAACTGGGGTATGCGACCACCGATGGCCGCACCTATTCCCTGTTGCCCAAAGTGCTGACCCTGGGCCATGCCTATCTGTCGTCGACACCGCTGGCGGTATCGGCCCAACCCTATCTGGACCGCATGAGCGAGCAATTGCACGAAGCGTGCAACATGGCCACTCTCGAAGGCGATGACATCCTCTATATCGCCCGCTCTGCAACGACTCAGCGCCTGATCTCGGTAGACCTCTCTGTGGGTGGTCGCTTGCCCGCTTACTGCACCTCGATGGGACGCATCCTGCTGGCAGCGCTGGACGATGTAACGCTGCACGAGTACCTGGCACACGGCGAGTTCCAGGCCAAGACCAGCCGCACCTTGCATACGCCCGAGGCGTTGCTTGAATGCTTGCAGCAAGTGCGCGAGCAAGGCTGGTGTGTGGTCGATCAGGAACTTGAGCAGGGCCTGCGATCCATCGCGGTGCCGGTGTATGACGCCTCCGGGCAAGTACTGGCCGCTTTGAACGTCAGCACCCACGCGGGCCGGGTGACACGCACGGAGCTGGAACAGCGCTTTTTGCCGATCATGCTCAACGCCAGTCGCGAACTGAGTACCCAGCTATTTAGCTGATGGTGTGAACACTAAGCGTTCGATAAACGCACAGTTAAGCGTTTATCGAATTGCGTGCTGACGATGCGCTGATTAATGTCGCCTCAGCGCCCCGCTCGAAGTCCGCTCAAGCGTTCTTCAGAAGCCGGCCAAAATAATAATGAAGAGGCTACACGCCATGAACACCCCCATCTGCCCGTCATTGACGCAGTCACTGCGCAGTCGCCCGAAGATCCTCTGATCCCGCCCGATAGCTTTTAGTGTGAGTCGCTAGCCATTAGCTGGTTTTCGTTCGCCCTGGTTTTTACTCGGTATAAAAATAATGAATTCACCACAGTCTTCAGTCGGCAACTGCCTTGATGTGCAGTCATTTATCAACGCCCAACCGCTGTCGCGTTATCAATGGCGCGTAGTGATCCTGTGTTTTCTGATTGTCTTTCTTGACGGCCTGGACACAGCGGCAATGGGCTTTATTGCTCCTGCGTTGTCCCAGGACTGGGGCATTGACCGCGCCAGCCTCGGCCCGGTGATGAGCGCCGCGTTGATCGGCATGGTGTTTGGTGCCCTAGGTTCAGGGCCATTGGCTGACCGTTTTGGCCGCAAAGTGGTGCTGGTGGTTGCGGTGCTGGTGTTTGGCGGGTTCAGCCTGGCATCGGCCTACAGTACCAACGTCGACCAACTGCTGGTGTTGCGCTTTCTGACCGGCCTGGGGCTGGGCGCCGGGATGCCCAATGCCACGACCTTGCTGTCGGAGTACACCCCCGAGCGCCACAAGTCCTTATTGGTGACCAGCATGTTCTGTGGCTTCAACCTAGGAATGGCGGGCGGCGGATTTATTTCGGCCAAGCTGATCCCGATGTATGGCTGGCACAGCCTGCTGCTGATCGGCGGGGTGTTACCGCTGATTCTGACGTTGGTTTTAGTCGTGTGGCTGCCTGAATCTGCGCGTTTTCTGGTGGTACGCAACCGCAGTATTGAGCTTGTTCGTAAAACCCTGTCGCCGATAAACCCTGCAGTTGTGGCTCAAGCCGCAAGCTTCAGCGTGCCCGAGCAGAAGACCGTGAAAGCGCGCAACGTGTTTGCGGTGATTTTTTCCGGGACCTACAGCACCGGCACCCTGTTGCTCTGGCTCACCTATTTTATGGGCCTGGTGATTGTCTACCTGCTGACCAGTTGGCTGCCGACGTTGATGCGCGACAGTGGCGCAAGCATGGAACAAGCGGCGTTTATTGGCGCGCTGTTCCAGTTCGGTGGGGTGCTGAGTGCAGTGGGCGTGGGCTGGGCAATGGACAGGTTCAATCCGCACAAAGTGATCGGTATTTTCTACTTGCTGGCCGGGGTGTTTGCCTACGCGGTAGGGCAGAGCCTGGGCAATATTGCCGTTCTAGCCACGCTGGTGCTGGCAGCCGGTATGTGCGTGAACGGTGCGCAATCGGCCATGCCGTCTCTGGCTGCCCGTTTCTACCCGACCCAGGGCCGTGCCACAGGGGTGTCGTGGATGCTGGGTATTGGCCGCTTTGGCGCCATTCTCGGTGCCTGGATGGGCGCTACCCTGCTGGGGCTGGGCTGGAACTTCGAGCAAGTACTGACCGCGCTGGTCATCCCGGCCGCCCTGGCAACCGCTGCGGTATTGATCAAGGGCATGGTCAGTCATGCCGATGCAACCTGATCGTTGTCAGGCTAACTATGTGTTCGATTAACGAACACATAGTCGATTATCGGATTGTTTGAGCCGAGGCCGCGGCTTAATCTGCTGAACATCCGGTGTCGCTGGCACCCCTTCTTCAACCGCAGTGGCCTACAAAAAACGGGAGCTACCCCAGATGGCAGACATCATTTCGTTACACGACGCGGTGAAACAATTTGTGAGCGATGGTGACACCGTTGCCCTTGAAGGTTTCACCCACCTGATCCCGACGGCGGCGGGTCATGAAATCATCCGTCAGGGCAAGAAAGACCTGACTCTGGTGCGGATGACACCTGACCTGGTGTACGACCAGTTGATCGGTGCCGGTTGTGCGCGAAAGTTGATCTTTTCCTGGGGCGGCAACCCTGGCGTTGGTTCGCTGCACCGCTTGCGCGATGCCGTCGAGAAGCAGTGGCCGCAGCCGCTGGAAATCGAAGAGCACAGCCATGCTGACCTGGCCAATGCTTACGTTGCTGGCGCCTCGGGCCTGCCGTTTGCGGTGCTGCGTGCCTACGCCGGTTCCGACCTGCCCAAGGTCAACCCACTGATCAAGACCGTTACTTGCCCGTTTACCGGTGAAGTACTGGCCGCCGTGCCAGCCGTGCGCCCGGATGTCACGGTGATTCATGCGCAAAAGGCCGACCGCAAGGGCAATGTGCTGTTGTGGGGTATTTTGGGTGTGCAAAAGGAAGCAGCCTTGGCTGCCAAGCGTTGCATCGTCACCGTCGAAGAAATCGTTGATGACCTGCAAGCACCGATGAATGCCTGCGTGCTGCCGACCTGGGCCCTGAGCGCGGTCTGCTATGTGCCGGGTGGTGCGCATCCGTCCTACGCCCACGGTTACACCGAGCGTGATAACCGGTTTTATCAGGCGTGGGACCCGATTGCCCGCGACCGCGAAACCTTTACTGCCTGGATCGACGAATACATCCACGGCACTGCAAATTTCAGCGAGTTCCAGGCCAAGCTGGCCCGCGCTTCGGAGGCAAAATAATGGCTTACTCCACCAATGAAATGATGACCGTCGCTGCCGCCCGCCGTTTGAAAAACGGTTCGGTGTGTTTTGTCGGCATCGGCTTGCCTTCCAAAGCGGCCAACCTGGCGCGCCTGACCTCGTCTCCGGATGTGGTGCTGATTTATGAGTCCGGCCCGATTGGCGCCAAGCCTGATGTGCTGCCGCTGTCGATTGGTGACGGTGAACTGGCTGAAACCGCAGATACCGTAGTGTCCACCAGCGAAATCTTTCGTTACTGGCTGCAAGGTGGCCGGGTCGATGTCGGCTTTCTGGGGGCTGCCCAAGTTGACCGCTTCGGCAATATCAACACCACCGTGGTCGGTGACTATCACCAGCCAAAAGTGCGCCTGCCGGGTGCCGGTGGCGCACCGGAAATCGCTGGTTCGGCGAAAAGCGTGCTGATCATCCTCAAGCAGTCGGCCCGCTCCTTTGTCGACAAACTGGATTTCATCACCTCGGTGGGCCATGGCGAAGGCGGTGACTCGCGCAAACGCTTGGGCCTGCCCGGCGCTGGCCCGGTCGGGATCATCACCGACCTGTGCACCATGGAGCCAGAAGAGCAAACCAACGAATTCGTGGTAACGGCCCTGCACCCGGGTGTTACCCGTGAACAGGTCATCGCTGCCACTGGCTGGGCCATCCGCTTTGCCGACAATGTGCAGCAGACCGCAGCGCCGACCGAAGTTGAACTCACGGCCTTGCGTGATCTGGAAGCGCGCACCGCTCTGGCCCACGGCCAGGCACCGGGAGAAGCGTGATGCGTGAAGTCTTTATCTGCGACGCGATTCGTACCCCTATCGGCCGTTTTGGCGGTGGTCTGGCAAGCGTTCGCGCTGATGACCTGGCCGCCGCACCGATCAAGGCGCTGATCGAGCGCAACCCGAATGTGAACTGGAACGAAGTCGACGAAGTGTTTTTCGGCTGCGCCAACCAGGCTGGTGAAGACAACCGCAACGTGGCGCGCATGGCCGCACTGTTGGCCGGACTGCCGGAAACCATTCCCGGCGTGACCCTCAACCGCCTGTGTGCCTCGGGCATGGATGCCATTGGCACGGCATTCCGGGCGATTGCCAGTGGCGAGATGGAATTGGCGATTGCCGGTGGCGTCGAGTCCATGTCACGGGCACCGTTTGTGATGGGCAAGGCCGATGCCGCGTTCTCGCGCAATATGAAGCTGGAAGACACCACCATTGGCTGGCGCTTTATCAACCCGCTGATGAAAGCCCGATACGGGGTCGACCCGATGCCGCAGACCGCGGATAACGTGGCTGACGAATACAAGATTTCCCGCGCCGATCAGGACGCTTTCGCCCTGCGCAGCCAGCAACGTACCGCCGCCGCCCAGGCAGCAGGCTACTTTGCCGAAGAAATTGTGCCAGTGCGTATCGCCCATAAAAAAGGCGAAACCGTGGTTGAGCACGACGAGCACCCGCGTGCCGATACCAGCCTGGAAACCCTGGGCAAGCTCAAGCCGGTGAATGGCCCGGACAAGACTGTGACTGCGGGCAATGCCTCTGGGGTCAACGATGGTGCGGCGGCGCTGATTCTGGCATCGGCCGAGGCGGTAAAACGCCATGGCCTGACTGCTCGCGCCCGGGTACTGGGTATGGCCAGCGCCGGTGTGGCGCCGCGGGTGATGGGCATTGGCCCGGTGCCAGCGGTGCGCAAGCTGGTGGAACGGCTGGGGCTGGCGGTCAGTGATTTCGATGTGATCGAGCTGAACGAAGCATTCGCCAGCCAGGGGTTGGCGGTGTTGCGTGAACTGGGCCTGGCCGACGACGCGCCGCAGGTTAACCCCAATGGCGGGGCGATTGCCCTGGGCCATCCGCTGGGCATGAGTGGCGCACGGATCGTGATGACCGCTTTGCATCAGCTGGAAAAAACCGGCGGCAAGAAAGGTCTGGCGACCATGTGTGTCGGTGTTGGGCAAGGTCTGGCATTGGCGATCGAACGGGTCTGATAGCGCTCAATCCGGCCTCTGTGGGAGCGAGCCCGCTCGCGAAGTCCCCTGAGAATACAGCGGTTCACTGGATAACCGCGTTGTTCTTGAGACCTTCGCGAGCAGGCTCGCTCCCACGGCCTCAGTCGTTCGGCTTATTGCGGTTAGAACGCAAGATGTTGCAAGGTGTGTCTGATTGCAACTAAAACCTGATGAGTAAACAAACATGACAACAGAAACTCACTACACAGGAGAGGAACGTAAAAAAAGGATTTTTGCGATTGTCGGTGCGTCCTCCGGCAACCTTGTCGAATGGTTCGACTTTTACGTTTACGCCTTTTGCGCGATCTACTTTGCGCCTGCTTTCTTCCCTTCCGATGACCCCACGGTGCAGTTGCTCAACACCGCCGGTGTGTTTGCGGCCGGCTTTTTGATGCGCCCCATTGGTGGCTGGCTGTTTGGCCGGGTTGCCGATAAACACGGGCGCAAGAACTCGATGATGATCTCGGTGCTGATGATGTGCGCCGGCTCATTGGTGATTGCCTGTTTGCCGACCTACGCCTCGATCGGCGCCTGGGCCCCGGCGTTGCTGTTGATGGCGCGGCTGTTTCAAGGCTTGTCCGTGGGGGGCGAATACGGCACCACGGCGACCTATATGAGCGAAGTGGCACTCAAGGGCCAGCGCGGCTTCTTTGCCTCGTTTCAGTATGTGACGCTGATTGGCGGGCAACTGTTGGCGGTGTTGGTGGTGGTGATTCTTCAGCAGTTCCTGTCGGAAGATGAACTGCGGGCCTGGGGCTGGCGCGTACCTTTCGTGATCGGCGCTGTTGCTGCGCTGATTTCGTTGCTGCTGCGTCGCTCCCTGAAAGAAACCACCAGTGCCGAAACCCGTCAGGACAAGGACGCAGGCAGTGTGGCGGCGTTGTTCCGCGACCATAAAGCGGCGTTTATCACCGTGTTGGGTTACACCGCAGGCGGCTCGTTGATTTTCTACACCTTTACCACCTATATGCAGAAATACCTGGTCAACACGGCGGGCATGCACGCCAAGACCGCCAGTTACATCATGACCGGCGCGCTGTTCCTGTATATGTGCATGCAGCCGCTGTTTGGCATGCTGGCAGACAAGATCGGTCGGCGTAACAACATGCTCTGGTTCGGTGCGCTGGGCACGCTGTGTACAGTACCGATCCTGTTGACCCTGAAAACCATCAGCAGCCCGTTTCTGGCCTTTGTGCTGATTACCCTGGCGCTGGCGATTGTCAGCTTCTACACCTCGATCAGCGGCTTGGTCAAAGCCGAGATGTTTCCGCCGCAGGTCCGGGCGCTGGGCGTGGGTCTGGCCTATGCGGTGGCCAACGCGATCTTTGGTGGTTCGGCGGAATACGTGGCGCTGGGCCTGAAGTCCATAGGTATGGAAAACAGCTTCTACTGGTATGTGACGGTGATGATGGCCATCGCTTTCCTGTTCAGCTTCCGTTTGCCCAAGCAACCCAAGTACCTGCACCACGATTTGTGATGTACCCCGCGCGCGCCCGTTTGTGGCGCGCCTTCTAAGGAAGGTTTATGAGCAATCAGCTGTTCGATGCGTACTTTACGGCCGAGGCCATGGGCGAGGTGTTTTGCGATCATGGCCGGGTACAGGCCATGCTCGACGTCGAAGCGGCGTTGGCCCGGGCACAAGCCGGGGTCGGGGTGATTCCTCACGCTGCAGTTGCACCCTTTGCGGCTGCGTGTCGCGCTGAACTCTACGATTTTCAAGCCTTGGGCCAAGCCATAGGCAGTGCCGGCAATTCGGCGATCCCGCTGGTCAAGGCCCTGGGCAAACAGATTGCCAGCACCGCGCCCGAGGCCGAGCGCTACGTGCATCTGGGAGCTACCAGCCAGGACGTGATGGACAGCGGCCTGGTGCTGCAATTGCGCGCGGCTCTGGAACTGATCGAGACTGATCTGACCCGATTGGCCGATGTGCTTGCCGAGCAGGCCCAGCGTTATGCTGCAACCCCATTGGCCGGGCGGACCTGGTTGCAACAGGCCACCCCGGTCACCCTGGGGATGAAAATCGCTGGCTGGCTGGGGGCTGTGACCCGCAACCGTCAACGTCTCAATGAACTGAAACCACGGCTGTTGTGCCTGCAATTTGGTGGCGCCTCCGGCACCCTGGCCGCTTTGGGCGATCAGGCAATGCCGGTGGCGCAGGCGCTGGCTGATGAGCTGAACTTGAATCTGGCGGATCAACCCTGGCACACCCAACGTGATCGCCTGGTGGAGTTCGGCTCGGTGCTGGGTTTGATTGCCGGTGGCCTGGGCAAGATCGGCCGCGATATCAGCCTGCTGATGCAGACTGAGGCGGCGGAAGTGTTCGAGCCGTCGGCGCCGGGCAAGGGCGGCTCTTCGACCATGCCGCACAAGCGCAACCCTGTGGGTTCGGCGGTATTGATCAGCGCCGCGACCCGGGTGCCAGGCCTGCTCAGCATCCTGTTCAGCGCCATGCCCCAGGAGCACGAGCGCAGCCTGGGCCTGTGGCACGCCGAGTGGGAAACCCTGCCCGAGATCTGCTGTGTGGTTTCCGGAGCACTGGTACAGGCACTGAATATTGCCCAAGGGCTGGAAGTGGACAGCGAGCGCATGGCCCGCAACCTCGACCTGAGCCACGGCCTGGTGCTGGCTGAAGCGGTGAGCATTGTGCTGGCGCAGAGGGTAGGGCGCGAAACCGCGCACCATTTGCTGGAGCTGTGCTGCAAACGTGCGGTGGCTGAACACCGCCATTTGCGTGCGGTGCTGGGCGATGAGCCGCAAGTCACCGTACAGCTGAGTGCAGAGGAACTGGATCGTTTGCTCGATCCGGCCCATTACCTTGGCCAGGCGACGACGTGGGTCGAGCGTGCGCGGGCTGAACATTTTGCGTTGGTCCTTTAAAGGAGAAGCTCGTGGGACGTGTACAACTCGCTGAAGGTGAACTCAACTACCGACTGGATGGCCCTCAGGGCGCGCCGGTGCTGGTGTTGTCCAACTCGCTGGGTACTGATCTGGGAATGTGGGATACACAGGTTCCGGCGTTTGCCGAGCACTTCCAGGTGTTGCGTTACGATACTCGGGGGCATGGTCAGTCGCTGGTGACCGAGGGCCCATACAGCATCGAGCAACTGGGCGGTGATGTACTGGCGCTGCTGGATGCGCTGCATATCGAAAGGGCGCACTTTTGCGGGCTGTCGATGGGTGGCCTGATAGGCCAGTGGCTGGGTATCCATGCCGGTTCGCGTCTGCACAAGCTGATTGTGTGCAACACCGCCGCCAAGATCGGCGACCCTTCAGTGTGGAACCCGCGCATTGAAATGGTGTTGCGTGATGGCGCGGCGGCGATGGCCGGTCTGCGTGATGCCTCCATTGCGCGCTGGTTTACCGCCGATTTTGCTCAGGCCAACCCCGAGCAGGCCAAGCGCATCACCGATATGCTGGCTGCCACTTCGCCCCAAGGCTATGCCGCCAACTGTGCGGCTGTACGCGATGCGGACTTTCGCGATCAGTTGGGTGCAATAGAGGTGCCGATGTTGGTGATTGCAGGCACCGAAGATGCCGTTACGCCGCCTGCGGGCAGCCAGTTCATCCAGGAACATGTACGTGGCGCGCAGTACGCCGAGTTTTATGCCGCGCACCTGTCCAACGTGCAGGCGGGCGATGCCTTCAGCCAGCGTGTGGTGGATTTTCTGTTAGCCGGTAAAGCGGTTTAAGGAGCAGTTTGTGGACGAGAAACAACGTTACGACGAAGGCATGCAAGTACGCCGCGCAGTGCTTGGTGATGCGCACGTCGACCGCAGCCTCAATGCCCTGACCGAGTTCAACAGTGAGTTCCAGGAAATGATCACCCGCCACGCTTGGGGTGATATCTGGACCCGACCGGGCTTGCCACGCCACACCCGTAGCCTGATCACCATAGCCATGCTGATCGGCATGAATCGTAATGAAGAGCTGAAACTGCATCTGCGTGCGGCGGCCAACAACGGTGTGACCCGCGCCGAGATCAAGGAAGTGATCATGCAGAGTGCCATCTACTGTGGCATACCGGCGGCCAACGCCACTTTTCACCTGGCCGAGTCTGTGTGGAATGAGTTGGGGGTTGAGTCGCGGGGCTGAACTGCGACTACCTGTCTCTGTGGGAGCGAGCTTGCTCGCGATGCAGGCGGTGAGGTTTGCCTGAAGCACCGCAGTGATGCCATCGCAGGCAAGCCTGCTCCCACAGGTTTTGTGGCAACCCACAAAATTCAAACTTGGCAGGGAACATTGTGGGAGCGAGCTTGCTCGCGATGCAGGCGGTGAGGTTTGCCTGAAGCACCGCTGATGCCATCGCCGGCAAGCCAGCTCCCACAGCTTTTATTTTGCGTGCACCGCAAACAACAAACCCGCCAAAAGGCGGGTTTGTTGTCTAACCGATACGCATCAAGCCTTTGGTGGCTGATCCGAAACCGGGCGGTTTTGCCCGGTCTGCTCGTACCAGCCGCCACCCAATGCCTTGTACAGCGTGACTTCACTGGTCAACTGCGACAGACGATCGGTGATCAACGATTGCTGCGCGCTGAACAACGAGCGCTGGGCATCGAGGAAGGTCAGGTTGCTGTCGATGCCGATCCGATAGCGACGCTCGGCCAACCGGTAGTAATCCTGGTTGGCGTTGACGAAGTCGGTCTGCGCCTGCAACTGCTGATTGTAGGTCTGGCGCGCTGCCAGGCCGTCAGACACTTCCTGGAAAGCGGTCTGGATGGTCTTTTCGTACTGGGAAACCGTGATTTCCTTCTGGATCTTCGAGTAGTCCAGGCTGGCGCGCAAAGCCCCTGCGTTAAAGATCGGCAGGTTGATCTGCGGCGAGAACAGCCAGGTACCTGAACCACCCTTGAACAGCCCCGACAGGTCAGGGCTCAAGGTGCCGGCATTGGCGGTGAGGCTGATGCTCGGGAAGAACGCTGCCCGCGCCGCGCCGATATTGGCGTTGGCGGCCAGCAACTTGTGCTCGGCTTCAAGGATGTCCGGACGACGTTGCAACAAGTCCGATGGCAAGCCGGCCGGTACTTCGTTCAACAGGTCGGCAGCCAGCGGTTGGGCCGCAGGCAGGTTGTCCGGGATGGTGGTGCCCAGCAGCAGCGCCAGGCTGTTCTGGTCCTGTGCCACCTGACGGGTGTACCTGGCCAGTTGCACCTTGGCGTTTTCCACCGAGGTACGCGACTGGCTCACGTCCAGTGCCGAAGCGACACCCACTTCATTGCTGCGCAAGGTGAGCTTGTAGCTCTCATCGAACGTCTTGAGGGTGTCTTCGGTCAGCTTCAGCAGCTCTTTGTTAGCCTGCCAGGTCAGATAGGCATTGGCGACACTGGCCACCAGACTGATCTGGGTAGTGCGTCGGGCTTCTTCGGTTGCAAAGTAGTTCTGCAGAGCCTCATCGCTCAGGCTGCGAACCCGGCCGAACAGGTCCAGCTCGTACGCGCTGACCCCAAGGGTAGCCGAATAAGAACTGGTGATGCTCGACTCGCCGGTTTGCGACATTTTGGCCGGGGTACGTTGACGGCTGCCGCTGCCATTGGCAGAAACAGCCGGGAACAGATCGGCACGCTGGATGCGGTACTGCGCGGCATAGGCATCGATGTTCAGCGCCGCGACGCGCAGGTCGCGGTTGTTCACCAGGGCCGTCTGAATCAACTGCTGCAGTGCCGGGTCATGGAAAAACTGACGCCAGCCCTGTTCCGCGGCGGCCTTGCTGGCCGCCTCGGTTGGCGAGTAGGCCGGGCCTTGCGGGTACTGTGCCGCTACCGGCGCTTCAGGGCGCTGGTAGTCGGGGATCAGCGAGCAGCCGCCCAGCGTAAACGCTGCGACAGCTACTGCGAGAAGCGACTTGCTCATTGGCCAGCCTCTTGGTTTGGAGTTTTAGTCAGGTCCACTTTCTTTTCCGTGTCTTTCTTCTTGCCGCTACCGATGGACGATACGGCCACAAAGAACAGCGGTACCCAGAACACGGCCAGTACGGTGGCGGTGATCATGCCACCGATAACACCGGTACCAATAGCGTGCTGGCTACCCGAGCCTGCACCCGTGGAGATGGCCAGCGGGATTACACCCAGTACAAATGCCAGGGAGGTCATGATGATCGGACGCAGACGCATACGACACGCCTCGATCGCAGCCTCTGTCAGTGAGCGCCCCTGTTCATGCAGTTCCTTGGCAAACTCGACAATCAGAATGGCGTTTTTCGAGGCCAGACCGATGGTCGTAAGCAAGCCCACCTGGAAGTACACGTCGTTGGACAACCCCCGCAGGCTGGTGGCCATCAGTGCACCGATAATCCCCAGTGGTACCACGAGCATCACTGCAATCGGAATCGACCAGCTTTCGTACAGTGCTGCAAGGCACAGGAACACCATCAGCAAGGAAATAGCGTACAGCGCAGGCGCTTGCGAACCTGACAGACGTTCCTCGTAAGACAGGCCGGTCCAGGAAATACCTACGCCTGCAGGCAGCTTCTTGGCCAGGGCTTCGACTTCGGCCATGGCTTGACCACTGCTGTAGCCCGGAGCCGGGGCACCGAGGATTTCCATGGCTTCTACGCCGTTATAGCGCGACAGCTTGGGCGGACCGTAGATCCACTTGCCCTTGGCGAAGGCCGAGAACGGCACCATGGTCCCTTCGCTGTTGCGTACGAACCATTTCTTCAGGTCTTCCGGGTTCATCCGCGATTCGGCTGTACCTTGCAGGAACACCTTCTTCACCCGACCGTGGTCGATAAAGTCGTTGACGTAGCTGGCACCCAGACCGATCGACAGCGTGCTGTTGATGTCGCTCAGGTCAACGCCCAGGGCGCGAGCGGCTTCATCGTCAATTTCCAGCTGGTACTGCGGTTCATCGTTCAGGCCGTTTGGACGTACGCCCGCGAGAATCTTGCTTTGTGCAGCCATGCCCAGGAACTGGTTACGGGCCGCCATCAGCTTCTCGTGACCGATACCGGAGCGGTCTTGCAGGTAAACGTCAAAACCGGTGGCGTTACCCAATTCCATTACTGCCGGCGGGGCAAAGGCGAACACCATTGCATCGCGGAAGGTGGAGAAGTGCGCCTGAGCGCGGGCAGCGAGGGCAAACACGCTGTTGTCCGCATCACGCTCGCCCCACGGTTTAAGCATGATGAACGCAAGGCCGGAGCTTTGACCGCGACCGGCGAAGTTAAAGCCGTTTACGGTAAACACCGATGACACCGCGCCCGACTCGTCTTTCAACAGGTACTCACGCATCCTGTCGATCACATCCTGTGTACGTTCAGCGGTAGTGCCTGCCGGTGTTTGTACCTGTGCAAACAGTACGCCCTGGTCTTCTTCCGGGAGGAAGGAGGTCGGGATACGGGTAAACAGGAAAACCATGCCGACCACGATCAGTACGTAAGCCAGAAAGTACGGAACCTTGTTACGCAGGATACTGCCGACACCTTTCTCGTAGCGCTTTACGCCACTGTCAAAGGTTCGGTTGAACCAGCCGAAGAATCCACGCTTGTTCTCACCGTGATCACCCTTTTGGATCGGCTTGAGCATGGTGGCGCACAGGGCCGGGGTGAAGATCAGGGCAACCAGCACCGACAGGCCCATCGCCGAAACAATGGTGATCGAGAACTGGCGGTAAATCACACCGGTGGAACCGCTGAAGAAGGCCATTGGCAGCAGTACTGCCGACAGTACCAGGGCGATACCGACCAGCGCACCCTGGATCTGCTCCATGGATTTTTTGGTGGCTTCCTTGGGCGGCAGTCCTTCTTCGGACATGACCCGCTCAACGTTTTCCACCACAACGATGGCATCGTCCACCAGCAAGCCGATGGCCAAAACCATACCGAACATGGTCAGGGTGTTGATGCTGAAACCGGCCGCAGCCAGGATGCCAAAGGTACCGAGCAATACCACCGGTACTGTCATCGTGGTGATGATGGTGGCGCGGAAGTTCTGCAGGAACAGGAACATCACCAGGAACACCAGGACAACTGCTTCAACCAGGGTTTCAATTACGCCCTTGATCGAGGCCGAAACCACTGGAGTGGTGTCATACGGGTAAACGACTTTCATGCCCTGCGGGAAGAAAGGTTCCAGGTCTGCGATGGTTTTGTGCAGTGCTTTTGCGGTGTCCAGAGCGTTTGAGCCCGGAGCCAGCTTGATCGCCAGACCCGAAGACGGCTTGCCGTTGAACTGGGCGCTGATGCTGTAGTTCTCGCCCCCCAGTGCAACCTCGGACACATCGCTCAAGCGAACCTGAGAACCGTCGGAGTTGACCTTGAGCAGAATCTTTTTGAACTGCTCGGCGGTTTGCAGACGGGTTTTGCCGATGATGGTGGCGTTCAGCTCCTGACCCTTTACCGCTGGCAGGCCGCCCAGTTGCCCGGAGGACACCTGTACGTTCTGTGCGCTGATGGCCGATTTAACGTCCACCGGGGTCAGGTTGTATTTGTTCAGCTTGGACGGGTCGAGCCAGATACGCATGGCGTACTGGGCACCGAACACCTGGAAGTCGCCTACACCTTCGGTACGGGAAATCGGGTCCTGCATGTTGGAGACGATGTAGTTGGACAAGTCGTCCTTGTTCATGGAACCGTCTTCGGACACCACACCAATAACCATCAGGAAGTTTTTCACTGCCTTGGTTACACGGATACCTTGCTGCTGAACCTCTTGAGGCAGCAGCGGGGTCGCCAGGTTGAGCTTGTTCTGCACCTGGACCTGAGCGGTGTCAGGGTCGGTGCCTTGCTCGAACGTAGCGGTGATGGTCATGCTGCCGTCGGAGTTGCTTTCCGAAGACACATAACGCAGGTGGTCAATACCGTTGAGCTGTTGCTCGATCACCTGGACCACGGTGTCCTGCACGGTTTGCGCCGAGGCGCCCGGGTAGGTCACGGAAATCGAGATGGCCGGTGGCGCGATGCTCGGGTACTGGTTGATCGGCAGTTTCAGGATCGATAGAGCCCCGACCAGCATGATCACCAGGGCAATTACCCAGGCGAAAATCGGACGGTCGATAAAAAATTTCGACATGGTTTACTCCCCTTTACTGCCTGCAGCTTTTTCTGTTGCCGGGGCAGATGCCGGGGTTTCGCCTTGCGCCTTGTCCATGATCTTGACTTCGATACCAGGCTTGATGAATTGCAGGCCGTCGGTAATCAGGCGGTCGCCAGGGTTCAGGCCTTTCTCTACCAGCCAGTCACTGCCGACGGTACGCGAAGCTTGTAGCACACGCATTTCAACCTTGTTGTCCGGCCCGACGATCAATGCTGTCGGTTGGCCCTTGAGGTTGTGAGTCACACCGATCTGCGGCGCCAGAATGGCATTGCTGTCGATACCTGCTTCCAGCTGCGCGTGGACAAACATGCCCGGCAACAGCACTTCGTCAGGGTTCGGGAACACGGCACGCAAGGTCACGGAACCGGTGGCTTCATCGACCGAGACTTCGGAGAACTCAAGGCGGCCTTCTTGTGCGTATTCGCTGCCGTCCGGCAGGGTCAGCTTGACCTTGGCGGCGTTTTCACCAGCCTTCTTCAGGCGGCCACTGGCCAGATCGCGGCGCAGTTCAAGCATTTCCACCGAGGACTGGGTCACGTCAACGTAGATCGGGTCCAGTTGGGTGATCACGGCCAAGGCGTTCGCCTGGCCACTGGTGACCAGCGCGCCTTCAGTGAACAGCGAGCGACCGATACGACCGGTCAGTGGTGCCATTACCTTGGTGTAACGCAGGTTGACCTGAGCGGTGTTCAGCGCGGCTTCGGCTTCCATGCGCGCGGACTCGGCGTTGTCGTATTCCTGACGGCTTACGGCTTGCTCGGCGACCAGTTGCTTGTAACGGTCGGCAAGTGATTTGGCCGACTGCAAGGTCGCGCGGGCGCTGAGTACGGCGCTTTCATAGATAGCCGGATCGATTTGATACAGCTGCTGGCCGATCTTGACGTCACTGCCTTCTTTAAACAGGCGCTTGAGAATGATGCCGTTTACCTGCGGGCGCACCTCTGCCGAGCGATAGGACGCAGTGCGGCCTGGCAGATCAGTGGTCAAGGTAAAAGGCTGGGTTTTCAGCGTGACAACGCCGACCTGAGGGATTTGCGGGGCAGGTGCTGCCTCTTCCTTTTTGCATCCGCTGAGCAGCGAAGCTAGGGCGATGGCAGCAACCAGAGCGGTAACAGCTGGCTTGAATTGCATGAAAATCCTCGGGTCAGGCACGCGAAAGCGCACAAGAATAGTGGAAGGGTAAAGAAAGCTGTTCCGGGTGGATAAATAGCTTGCTAAGGAATATACTTACATTCATGGTTGTTTGTAAATAGCGGGAGCGTCTATCGCCAGCTACTTCAGGGCCATTTTTCAAGCGTGTAGCAGACCGGGATAAGGCATAACAAACGCCACCCGATGTTGGTTCGGCCGAGTGAATGAAACCGCCCGAATCCTCCTGATTGAGGTTTTTATTGCCATGGCGCGTCGTACCAAAGAAGAAGCTCTTGAGACTCGGAGCAAAATCCTCGAAGCGGCCGAACAGGCCTTTTACGAGCGGGGTGTTGCGCGCACGACGCTGGCGGATATCGCCACGTTGGCGGGTGTCACCCGTGGTGCAATTTACTGGCACTTCAGCAACAAGGCCGAACTGGTGCAAGCCATGCTCGATAGCCTGCATGAACCTTTGGACGAATTGGCCAAGGCCAGTGAAAATCAGAACGAGATTGATCCGCTCGGCTGCACGCGCCAATTGCTGATTCATTTGTTTCGCCAGGTTGCGATTGATCCAAAAACCCGGCGTATCAATGAAATTTTGTTTCATAAATGCGAATTCACAGACGAAATGTGTGATTTTCGGGCCCAGCGCCAGGTCGCGATGGTCGATTGCAACAGCAGGATCGAGCTGGCCCTGAGCAATGCCATTCACCGTCAACAACTCCCTGAAACCCTGGATGTGCGCCGCGCTGCCATCAGCTTGCATGCCTATATCGACGGCATTCTCGGACAATGGCTGCTGGTTCCCGACAGTTTCGATCTTTTCAAGGATGCTGAATCCTGGGTCGATACTGGCCTGGATATGCTGCGTTTAAGCCCTGCTTTGAGAATCTGCGGCGATATCCGAGAGGGAGTCTAGTAGGCTCGAGCAATAAGGCGAGTGAAGATTTTGCCCTCTGGGCCATTTAATGGCAGATGGCATTTATATACGTCTGGCCCGCGGGTTTAAAGTTAGCGAGCTAAGTATTTTGTAGGTAAATTGTTATCGTCTGGCGAGTCAGCCTATAGCTCGCAGCATGTGATCCTACGCCAAAGTGATTACAGTCTTACTGAGCGGTGACAACTTTCGCCTCTATTCCCTTCATCCCTCCTGTCTGTCCTGGCTTCTCCTACACTTGTGCAACGTGGAGAAACCGAGGACTGATCCGTGAACAAGATTTACTCGAGTGCTGAATCCGCTTTGCAGGGGCTGGTCGAAGACGGCATGACCCTGGCCGTGGGCGGTTTTGGTTTGTGCGGGATTCCCGAGGCACTGATTGGCGCCCTGCGTGATACCGGCAAGCGTGAATTGACAGTCATCAGCAACAACGCCGGGGTTGACGGTTTTGGCCTGGGGCAACTGCTGGAGACCCGCCAGATCCGCAAAATGATTTCTTCTTATGTGGGTGAGAACAAAGAGTTTGAGCGCCAGTACCTGGCGGGCGAGCTTGAGCTGGAATTCACCCCTCAAGGTACCCTCGCGGAAAAACTGCGGGCGGGTGGGGCAGGTATTCCGGCGTTTTTCACCAAGACCGGTTACGGCACGCTGGTGGCGCAAGGCAAGGAAACCCGAGAGTTCGATGGCGAGTGGTATGTCATGGAGCGCTCCTTGCGCGCTGATGTGGCCCTGGTCAAAGCCTGGAAAGCCGACAAGTCAGGCAATCTGCTGTTCAACAAAACTGCGCGCAACTTCAATCCATTGGCGGCCATGGCGGCCAAAGTGTGTGTGGTGGAAGTGGAAGAGATTGTCGAGATTGGTGAGATCGAGCCCGATCAGGTGCATTTGCCAGGGATTTACGTGCAGCGGCTGGTGCTCAACGCCACGCCGGAAAAACGTATCGAACATCGCACTGTACGGAGCGTCTGACCATGGCCTGGACTCGAGAAGAAATGGCGCAGCGCGCCTCCCAAGAATTGCAGGACGGTTTTTACGTCAACCTGGGCATCGGTTTGCCGACCCTGGTGGCCAACTACATTCCCGAGGGCATGGACGTATGGCTGCAAAGTGAAAACGGCCTGCTCGGTATTGGCCCGTTTCCCACAGATGATGAAGTGGATGCCGATCTGATCAACGCGGGCAAGCAAACCATTACCACCTTGCCGGGCAGCAGCTTTTTCAACAGTGCTGACTCGTTTGCGATGATTCGCGGCGGTCATATCAACTTGTCGATTCTTGGGGCGATGCAAGTTTCCGAGAAAGGCGACCTGGCCAACTGGATGATCCCTGGCAAGATGGTCAAGGGCATGGGCGGGGCGATGGATCTGGTGGCAGGGGTCAAGCGCGTGGTGGTGCTGATGGAGCACACCGCCAAGGGCGGCACCCACAAACTGCTCCAGCAGTGCGACCTGCCGCTGACCGGCGTGGGTGTGGTTGACCGGATCATTACCGATCTGGCGGTGCTTGATGTGACGGAACAGGGGCTCAAGCTGGTGGAGCTGGCAGCGGGTGTCAGTCTTGAGGAGCTGAAATCGGCCACTGGCTGCGCTATTAACGTCTAGCGCTCCCACAGGGCGGGGGATTGCCCAAGCGATGAAACGCAAAAAGCCCCGGCTCCTGGGAGGCGGGGCTTTTTGCTTAAACGTGAATCAGCGTTCCAGGTCGACGATCTTGCCTGGCTTGCCATCCCACTCGGCCGCGTCCGGCAGAGGGTCTTTGCGTTCAGTGATGTTCGGCCAGATTTCAGCCAGCTCAACGTTCAACTGAATAAAATTCTCCATGCCGGCAGGTACTTCATCTTCAGAGAAGATCGCCTGGGCAGGGCATTCAGGCTCACAAAGCGCGCAGTCAATGCACTCATCCGGGTGAATCACCAGGAAGTTCGGGCCTTCGTAAAAGCAGTCCACCGGACAGACTTCTACGCAGTCGGTGTACTTGCACTTGATGCAGTTGTCGGTGACGACGAAGGTCATTTCTAATTCTCTCCTCAGGCGGCGGCAGCGAAGCCCTTCCAGAACGGGTTCACCGGGTTCGGGAGTGATATCTACTGACCAGGCTAAAAGGCCAGTAGCATCCCGAACCGCGCGCGATTCTAGCAGCTTTTAAAGGCGTGTCTTTAATGTGTAGAGCAAATCAAGCGCTTTACGTGGCGTCATATTGTCCAAATCCATCTTGGAAAGGTCATCCAGTACCGGGTGCGGCAAGCTGGCAAACATGTCGCTTTGCTGTGGCGCAGCCTTTTTGCCGGGCTTCGCAAGTGGCACTTCATGGGGCAGGCTGGTAGTTTCCAGACGGCTCAGATGTTCACGCGCGCGGGTGATCACTTCGGTGGGTACGCCCGCCAGCTGGGCCACGGCCAGGCCATAGCTCTGGCTGGCGGGGCCAGGCAACACGTGGTGCAGGAACACGATGCGCTCGTTATGCTCGGTCGCACTCAAATGCACGTTGGCCACCAGCGGTTCGTTTTCGGGCAGTACCGTGAGTTCGAAATAGTGGGTGGCAAACAGGGTATAGGCGCGCAACTGGGCGAGACGTTCTGCCGCAGCCCAGGCCAGGGATAAACCGTCGAAAGTGCTGGTGCCGCGACCCACTTCGTCCATCAGCACCAGGCTGCGCTCGGTGGCATTGTGCAGAATATTCGCGGTTTCGCTCATTTCGACCATAAAGGTCGAACGGCCGCCCGCCAGGTCATCGCTGGAACCGATCCGGGTGAAGATGCGGTCAACCAGTGACAGTTCACAGCTGGCTGCCGGTACAAAGCTGCCGATATGGGCCAGAAGCACGATCAATGCGGTCTGGCGCATGTAGGTCGATTTACCGCCCATGTTAGGACCGGTAATCACCAGCATGCGGGTGTTGTCATCCAGCGCCAGGTCGTTGGCCACAAATGGCGTGGTCAGCACTTGCTCGACCACCGGGTGACGACCCTGGCTGATGCGCATGCACGGTTCGTCGACAAAACGCGGGCAGTTCAGGTCCAGGTTCAGGGCGCGCTCGGCCAGGTTGCTCAGCACATCCAGCTCGGCCAGTGCGGCGGCGGTGTCTTGCAGCGGTGCCAGGTGACCGATCATTTCTTCGAGCAATGCTTCGTACAGCATCTTCTCGCGGGCCAGGGCGCGGCTCTTGGCTGACAGGGCCTTGTCTTCGAACGCTTTGAGTTCCGGGGTGATAAAGCGCTCGGCGCCTTTGAGGGTCTGACGGCGGATGTAGTCGGCCGGGGCTTGCTCGGCCTGCTTGCTTGGCAGCTCGATAAAGTAGCCGTGGACCCGGTTGTAACCAACCTTGAGGTTGGCCAGGCCGGTGCGGGCTTTTTCCCGGGCTTCCAGATCAATCAGGAACTGGCCGGCGTTTTCGCTCAGTGCCTGCAGCTCATCCAGTTCGGCGTCGTAACCGGTCTTCAGCACGCCGCCGTCGCGAATTACGGCGGGCGGGTTGTCGTTGATCGCCTTTTCCAGCAGGGCGCCCAGTTCCGGGTAAGTGCTGGTGGTAATGGCCAGTTGTTGCAGATGCGGTGCTTCGAGACCGACCATCGCGTCTTGCAGTTCCGGCAATGCGTTCAAGGCATCGCGCAGGCGGGCCAAGTCACGGGGGCGGGCATTGCGCAGGCCGATACGGGCCAGGATCCGCTCAAGATCACCGATTTCCTTGAGTTGTGGCTGCAGCTTTTCAAAACGATAGCCATCCAGCAAACAGGTAATCGACGACTGACGCGCCAGCAGCACGCTCAAGTCGCGCAGCGGGCGGTTCAACCAGCGAGTCAGCAGGCGGCTGCCCATGGAAGTCTGGCAACGGTCGACAACCGATTGCAGGGTGTTGTCGCGGCCACCGGCCAGGTTGGTGTCCAGCTCCAGGTTGCGGCGGCTGGCGCCGTCAAGCACTACGGTGTCGTCCAGGCGCTCATGGCGCAGGCTGCGCAAATGGGGCAGGGCAGTGCGCTGGGTTTCCTTGGCGTAGCTGAGCAGGCAACCTGCGGCGCCAATGGCCAGAGTCAGGTTTTCGCAGCCAAAGCCCTTGAGGTCCTGGGTGGAGAACTGCTGGCACAGGCTTTTCAGGGCCGAGTCGCGCTCAAAATCCCACGGCGCACGGCGACGAACGCCACGGCGTTTCTCGGCAGGCAGGCCTTGTGGCCAGTCATCCGGGATCATCAGCTCAACCGGGTTGATCCGCTCAAGCTCGGCCAGCAGATTTTCCCAGCCCTTGATCTCCAGTACCGAGAAGTTGCCGCTGGTGATGTCCAGCACCGCCAGGCCAAACAGGCGCTCATCGCCCAGTACGGCGGCAATCAGGTTGTCGCGGCGCTCGTCCATCAGCGCCTCGTCACTCACCGTCCCCGGCGTGATGATGCGTACTACCTGGCGTTCAACCGGGCCTTTGCTGGTGGCCGGGTCGCCGACCTGTTCGCAAATCACCACCGACTCGCCCAGCTTTACCAGCTTGGCCAGATAGCCTTCTGCCGCATGGTAAGGAATCCCGCACATCGGGATCGCCTGGCCTGCAGACTGGCCACGTGCCGTGAGGGTGATATCCAGCAATTTGGCGGCTTTCTTCGCATCTTCATAGAAGATCTCGTAGAAATCGCCCATGCGATAGAACATCAGCTGATCAGGGTGCTGGTTCTTCAGGCGCCAGTACTGCTGCATCATCGGCGTGTGGCTGGACAGGTCGGAAGTATTTTTACTCATCAGGGCTTGGGCGGATTCGTTCAGAAGTGGGGAAAGGCAGGCGCGTGGCCTGAGGTTTTCGCAATGGGCGCAAGGTTAACATGCCAGCCCCCTGCATCTACAGGTGTGCACGGGGCGCGCTGACGCGTTGCTATAAATAGAAGAAATAGCATTTGCCATCAATAAACACGGCCAGCACTATTGCCGCCATGTCCAAACGAACTGTTTCTACTGTCCTTAAAGAGCTGCTGGCCCGCCACCAGATCAGCGCCATGGCACTGCACCGCAGCACAGGGGTGCCGCAGTCCACACTCTCGCGCATCCTGAACGGCAAAATTGCCGACCCTTCCGACAGACATATCTCCAGAATCGCCGGGTATTTCCACATCAGTACTGACCGCCTGCGCGGCCGGGACGATGTGCGTGTGCCTGAAATTGAGCAGCGCCATCCTGAGCTGCGCGATATTTGCCTGTGGGATGACGACACCCCGGTGGCGGACGATGAAGTGTCCATCCCGTTTTTGCGTCAGGTCGAACTGGCCGCTGGCTCCGGGCGTTTCGCCATTGAAGAGAGCGAGCGCGCCAAGTTGCGTTTCGGCAAGCGCAGCCTGCGCCACAACGGCGTGGAGTTCGATCAGGCCAAGTGCGTGACCGTGCGTGGTGACAGTATGCTGCCAGTACTGCGTGATGGCGCAACCGTGGGGGTCAATGCTGGCAAGCGCACCCTTGAAGAGGTGATTGATGGTGACCTGTATGCGCTCAATCACAACGGCCAGCTGCGGGTGAAACAGTTGTATCGCCTGGCAGGCAGCATTCGTTTACGCAGCTTCAATCGCGACGAGTTCCCGGATGAGGACTACGCCTACAACGATCTGGAGGATGAACAACTGGTCATTCTCGGTCATGTGTTTTGGTGGGGTATGTACGCCCGCTAGCTGTCACTCCCACAGTATTTACCGGTTGAGGCTGCCTTGTGGCAAGCGTCCGGATAAATATATGCACTGGTGCATTGACTGTATATCCATACATGCATAGTCTTTGTTGAATTACGGCCAACGATAGATCTCAGGCAGGAGTATGACGTTTCAGTCAGGCCGGAAATTGGCGCTTATCAATAAGGACACAGGAGTGATGACATGATGAATGAACCGCAGGTTTTGCTGGAAATGCCGGTTTTACTGGTCATCCTCCTTGCCCTGGTTGGCGGCATTTTTGGTGAGATGTGGCGGGCAGACAAGGATGGCACCAGCGGATGGCCGCTTATGCGGCGCCTGGCGCTGCGTTCGGGAGCCTGCATGGTGTGCGGCGTCTCGACCTTTATGCTGCTGTACTCGGCCGGGATGTCGATTTTGGCGGCCGGTGCCCTGGGGTGCCTGACTGCGCTGGCTGGTGCGGATGCGGCCATCAGCCTGTACCAGCGCTGGGCCGCGAAACGGCTTGGGGTCGACGGTTCGCCTGGCGACTCGCGGATCGAGCCGTAGCCAGAGCCTTTTTGGTGTAGGTTATGGCCCAGACCCGCCCATCAGGAGAGGCCAGTGGATCAGATTTCTCAACTTGCAGCTGAACTTGGGCTGCTGTTAAAGGCTCTTAATGCCCAGGTGACAACTGCCGAGTCCTGCACCGGCGGCGGCATTGCCGAAGCCATCACCCGCATTGCCGGCAGCTCGGCCTGGTTCGAGGCGGGTTTTGTGACCTATTCAAACCAGCAAAAGACCAGGCAGCTGGATGTTCCCGAGCCTTTATTCACCCAGGTCGGTGCTGTCAGCCGCGAGGTAGTCGAGGCTATGGTGCGCGGTGCGCAGGCACAAAGCGGGGCACGCTTTGCCGTGGCGGTCAGTGGCGTGGCCGGGCCGGGTGGCGGTTCGCCAGAGAAGCCGGTGGGCACCGTCTGGCTGGCGTGGGGGGCTGGCGATGAAGTCTCCACCGAGCGCAGGCACTTTGCGGGTAACCGCGATGAAGTGCGCCAGCAAACGGTGATTGCTGCCCTGGAAGGCTTAATACGCCGAACGGTACGAGAAATAAAAAATCAGGGGTAGGCGATCCTCGAACCCTGTGGAATAATACTGGCTACTTATACAGTTATCGGCCGTCGGGCCTTATTGATTACGAGAGGACTTTAATGGACGACAACAAGAAGAAAGCCTTGGCTGCGGCCCTGGGTCAGATCGAACGTCAATTCGGCAAGGGTGCCGTGATGCTGATGGGCGACCAGGAGCGTCAGGCAGTGCCTGCGATCTCGACCGGTTCGCTGGGTCTGGACATCGCGCTGGGCATTGGCGGCCTGCCAAAAGGCCGTATTGTTGAAATCTACGGCCCTGAGTCTTCGGGTAAAACCACCCTGACCCTGTCCGTGATTGCACAGGCACAAAAGGCCGGCGCAACTTGCGCCTTCGTCGATGCCGAGCACGCCCTGGACCCTGAATACGCCGCCAAACTGGGTGTAAACGTTGATGACCTGCTGGTTTCCCAGCCAGACACCGGCGAACAGGCCCTGGAAATCACCGACATGCTGGTGCGTTCCAATGCGGTTGACGTGATCATCATCGACTCCGTGGCAGCCCTGACGCCAAAGGCTGAAATTGAAGGCGACATGGGTGACACCCACGTTGGCTTGCAAGCCCGTCTGATGTCACAAGCACTGCGTAAAATCACCGGCAACATCAAGAACGCCAACTGCCTGGTTATCTTTATCAACCAGATCCGCATGAAAATCGGCGTGATGTTCGGCAGCCCGGAAACCACTACCGGTGGTAACGCACTGAAGTTCTACGCCTCGGTACGTCTGGATATCCGCCGCACCGGCGCCGTGAAAGAAGGCGATGTGGTGGTGGGTAGCGAAACCCGCGTCAAAGTGGTCAAGAACAAGGTGGCACCGCCATTCCGCCAGGCTGAATTCCAGATCCTGTACGGCAAGGGCATCTACCTGAACGGCGAGATGATCGACCTGGGCGTGTTGCATGGTTTCGTTGAAAAAGCCGGTGCCTGGTACAGCTACAACGGCAGCAAGATCGGTCAGGGCAAGGCCAACTCCGCCAAGTTCCTGGACGATAACCCTGACATCAAGGACGCGCTGGAGAAGCAGCTGCGTGAGAAGTTGCTGGGGCCAAAAACCGACGCCGAGCTGGCTGAATTGAAAGTCATGCCAAAACTGAGCAAAGCTGCCAAAGAAGCTGCTGCATTGGCTGAAGCCGAAGAAATGGAAAACGCTACCGACGGCGATAACTGATCACTACCATGATTGCCGTTCTGGATACCCCCGTCGCGGTGCGACGGACTGCAATGGACCTGCTCGCGCGACGCGAGCATGGTCGAGTCGAGCTGACGCGCAAGTTGCGTCAGCGCGGCGCCTGTCCCGACATGATCGACGCCGCCCTTGACCGTTTGACGGAAGAAGGGCTGTTGTCAGAGTCGCGTTATCTTGAGAGCTATATCAACTACCGTGCCGGTTCCGGGTATGGCCCTTTGCGTATTCGTGAAGAGCTTTCCCAGCGTGGCCTTGCGCGTGGGGATATTGAACAAGCGCTGCGCGAATGTGATTTCAACTGGCAAGAACGGTTGGAAGAAACCTGGCGTCGCAAGTTTTCTGGGCAGATGCCTGCAGATGCCAAAGAACGCGCTCGCCAAGGGCGCTTTTTGAGCTATCGCGGCTATCCGCTTGAAATGATCGGCCGCCTGTTAAGCGGCCGGGAGTTTGATGACTGAATCTATTGTCGGTCGTACCCTGTAAGGTCCGGATTCAGTGGGCGCCGTAAAACCTGCGGGGGCTGGCTTGCCTGCGATGGCATCACCGCGGTTTGCCTGCCAGACCGCGCCGCCTGCATCGCGAGCAAGCCCGCTCCCACAATAATCCCTGCAAGCATCAAATTTGCGTGCGACACAATTCTTGTGTGGCTGGCTTGCCTGCGATGGTTTTGGATACAAATATCCCAGGTTTGCCCGAGCCTTGTGGGAGCTGGCTTGCCAGCGATGCAGGCGCTGTGGTCTGTCAGGCGAACCGAAGTGATGCCATCGCGAGCAGGCTCGCTCCCACATAATGAGCCCGGCAAGGTCCTGATTTTGTGAGCAGCGCAAAACCTGTGGGAGTCGCCCCAATCGCTGGCAAGCCAGCTCCCACAGGATTTGCACTGTCAGTGTGGAAGCTGGTTGGCCAGCGATGGTTCTGGATACACAGACCGCGCCGCCTGCATCGCAAGCAAGCCCGCTCCCACAGTACCAGCCCACATACCAATTCTGGCTTAATCAGCCAACGACTCGTGCACCTGCGCAGTAGGCGCATTATCGGCTGCCGCCCAGTTTTGCGGCAGGTTGATAAAGTTGACCAGCTCGCGTAACCGCCCCTGATTGCGGCCGCTGAAGGCAAAGCCCAGGCAGGTCAGGTGGTTCAGTTTTGGGTCGTCATGCTCAAAGCGGCAGTATTCCTGTTGATGGAAACCGTCACTCAGGCAAATATCGGCAAACGCCTGTTGTATCTCCTGGAGTGCCTGCACACTGACCGGCCGCTTCATGCGGATCACAAAGGTTTTGTTCAACCAGCGGCTTGAATGGAAGTTGCTGTAGAACTGGTTGATTTCAGCAAGAGCCTCTTCGGCGCTATAGACCAGGCGCATCAGTTTCAAATCATTAGGCAGAATGTACTGGTTGGCTTCCAGCTGGTTATGAATAAAGTCCAGCGCACCCTGCCAGAACTTGCCGCCCGGCACATCCAGCAAGACCACCGGCACCAGCGGGGTTTTGCCCGTTTGCATCAAGGTCAGCACTTCCAGCACTTCATCCAGCGTGCCGAAACCACCCGGGCACATCACCAGTGCGTCTGCTTCCTTGGTGAAGAACAGTTTGCGGGTAAAAAAGAAATGGAACGCCAGTACGTTGGCAGTGCCATTGATGGTGGGGTTGGCCCGTTGCTCGAACGGCAGGGTGATATTGAACCCCAGGCTATTGGCCAGGCCTGCGCCTTCATGGGCGGCAGCCATGATGCCAGCACCGCCACCGGTGATCACCATCATGTCGGATTTTGCCAGCACCGAGCCCATTTCCCGTGCCAGGGCATACATCGGGTGTTCGACCGGGGTTCTGGCCGAACCGAAGACCGTGACTTTGCGACGGCCCTTGAACTGTTCCAGGGTGCGGAAGGTTTTTTCGAGCTCGCGAATGGCTTGCAGGGTGATCTTGGCATTCCAGCGATCGAGATCGTCATGGGCCATGCGCAATACGGTCAGCAACATCTCGCGGTAAAGCGCCCGGTTCGGGCTGTCGGGTGCAACCCGCTGCAGTTGCTCGTCCACTTCATGTGCAAGCTCAAGACCCTGCTCCTGGAAGTACAGCGCCAGGGAGTCAATGGATTGATCAGGCATGTATTTCTCCTTCTACACAACATCCTTTAAAGCGCCACACATGGGGCTGGCGCCGAGACACTGGGTGTCACCATCATGCTTTGATGATGGTCCTGTGATGTCTTGGCTGGCAATAGCTAATTGCCTGACGCACATGAAGTTTGGTGAAAGGAGGCAGGGCAGGGGAGCGGGGTCATACGCCGTACAGGGTACGGCGTGGCAGGAGTATTACTTTTTGCGCTGGCAGTTTTCGGCGCGGAAGTCCTGGGTCAGGACCGGACTGTTGGTTTTGTATTCCCGGAAGCTGTAGCGCAGCGTGGCGCCTTGAGCCATCAAAGTGCGGAAACCTGCGTTGCTGCACACACTGCGCCCCAGTTGCGGCACGGTTTCTTCAGGGTTGGAGCGCATCTGGGCGGCCAACGTCGGGCTGGCTTCCAGATTGTTGATCAGCACAGTGCCGTCTACCGTAAAGCCTTTATCCAGCAGGTCCGCATTGATTGCTCGCGGTTTGCCTTCATTGCTTTTCTCGGCAACCTTGAGCAGGGTTTTGTTCAGCTCAAAATCCTTGAGAGAGGCGGCTTGTGCGGCCAGAGGCAGTGCAAGCATTAGAGCGACGGTCGGAATGATATGGCGCAGCATGAAGCTCTCCTGATTTCAGTGACGCAGGCTTTGACCGGCCACATATCTATGCGTTCAGCCAGAACGGCTACATATCTGCACGTTCAGTGGCGCGGGAGTATAGGTCAGCATGGGCACACAGGAAATGCCAAAGGTCATGGAATCGCGCCTCTGGTAAACTTGGCTCCTTTCTTCTGTGAATCCGTTTATGCGCCAATTCTGGCGAATGGACGCTTGGCGCCTTTTAAGTAAAAAATCATGACCCTGACAACCTTTTCCCCGAATGCTGTGGCCCGTTTACGAGACGAGCGTGAAGAGGAGAGCACAAAGCCTTATCTGGCGCGTGGTTCCCGTGCCCCGCGTTGCCATACTTGCCGCGTGATCGAGAGCCACTGCCTGTGCAACTGGCGGCCCAAGGTGACTACGCGCTCGGGCGTGTGCCTGGTCATGACCAAAAAGGAAGTGTTCAAGCCCAGCAACACCGGCTGGCTGATCGCCGATGTGGTGAGCGATAACTTTGCTTTTATCTGGTCGCGTACCGAAACCGACGATGCACTGCTGGCGTTGCTCGCCGACCCACAGTGGCAGCCGTATCTGGTGTTCCCCGGCGAGTACGTCGCGCCTGAGCGGGTCACTCACACCGTGGATCTGGACAGCAGCAAGCGCCCGCTGTTTATCCTGCTCGATGCAACCTGGACCGAAGCGCGCAAGATTTTTCGCAAAAGCCCGTACTTCGATGCCTTGCCGATTTTGAGCTTGCTGCCTGAAAGGCTCTCGCGCTACCGCTTGCGCCGTTCCACGCGCAGCGAACATCTGTGTACCGCCGAAGTGGCCAGCCTGTGCCTTGAGCTCGCGGGCGATATCGATGCTTCAAGTGCCCTGGATGCCTATTTCGATGTGTTCAGTCAGCATTATCTGGATGCAAAGAATCAGTTACCGATGAATGAGTCCAGCGCTGCGCACCAGGAACTGGGCGTTTTTGTAAAAGACCTTAGCCATAATCGCTCTCAATAGACTAAAGAAGTAGCGCTACAATTTTCGTACAGATGTAAGCGGGCAGCATTGCAGGTTTTTCGATGATGGCTCTGTAATGGCTTCTGCGTGGACCCGGGCGTCAGGTTTTCAACTTGACCCTCCCTGTTTCGCTGGGCATGCTTGGCGCCGATTCGGCTGCCGCAGCTGTTAAAACACTTATATTTGCCGACGTTTCGCGTAAATCGCGCCCTTTGACGCACAGTCTTTGAGCTTTTGCTCGAGTTGCCTTAGCGAGTATCGGAATTCATCCGGGCTCGCCTGAAAAACGGGATCATTTAAAAAATGGCCACATACGAAATCCTGATTGCCGACGACCATCCTCTGTTTCGCAGTGCCCTGCACCAGGCCGTGAGCCTTGGGCTGGGTTCTGATGTTCGCCTGGTAGAGGTCGCCAGTATTGCCGAGCTTGAAACACAGCTGGCGGTAAAGGCTGATTGGGATCTGGTACTGCTCGATTTGAACATGCCGGGTGCTTACGGTTTCTCCGGGCTGGTGTTGCTGCGTGGGCAGTACCCGCAAATCCCGGTGGTGATGGTATCGGCGCAGGAAGAAGCCTCGATCATGGTGCGTTCCCGCGAGTTCGGCGCCAGTGGCTTTATTCCTAAATCCAGTTCGCTGGAAGAAATTCAGAAAGCCGTACGTGCTGTACTGGATGGCGATGTCTCCTGGCCGCCCCAGGCGTTTGAAGATGTTCAGGTTTCAGCCGAGGCCAAAGCGGCCAGCGAAGGTCTGGCCAGCCTTACGCCTCAGCAGTTCCGGGTGTTGACCATGGTCTGTGAAGGCCTGCTGAACAAGCAGATCGCCTACGAGCTGAGCGTTTCCGAAGCGACCATCAAAGCTCACGTAACAGCAATTTTCCGCAAGCTGGGGGTTCGCACCCGCACCCAGGCCGCGCTACTCTTGCAGCAACTTGAATCAATTTCGAGCCATTAATCTGCGAGCCTTCACGCTTTTTTGACGAAGCGTGAACTAGCGTTTCCCTCTCATTTTTTGCGCAGTTGCCTATCTATGTCGCCTTTCAAGGGTAAAACCGGATTTAAACGGATTTTGAATGCTGGCGGTTATTCGCTGGACGGTTTGCGCGCAGCCTTTACTGGCGAGGCGGCGTTTCGACAGTTGGTGCTGCTCAACGTGATCTTGATTCCGCTGAGCTTCATGTTGAACGTGAGCCGGGTAGAGCGCGCATTGTTGATCGCCGTGTGCTTGCTGGCATTGATTGTCGAGTTGTTGAACTCGGCGATCGAGGCAGTGGTTGATCGTATCTCCCTCGACCTGCACCCATTGTCGAAAAACGCCAAGGACATGGGCAGCGCTGCCCAGTTTGTGGTGCTGACCATGATCGCTGTGGTCTGGGCAGTGATCCTGCTTTAAGCGATGGTTGGCAATACGATCTCGTCGCTGCGCTGAACCCCGGCGGTGAAGGCGCGGCATAGTTCGAGAAATTCGCGCATGGCGGAAGTCTGGTACTTCTTTTTGTGCCAGATAAAGAAGAACTGCCGGGCCAGATCCAGTTCGGGGGTCTCCACCGCCACCAGGCTGCCGCGTCGAAAGGCGTCGCGCAACGCCAGGCGAGAGATGCAGCCAATGCCCAGCCCCGATTCCACGGCGCGTTTGATCGCTTCGGTGTGTTCCAGCTCCAGGCGAATATTCAGCGAAGTTTGATGATGGCGCATGGCCTGATCGAATGTCAGACGGGTGCCTGAGCCTTGCTCACGCAAAATCCACGCTTCACGGGTCAGCTCTTCCAGGGTGGCGTGGCCGCGCGCGGCCAGCGGATGTTGGGGAGCGCAAAACACCACCAGTTCATCTTCGACCCAGCTCTGAACTTCGATATCCGGGTGTGCGCAATCGCCTTCAATCAGACCCAGATCAATTTCGTAGTGCGCAACTTGTTGCACGATATGAGCAGTATTTTGCACCACCAGCTTGACCTGACTTTCCGGGTGCGCCTGCATAAAGCTGCCGATGAGCAGGGTCGCCAGGTAGTTGCCGATGGTCAGTGTCGCGCCCACGGTCAATGAGCCAAAGCCGGACTTGCCGTTGAGCAGGTCTTCGATTTCCTTGGCCTGATCGAGCAGGGCGACCGCCTGTGGCAGCAGTTGACGGCCCAGGGCGTTGAGGCTCAGGCGTTTGCCGGCACGATCGAACAGCTGGCAGCTGGTTTGCCTCTCCAGTTCAGTAATTGAAGTACTGGCAGCAGATTGTGAAAGGGCCAACAAGCCGGCAGCGCGAGACACGCTCTCTTGTTGGGCGACGGCAACGAACACCTGGAGTTGTCTGAGAGTAAATCGCATATCGATATAACCGATAACCCTTATCTTGATAATTCAGTTAACAGATATTGTCGCCGCCATTAGAATGCTGTGCAATCGCGCCCATAGTCAGCGCAGGCGAAATTAGGAGCCCCGTACATGAGCAACATGAACCACGAACGTGTCCTCAGTGTTCATCACTGGAACGACACCCTGTTCAGCTTCAAGTGCACCCGCGACCCGGGCTTGCGCTTCGAGAACGGTCAGTTCGTGATGATCGGCCTGCAACAGCCCAATGGCCGTCCGCTTATGCGTGCCTACTCGATCGCCAGCCCGAACTGGGAAGAGCATCTGGAATTCTTCAGCATCAAGGTGCCGGACGGCCCGCTGACTTCCCAGTTGCAGCACTTGAAGGAAGGCGACGAGATCATCATCAGCAAAAAACCTACGGGTACGCTGGTGCTGGACGACTTGAAGCCGGGCAAGCATCTGTACCTGCTCAGCACTGGTACTGGCTTGGCGCCATTTATGAGCGTGATCCAGGACCCGGAAACCTACGAGCGTTTCGAAAAAGTGATCCTGTGCCACGGCGTGCGTTACGTCAATGAAGTCGCCTACCGCGAATTCATCACCGAGCACCTGCCACAGAACGAGTTCTTCGGCGAAGCGCTGCGTGAAAAGCTGATCTACTACCCGACCGTTACCCGCGAGCCGTTTGAAAACGAAGGCCGCCTGACCGATCTGATGCGCAGCGGCAAGCTGTTCAGTGATATCGGTCTGCCACCGATCAATCCGCAGGACGACCGTGCCATGTTGTGCGGCAGCCCGAGCATGCTCGACGAAACCAGCGAAGTATTGAACAGCTTCGGCCTGAAAGTTTCGCCGCGTATGCGCGAGCCGGGTGACTACCTGATCGAGCGTGCTTTCGTCGAGAAGTAACAAACGCAGTTCTATACACATGTGGGAGCGAGCCTGCTCGCGATTACGGCTTGTCAGTCACTCAGGCAGTGACTGGTACACCACAATCGCGAGCAGGCTCGCTCCCACAATTGCTTTCAGCTCAAGACTTTGCAATCACTTCCAGCACACGGATCAAGCCGGGCTCGGGGTAGTGCCAGCGTACGTCCAGATCCCAGAACTGTGCGCCGTACTCTCGTTCGGCTGTGGGCGTCTGGTATGCAGGGCGCGGGTCTTGCGCCAGGCATTGCTCGATCAGCTCCACCAGCGGCTCCTGAAGGCGCAGGGCTTGCCTGTGCGCCTGTTGCAGGGCTGTGTCCGCCCATTGCACGGGAATCAGCACCGGGGCCGCGCTGGCCATGTCATTACTGGCATCACTGATGATGTCTGCGTAGGGCACATAGGGTTTGATATCGAGAATCGGCGTGCCATCGAGCAGGTCGATTCCGGAAATCCACAGGCGATTGGCCTCAACCTTGTCCAGCTTGACCACGGACTGTCCGATGCCATTGGGGCGATGGGTGGCGCGGGTGGCAAACACGCCCATCGACTTGTTGCCGCCCAGCCGCGGTGGACGCACCTTAAGGCGTGGCTTGTCTTCCAGCGCCTGGTGGAACACAAACAGCAGCCACACATGGCTGACCTGCTCCAGACCCTGCACCGCATCGCCCTGATCGAACGGCGCGACCAGTTCCAGCACGCCACGGGCGGCCGGAGCCAGTTGCGGCTGGCGGGGGATGGCGAACTTCTCCTTGAAGCAGGAGCGCACAAAGCCGATGGGGGAGACGGTGTAGGTCATGGAAGGCGTTTTTTCAGTCGCGAACGCGCAGGGTCAGGCCCTTGAGGAAGTTGCGCAGCAACTGGTCACCACAGGTACGGTAGTTGGTATGGCCGAACTTGCGGAACAGGGCGCTCAGCTCAGGCTTGGACACCGGGAAACCGGCAGCCTTGAGGATGGCGTGCATGTCGTCTTCTTTCAGCTCGAAGGCGACACGCAGTTTTTTCAGGATGATGTTGTTGGTCACCGGCAGTTCAACAGGCATCGGGGCACGGCTTTCGTCCTTGCCGCGCTTGAAGATCACCAGGCCATCGAGGAAGTGCGCCATCACTTCGTCCGGGCAACGTACAAAGCCTTCTTCTTCGTCTTTTTTCAGATAGGTCAGGACATCTTCCTTGGTCACGTCCAGGCCGCCAAGCTTGATGATTTCGACAACCTTGTTGTCGCTGATGTCGAGCATGTAGCGCACGCTACGCAGTACGTCGTTATGAATCATATGGGTAATCCTGATATTCAGCAGTGAGCACCGCAGGCGTTGCTGCGGTGTCGAAATGTTCGGGGTGGTTCTGTTTTTAGAACTTTTCTTTGGCGCTCATGTAGCGCCACTGGCCAACGGGCAACTTGCCCATCGACACGCCGCCAATACGAATCCGGCGGATCGAGATCACGGTCAGGCCAACGGCCTGGCAGAACAGGGCAATCACACCCGGCTGCGGATTTTTCATCGCAAAGCGCAGACGGTTTTCACTCTGCCAGCTGGCTTTGACCGCAGGCAGTTCGCGACCCTTGTAGGTCATGCCGTGATTGAGGCGGTTCAAGCCGTGGGGAGCCATCTCGCCGGAGACTTCAACCACGTATTCCTGCTCGATCTTGTTGGCGTCGGCAGTCAGCTTGCGCACGATTTTCCAGTCCTGGGTAAACACCAGCAGGCCGCTGGCGTTGGCTTGCAGCTCATTGCCAACGCTCAGGCGCAGGAAGTGACCCTTGAGCGGGCGCTTGCCGAAGCGGTGCTCTTCGCTCAGGGTGTCCGGGCCGATCAACGCCATGGCGCTGTCGGTATCCAGGCCCGCCGGGGCATTGAGCAAAATGGTTACAGGCTCGGGCGCGGTGGCCTTGGCTTCAGGGTCCAGCTCGACTTTCTGGTTGTCGACCTTGAACTGTGGCTCGTCGATGACTTCGCCATCTACCGTGACCCAGCCACCTTCAATGAACAGTTCGGCCTCACGGCGGGAGCAGCCGACGAGTTCGATGAGGCGTTTGGAGAGACGTATCGGTTCAGACATGACAGGGGCCGTAAAGGAATTGGGCGACCATTGTACCCGCCTGGCGCCGGTTAAGCCCGGCTACATTTGCCTTATGCGCGTGCTGGGCGTTTATACCGCAGGTGTAACAAAGGGTAAGGCTGGCCCATGCCGTCCTTTTCGCAGCGTCCGACAGCTTCAAAGCCCTGTTTGAGGTAAAAGCCGATGGCTTGCGGGTTTTGCTCATTGACGTCCAGGCGTTCGGCATTCAGTTCATTGATGGCGAACAGCAGCAGGCACTTGCCGATGCCTTGTCCCCGGTAATCGGGGTGGATAAACAGCATTTCGACCTTGCCGGCCGCGACCCCGGCAAAGCCGGTAATGCGTTTGCTGGTCGGGTCCTTGCAGCAGATCAGCATCACGGCATCCAGGTACTGGTCCTTGACCAGGCCGCGCAACAGCTGGATATAGCTGTCAGGCAAAAAGTCATGGGTGGCGCGCACCGATGCTTCCCATACGTTGGTCAGTTCTTCAAAGTCGGCAAGGCGTGGCGTATGGATAACCCATTTGTGTTGCATCGTGCGTGTCTCCTGACACTGATGATGTAAGCAATAGGCTAACGATAGCCGTTAAAAAAGCCCTGGCGCGAGAGCGGCAGGGCTTTTTGCGGAGCAGTCGCGATTTAGATCACTTCAGCCCACAAGTCATACTCGTCGGCATCGGTGACGCGGCACATGATCTTGTCGCCCGGCTTGATGTCTTTCTCGGTGGCGATAAACACGTTGCCGTCGATTTCCGGCGCGTCAAAGAAGCAGCGGCCTACAGCGCCTTGCTCGTCAACTTCGTCGATCAGCACTTCGATTTCCTTGCCGATCTTCATCTGCAGGCGTGCTGCGCTGATGGCCTGTTGATGGGCCATAAAGCGGTCCCAGCGATCCTGCTTGACGTCGTCCGGCACAATGGCCGCGTCCAGCAGGTTGGCAGGTGCGCCTTCTACCGGCGAGTACTGGAAGCAACCTACACGATCGAGTTGGGCTTCAGTCAGCCAGTCGAGCAGGTACTGGAAGTCTTCTTCGGTTTCGCCGGGGAAGCCGACGATAAAGGTCGAGCGGATGATCAGGTCCGGGCAAATCACGCGCCAGTTCTTGATCCGGGCCAGGGTCTTGTCTTCAAATGCCGGGCGCTTCATGGCCTTGAGCACTTTCGGGCTGGCGTGCTGGAACGGGATGTCCAGGTACGGCAGGATCTTGCCGGCGGCCATCAACGGGATCAGCTCGTCAACGTGCGGGTACGGGTAAACGTAGTGCAGGCGCACCCATACGCCCAGGGAGCTGAGGGCTTCGCAGAGTTCGGTCATGCGTGTCTTGACCGGCGCGCCGTTCCAGAAACCGGTGCGGTATTTCACATCAACGCCGTAGGCGCTGGTGTCCTGGGAGATCACCAGCAGCTCTTTCACGCCGGCCTTGACCAGGCGCTGGGCTTCGTCGAGGACGTCGCCAACCGGGCGGCTGACCAGCTTGCCGCGCATCGACGGGATAATGCAGAAGCTGCAGCTGTGGTTGCAGCCTTCGGAAATCTTCAGGTAGGCATAGTGACGGGGCGTCAGCTTGACGCCCTGTGGCGGTACCAGGTCGATCAGCGGGTTGTGGTCCTGACGCGGTGGCACCACCTGGTGTACGGCATTGACGACCTGCTCATACTGCTGCGGGCCGGTAACGGCCAGCACGCTCGGGTGTACGTTGCGGATATTGCCTTCTTCGACGCCCATGCAGCCGGTCACGATGACCTTGCCGTTTTCTTTGATGGCCTCGCCGATCACTTCGAGGGATTCGGCCTTGGCGCTGTCGATAAAGCCGCAGGTGTTGACCACCACGACATCAGCGTCCTGATAGGTAGAAACGACGTCATAGCCTTCCATGCGCAGCTGCGTAAGGATGCGCTCGGAGTCAACTAACGCCTTTGGGCAACCCAGTGAAACAAAGCCAACCTTGGGGTTGGCTGACTTGGGGGTAATGGTGGACATGGCGAACCTCGGTATGTAGTGACGTTACATGCCCGTAAAGGCTGCACGACGAGCGGGCGCTTTGGGTCTGTTGGCGCTTTGTTGAGGTTATCAACCAAGCGGTAACAGGCTCTTGTGCGCCTCTGATCAAAAAAAGTGCGCAATTTTAGCTATGGTCAACGTACTTGACCAGCGTTATACGGGGATTTACGACGAGTGCTGCGCTATGCTGCGCGCCGTCGCGAAAACAGGGTTTTCAATCAGCCGAATTTCGTGGATCAGATTCGTAAAATCAGCGCATGCTGCTGATCAAACGTAGCGTAGGCCATTAAGAATCGCGACCCAGGGTCGTAGGAGTGGTTGATGGGGCAGGCAAGCAGTCAGGCGGCAGAAGACGGTCACTCCAAGGCAAAGCCTATCGGGATGCTGGTTGCGGCGGTGGGGGTGGTGTATGGCGATATCGGTACCAGCCCTTTGTACACCCTTAAAGAGGTGTTTTCCGGCGGGTATGGTGTACAGGTCAACCATGACGGTGTCTTCGGTATTTTGGCGCTGATCCTGTGGTCGCTGATCTGGGTGGTCTCGATCAAGTACGTGCTGTTTATCCTGCGGGCCGACAACGAAGGTGAGGGCGGCATCATGGCCCTGACCGCTTTGGCGCGACGGGCGGCGTCACCTTATCCGCGGTTGCGTTCGGTGCTGGTGATCCTGGGGCTGATCGGTGCTGCGCTGTTTTACGGCGACAGCATGATTACTCCGGCGATCTCGGTGCTTTCCGCTGTGGAAGGGCTTGAGCTGGCATTCGACGGGCTGGAGCGCTGGGTAGTGCCGCTGGCCCTGATTGTGCTGGTGCTGCTGTTCCTGATTCAGCGCCATGGTACGGCCAGTATCGGCAAGCTGTTCGGGCCGGTCATGGTGGTGTGGTTTGTGGTGCTGGGCGGGCTGGGGATCCACGGTATCGTTCAGCACCCTGAAGTGCTTAATGCGCTAAACCCGATATGGGGCGTGCGCTTCTTTGTCTCTCACCCTGGCATGGGCGTGGCCATTTTGGGCGCCGTGGTGCTGGCGTTGACCGGGGCCGAGGCGCTGTATGCCGATATGGGCCACTTTGGCCGCAAGCCGATTGCCCGGGCCTGGTTCATTCTGGTGCTGCCAGCGCTGGTGCTCAATTACTTCGGTCAGGGCGCGTTGCTGCTGGAAAACCCTGAAGCTGCGCGCAACCCGTTCTACCTGCTGGCACCGGCGTGGGCGCTGGTTCCCTTGGTAGGGCTGGCGACGCTGGCGACGGTCATTGCCTCCCAGGCGGTGATTTCCGGGGCCTTCTCTCTGACCCATCAGGCGATTCAGCTGGGTTATATCCCGCGCATGCATATCCAGCACACCTCCAGTGCCGAGCAGGGGCAGATTTATATTGGTGCGGTGAACTGGTCGCTGATGGTTGGGGTGATTTTGCTGGTGCTGGGCTTTGAATCCTCGGGTGCCCTGGCTTCGGCCTACGGGGTGGCGGTGACCGGAACCATGCTGATTACCAGTATTCTGGTGTCTGCGGTGATGTTGCTGTTGTGGAAGTGGCCACCTGTTCTGGCCGTGCCGGTGCTGATCGGCTTTTTGCTGGTAGACGGGCTGTTCTTTATCGCCAACGTACCGAAAATCTTCCAGGGTGGGGCATTCCCGGTGCTGGCGGGGATTGTGCTGTTTATCCTGATGACCACCTGGCGGCGCGGCAAGCAACTGCTGGTGGACCGTCTTGATGAAAGCGCACTGCCGCTGCCGCTGTTTATCAGCAGCATTCGGGTTCAGCCGCCGCACCGGGTGAAGGGTACTGCGGTGTTTCTGACCGCGCGTCCGGATGCGGTGCCCCATGCGCTGTTGCACAACCTGCTGCACAACCAGGTGCTGCATGAGCAGGTGGTATTGCTCACGGTGGTCAACGAAGACTCGCCGCGGGTGCCCGCTTCGCGGCGCTTTGAGGTGGACGCCTATGGGGACGGGTTCTTCCGGGTGATTTTGCACTTCGGCTTTATGGATGAGCCAGATGTGCCCGAGGCACTCAAACTATGCCATCTCGATGAGCTGGATTTCAGCCCGATGCGCACCACTTACTTCCTTAGCCGGGAGACGGTGATTGCTTCCAAACTGGTGGGTATGGCGCGTTGGCGCGAAGGTTTGTTCGCTTTCATGCTCAAGAATGCCAATAGCAACCTGAGGTTCTTTAAGCTGCCGGTCAATCGGGTGATTGAGTTGGGGACGCAGGTCGAGATGTAATCCCGCTCAGGCGGTACAAAAAGCCCCGGCTCGCGAGAGTCGGGGCTTTTTTGGTTGTTACCGGGAAGAGACTAATGTGGGAGCGGGCTTGCTCGCGATGCGGTTTTTCAGGCTAACCGCGTTGATGCCATCGCGAGCAAGCCCGCTCCCACAGTTCTCATCAGGGTGCCCGACTTACTCGGTAGTGGCCTGATGCTTCTTGATCAGGTCCACCAGACGCTGTGCCAGTGCCGGGTAGTTCTCGTCAAAGTGATGGCCGCCGGGCAGCTTGAGGCTTTCGCCCACGGCAGTCTTGGCGGTGCAGCCGCTTTCATCGACCTCTTCTGCACCATAGATGCACACCACTTTGCTCGCAGGCAATTTGGACATCTCTTCCCCGGTATCGGCTTCTGCACCGGCCTTGCCCAGCCAGCCATCAACGTGAATCTCAAAGCTGCCACTGCGGGCAAATGCCAGCAGCATGATTGAGTCAACGCGCTTTTGCTCGGCTTCGGGCAGGCGGTTATAGGTGGCAGGCAGCACGTCTGCACCAAACGAGTAGCCCACCAGCACAAAGCGCTGAGTGCCCCATTTTTGCCGGTAGTGCTGCATCAGTTCGGTCAGGTCGGTGGCGCTTTGCTCGGGAGTCTTGTGCTGCCAGTAGTAGCGCAGCATGTCGATGCCCACTACCGGGTAGCCGATCTTGGCCATTTCCCCGGCCACGTCGCGATCCAGGTCACGCCAGCCACCGTCACCGGAGAGGAACAGGGTCACGGTGCTGTTCTGCTGGCCAGCAGGCACTTCGACCACCGGCATGCTCAGCCCGCCGTTCTCATCGCCCACCAGTATCTTGCGCAACTCGTTGCTCAGTACCTGGGGGTAGTGAATGTCGTAATCGCTGATGCTGGTCTGCGCATTAGGCTGGTCGCGTACGAAAGCGGCGCTAGGGTCATCAGGGTTGTCGTTCCAGGCCACCAGCCAGTTACCGTGGGCAGCAGTTTTCGGCACGGGCAGGGCGCAGCCAGGTTCTTCCAGCTTGAAGCCTACCGACACAGCCTGGGCCTTGTCGTTGCTTTGCTCGGCCAGCCAGCGCCAGGCCAGGGTTGCTCCGGGGCCGATACCGCTGACCAGGGTTGCCGGGCCCTTGAGCTGTTGCAGTGCGGTTTGCAGCGCCTGCTGCTGCAGGGTGCAATCGTCCTTGGGCAGGATCACTTGCACCAGCTGCGCTTTACCGCCACGGCTCAAGGCCAGCAGCTGCTTGTCATTAAGGGCTTCTTCGGCAGGGGTGGCGATCACCACCTGTGCCTGGGCTTTCTGCCCGGGAGTAACCTTGGTCAGGGTCGAGCCATCGGCTTGGCTCAGGTGTTCTATCGTCGGTTCTGGAGCCGGACGATTCCACCACCAATAGCCGCCTGCTGCCAGCGCGACCAGAACTATCAAGGCAAGCAACAAAAACCGCCAGGAACGATGTTTCATTAACGTTTCACCAATCCAGTCAAGCCGCCTGCAATCAGGGCGGCGGTATCAGCCAGCGCTACCAGCGGATCGAGTCCGGCGGGCACGGCCATATAACGAGGTTCCCAGTCAGGCTGGAATTTGTCTTTAAAGCGACGCAAACCCTGGAAGTTGTACAGGTGCTCGCCGCGCTGGAACAACATCGACCCCAGACGCTGGGTCAGAGGTGCGCCACGCCGCGGTTGCAGGCCGGACAGAGGTACCATCCCCAGGCTGAAACGTGCGTATCCATGCTTTTTATAATGCTGAATCAGGCCGACCATCATGAACTCCATGGTCAGTTTCGGGGCGTCTGGGTGGGCACGCATCAGGTCGAGGCTCGACAGCTCGTGGCTGTGGGTCTCAAGCAAGTTGGCGAAAGCCACCGGTTTGCCTTCGAAGCGGATGATCGCCACGCGAAAGTGCTTGATGTACTCCTCACTGAAACGTCCCAGAGAGAAGCCTTTTTCGCGCACATTCTTGCCGGTGAGCCAGGCATCCGAAATCACCTTGAGCTCATCCATCGGTGCTTCACCCGGTTCGTGAATTTCCAGTGACAGGCCGTCACGGGTGCCACGGTTCCAGGTGTAACGCAGGTCCTTCATCTCTTTGCCCTTGGCTTCGAGATCAAAACGGTGCAAGTCGACCCGGGCTTCTTCGCCGAGCTTGATCGCAGTCAGGCCGATGTCCATATAGAACGGCAGGTTTTCGGCGCGGACTTGATAGAACACAGGGCGGGCGTGGACGGTGTCGCACAGGTCGCGAAACTGCCAGATCAACTCGGCACGCTGCTGCGGTGGTCCGATCGGGTCATACAGTGCCACCAGGCTGCGTCCGCGGCGGGCATACATCAAGAAGGCGTTGTCGTCCGGGTGGAACAGCAGGGCCTTGTCGCCGGTCAGGGCCAGGCCGCCGTCGGGCTGGTCGGAGGCGAGAATGATCTTGCCGGCCTTTTCCAGTTCGACGGCATCGGGCAGGTGGATCACCGGGCGGGCGGTGCGCAGCAGCCAGGTCAGGGACACGACCACCAGCAGCACGGCGGCACCCAGCAGCGAGCGCAGGCCTCTTGGGGCGTCTGAGTCGAGGGTGAATTGCCACCACAGCTGATGGCTGTACGGAACGTCCTGATAGGCAAACAGCAGCAGCCAGATCGAAGCGCCCAGCACGCAGATGCTGGCCACCAGATACAGCGGCGAAAACGGCAGCTCGGTCAGGCGGCTCGGGCGGTAGAACGAGCGGCGGAACAGCCCCAGCAGGCTGGCGGTCAGGACCAGGATAGTGGCCTCTTCCCAGTCAAAGCCCTTGAGCAGGGACAGTACGGCGCCTGCCAGCAACAGAATGGTGGTCAGCATCCAGGCGGCTGACAGGCGTCGGCGCAGGCCCTGGGCCAATAGCAGGCAGAGCACGCCGATCAGGCTGGCGCCAAAGTGCGAGGCATCAACCAGGCGATGGGGGATCAGAAAACCGATATGTTCAAGGCGTGTGTCGATCTCGGGGGTGGCGCCGGAAAACAGCAACACCACGCCAGACATAAATACCAGTATCGCCAGTACCGGCGCTGCCAGGCCCGAGGCAACCCGCAGGCTTTGCCGGGTATGGATCAGGCGCTGGGCTTCGTTCATCAACAGCATCAGGCAGGCGATCAGCAGCGGCAGGATCACGTAGATCATGCGATACAGCAGCAGGGCGGCAGCCAGTGGTGCGGCACCCAGCTTGTCGGCAAAGGCGGCCAGCAGGATCGCTTCAAAGACACCGACACCGCCGGGTACATGGCTAAGAACGCCAGCCGCCAGTGCCAGCAGGTAAACCAGTATAAAGGCGCCAAAAGGCGGAGCTTCAGGCAGCAGTAAATACAGCACGGTGGCAGCAGCGGCCACGTCCAGTGCGGTAATCACCAGTTGCAGCAGGGTCAGGCGCGGGCTTGGCAGGCGTAACGTGCGACGCCCGGCCTTTACCAGCAGGTTATCCGGGATCGGTTGCTCGGGCAGGCGTCGGCGGTAGATGCCCAGCGCCAGCACGGCAAACAGCGCCAGTACCGCGAAGGCGATCGAACCCAGTATCCAGGCCGGAATATGCAGGGCGGCGGAGGCTGCGGGCAGGTTGCTCAGCGTTGCCAATGCTGCCAGGGGCGGCAGTGCGCAGCCCAGAGACAGGCTGGCGAACAGCGTCATATGGGCGACTTCCGATGCCCCTACGCCATGACGTGCATACAGGCGATAGCGCACCGAGCCGCCAGAAAGCAGCGACAAGCCGATGGCATTGCCAATGGCAAAGGCGGTAAAGCCGCCCAGCGCCAGAGTTTTAGGTGGCAGTTTGACCCCGGCGTAGCGGCTGGCTGACCACTCATAGCCGAGCAAAATCAGGAAGCCCACGGCAGTAGCAGCCACGGCGCCGAGCAGGGCGGGCTTGGGGACTTCCAGGATCGAGTCGTGCAGGGCATACAGGTCAAGTTCGCTGAGCAGATGGCGACAGGCAATCAGCGCTATGGCAAACAGCAGCAATGTGAGCGCCAGGCCAATGGGCTGGCGATACTTGCTCAGCAAATCCAGCCAGCGCAAACGGGTCGCGGCAATTGGATGGGCTGCTGTAACGGTTTCTTTAAGTTCTGGCGAATTATCGGGCATCAATCACCTCGTGGATCGTGCGCGATAGGATGGAGGCATAGGCTCAAGTTACCAATCCTTTTGGTCAAAATATTTCTAAATATGTACAGCCGTTTGCCTAAGGTTCAGGTTTAGCCTGAGGAAAAAGGGTAATTGCTGTCGCGAAGCATAGACGAGCGGACTTTCAGAAATATGACGTTTAATGTCAATAAACGCCTGACCCGAACTTTTCGAGCACGCACAAAAAAGGCCACTCTTTCGAGTAGCCTTTTTTGATGTTTGGTTGCGGGAGCCGGATTTGAACCGACGACCTTCGGGTTATGAGCCCGACGAGCTACCAGACTGCTCCATCCCGCGTCTGTGTGGTGGATTCTACAGCGGATCGTGCAGGTGTCAACCCTTAAATCACGTAAGCGCTTGAAATACCCGGTTTTAATCCATTTCCTGCGATTGGCAGGAGGAGGGCAAAAACACCCGGGCACAAAAAAGGCCACTCTTTCGAGTAGCCTTTTAATGTTTGGTTGCGGGAGCCGGATTTGAACCGACGACCTTCGGGTTATGAGCCCGACGAGCTACCAGACTGCTCCATCCCGCGTCTGTGGGGCGCACTCTACAGTGATGAGCGGGGGAGTCAACCTTTAATGCGTAAATGATGTAAATAAGGTCGAAATGATGCTGGTACGCAATTTTGTAGTCGCTGCCGAAGGCTGCGATAAGGTCCGAAGGACCTTCGTCAGCAAACAGCTAAAGAAAGCAGGGCTGCTGCGCACTCCCATCGCAGCCTGCGGCAGCGACTGCAGATAGGTGCGACAAAACACGCACGCACAAAAAAGGCCACTCTTTCGAGTAGCCTTTTTCGATGTTTGGTTGCGGGAGCCGGATTTGAACCGACGACCTTCGGGTTATGAGCCCGACGAGCTACCAGACTGCTCCATCCCGCGTCTGTGGGGTGGATTCTACAGCGATCCGCCGGGCTGTCAAACGTTAATTTAGAAAAAAGCGTTCTGCTTCAATTGGTTAGATAGAAAAAGCAGTTATGAAAATGGCTGCAGCCCCCGTTTTGTATGGTCTGTAGCTCTATTGGAAGCTGTGGTTCGATTGAAAAAACAAATTTAGCGCCGAAAATTCCCACGTCTGTCGGCCAGAATCAAGACTACTGGTGCTATATACAGTTCGTGGTGACATACTGACGATCTGCATTGCCTACTCCCTTTAAGAACGCCGTCTTACATGACACAGCGCAAAATCATCCACGTCGACTGTGACTGTTTCTATGCCGCTATTGAGATGCGTGATGACCCGAGCCTGGCAAACAGGCCTATGGCTGTCGGGGGCTCGGCGGATCGGCGTGGGGTGATTTCAACTTGTAACTACGAAGCGCGGGCCTACGGTGTGCGCTCGGCGATGGCATCCCGGCATGCGCTAAAGCTGTGCCCGGACCTGATTATCGTCAATGGCAGGATGGATGCTTATAAAGAAGCATCTAAAGAAATTCACGGTATCTTGCGCGATTACACCGAGTTGATCGAGCCGCTGTCCCTGGACGAGGCTTATCTGGACGTGTCTGATAGCCCGCACTTTGCTGGCAGTGCCACGCGCATTGCTCAGGAGATTCGGCGCAGGGTCTCCAATCAGTTGCATATCACGGTGTCGGCGGGCGTGGCGCCAAACAAGTTTCTGGCCAAGATCGCCAGTGACTGGCGCAAACCCAACGGGTTGTTCGTGATTACTCCGGATCAGGTCGAAGACTTTGTCTCGGCCTTGCCGGTCAACAAGCTGCACGGCGTAGGCAAGGTAACAGCGGACAAGCTCGGGCGTCTGGGTATCGAAACCTGCCTGCAACTGCGTGATTGGAACAAGCTGGCCTTGGTGCGTGAATTTGGCAGTTTTGGTGAGCGGTTGTGGGGGTTGGCGCGTGGGATTGATGAGCGTTTGGTGCAGAGTGATAGTCGGCGTCAGTCAGTCAGCGTAGAAAACACTTACGATACCGACTTGCCGGATTTGGCCAGTTGCCTGGAAAAGCTCCCGGAATTGCTTGAGACACTGACTCGGCGCATTGCTCGTATCGACAGCAGTTATCGCCCGGGCAAACCCTTTGTCAAAGTGAAGTTCCACGACTTTACCCAGACCACGCTGGAGCAGTCGGGCGCCGGGCGTGACCTTGAGAGTTATGAGGGGTTGTTGAGCCAGGCATTTGCACGCGGTGCCAAGCCCGTGCGATTGCTCGGGCTTGGTGTGCGTTTGCAGGATTTGAACAATGGGCATGAGCAACTGGAGTTGTTCACTCGCTAGGCGATTCGAACCCTGGTGGGAGCGGGCTTGCTCGCGATGGTATCCACTCGATGTGCCTGCTATACCGAGTTGTCTGCATCGCTGGCAAGCCAGCTCCCACAGGTTTTGCGGTGCTCACAAAATTCGGACCTTGCCGGGATCATTATGTGGGAGCGGGGCTGGCGTCAGCTGACCCCGGGATCCGCCACCAGCCGCCCGGCATCCTTGGTCAAAGAGTGCAGGAATTCACGTTGCAACTCTGGGTCGTTGCGCGTGAGTTCGATCAGGCTTTGTTCCAGTTCGCTGGCTTCTTCTTCCAGTCCCAGTTCTGACAGGCGCTTGACCCGATGTACCCATTGGTTGACGTCGTCACCCTCCAGGTCGTCATAGATCAGGTTGTGCGCTTCGAGCAGCTTGCCGCGTAAATGGCTGCTGATCGACAAGGTCGAATCCGAGTGGGTTTCGTCCTGGGCATCTTCAACCATGATAGTCAGTTTGCCGATGTGATTGAGGTCCTGCTCGGCAAAAGGGCTGTCCAGCAGGTTGAGGCGCAGCACGCCATGGCGGTCGGTGGTCAGTTCATGGGTCTGTTTGCCGGCCTTGACCACAACCGGGCGCTCAGCCCATGGCAGGCTTGAATATTCCAGGCGCTTGTCGCGCTGAACATCATCAATACCGGCCAGGTTCTGCTCGGCGCGGCCATGTGACTGTACGTTCATCGCCGGGTTGATGCCCGCGAAGCCGTAATTGATCCAGTCCTTGGTCACGCTGTCAGGCAGTTGCCCGAACATGAACACGTTAAGCACATTGGCACCCACCCCGGCGACGATGGCCACGGCACCCAGCGGTACCTCATAGACCTCGCGCCAGGGCTGGTAAGGGGTGTAGCGGTCGTAATGGCGTGTGACATCGAACTCGGTGACCTCGAAGGTCTTTTGTTCATTGATGCGTACACGGCGTTGCGGCAGCTCAAGCACCGCTGGCGAGCCAACATCGATCTGCAGGCTGTGGGCGAGCAGTTTGCGCTCGATGCGCTCCTCGTGCTCGCTGCGTTGCGACATGTGATTGGCACAGCCGCCCAACAGCAGGGCGCCGCACATGGCGGCGCCCCCGAGGGTTAAGGTGTTTCGCTTGAACATGACGCCTCTATCTGGTTTCAGCGAGCGATACGGGCCTGAAGGAAGGCAAGCACATCAGCAACTGGCAGGGCTTGTGGCTCTGCTTCGGTGCGGCTCTTGTATTCCAGATTGCCTTCTGCAAGGCCACGGTCACTGACCACGATCCGGTGAGGGATGCCAATCAGTTCCATGTCGGCGAACTTGATGCCGGGGCTGGTTTTCTTGTCACGGTCGTCCAGCAGCACTTCAAAGCCTGCGCCTGTCAGTTCGGCGTAAAGCTTGTCGGTGGCTTCGCGTACGGCTTCGGTTTCGTAGCGCAGGGGTACCAGGGCAATCTGGAACGGGGCCAGGGCATCGCTCCAGATAATGCCGCGCTCGTCGTTGTTCTGCTCGATGGCAGCGGCAACCACGCGGGAAACGCCAATGCCGTAGCAGCCCATTGCCAGGGTAACCGGCTTGCCGTTTTCGCCCAGCACCTGGCACTTCATCGCTTCGCTGTACTTGGTGCCCAGCTGGAAGATGTGACCCACTTCGATGCCGCGCTTGATTTCCAGCGTGCCTTTGCCATCCGGGCTCGGGTCGCCAGCGACCACATTGCGCAAGTCGGCAACGGTCGGTACTGGCAGGTCGCGTTCCCAGTTGACGCCAAAGTAGTGCTTGTCATCGATATTGGCACCAACACCAAAGTCGCTCATCAGCTCGACCGAGCGGTCGATGATGCACGGCAGTGGCAGGTTCAACGGCCCCAGGGAGCCAGCGCCAGCGCCGATGGCGTCACGCAGTTCTGCGTCCGAAGCCATGGTCAGCGGGCTGGCTACCAGCGGGTGGTTGCCCGCCTTGATTTCGTTCAGCTCGTGATCGCCACGGATTACCAGAGCGATCAGCTTGCCTTCTTCGGCAGCGTGAACGATCAGGGTCTTGACGGTTTTTTCGATTGGCAGGTCGTAGCCTTCTACCAATTGAATGATGGTCTTGGCGTCCGGCGTGTCCACCAGGCGCAGCTCTTGAGTAGCAGCAGGGCGCGAGGTTTCGGCTGGAACGGCTTCGGCTTTTTCGATGTTGGCCGCGTAATCGGAACCGTTGCTGAACACGATATCGTCTTCGCCGGATTCGGCCAGCACGTGGAATTCGTGGGAGCCGGCGCCGCCGATGGAGCCGTTGTCCGCTTGTACAGGGCGGAAGTTCAGGCCCAGGCGGGTGAACACGTTGCAATAGGCCTGGTGCATGCGGTCATAGGTGACCTGCAGCGAAGCATTGTCTACGTGGAAGGAGTAGGCATCCTTCATGATGAACTCGCGACCGCGCATCAAGCCGAAGCGCGGGCGTGTTTCATCACGGAATTTGGTCTGGATCTGGTACAGATTGATCGGCAACTGCTTGTAGCTGTTCAGCTCGTTGCGGCACAGGTCGGTAATGACCTCTTCGTGGGTCGGGCCCACGCAGAATTCGCGCCCGTGGCGATCTTTCAGGCGCAGCAGTTCAGCGCCGTATTCTTCCCAGCGCCCGGATTCCTGCCACAGCTCAGCGGGCTGGATGCTCGGCATCAGCACTTCAAGAGCGCCTGCAGCGTTCATTTCTTCACGAACAATGGCTTCGGCCTTGCGCATGATCCGCAGGCCCATGGGCAGCCAGGTGTACAGGCCGGAAGCGAGTTTGCGAATCATGCCGGCGCGCAGCATCAGCTGGTGGCTGATAACGACCGCATCGGAAGGCGTTTCTTTCTGTGTGGCGAGCAAATATTGACTGGTGCGCATGGTTAGCCGGTGCCGTTGCTGATGACTAGATATGACGGGCATTGTACGGGCGAGTGCTGCTTGCGTACAGGGTGGGCGGGGGAGAGCGGCTCCCCCCAGTATTTACGGGTGTTTTTCGAGGTCGACTGCGGGATTCTGGCGGGCCCGGCGGCTTTCCTGGTACCAGTGCAGGCCGATCAGCAGCAGCGTCGGGATGCCCATTACCGCAGTGATGATAAAGAAGTTGTGATAGCCGAACTTCTCGACCATGACCCCCGAGTAACCGCCCATCAAGCGCGGCAGCAACAGCATGATTGAGCTGAGCAGGGCGTATTGGGTGGCAGAAAACTTGAGGTTGGTCAGGCTGGACAGGTAGGCCACGAACGCAGAAGTGGCGAGGCCGGAGCTGAAGTTGTCGAGTGAAATGGTGACGATCAGCATGTCCAGGTTCGGGCCCATGTCCGCCAGCAACATAAACAGCAGGTTGGTACTTGCTGATGCTGCCCCACCAATCAGCAGGATCGGCAAAATGCCGAAGCGCACGATCAACAACCCCCCCATGCCGGCGCCTACAAGGGTCATGATCAGGCCGAAAATCTTGCTGACACCGGCAATCTGGTCTTTGGTGAAACCCTGGTCGATATAGAACACGTTGGCCATGACGCCCATGACCGTGTCCGACATGCGATAGGTGGCGATCAGCCCCAGCAGCAGCAAGGCCTGCCAGCGATAGCGCACGATAAAATCGTTAACCGGCGTCAGAACTGGCGCCAAACCTCGTCGTCCGATAGATGACAGGCACAGTACCGTGAGCAGGGTGTAAAGGATGGCGCGCAGAAATGCCCGGTCTTCCAGCACCAGATTGAGCGGGCTGACGCCTTCAAACAGCACCCCGGCAAAATCGGTGTTGTAGAGCTGGGTGAACATGGCCGGGACTGAAACCAGCAACACGATCAGTACAAATACAGACGCCAACTGGTGACCGAAACTGTAGCGCCCGGCCGACAGCTGAGTGCGCAACGGCACCGGCGGCTCACGCATAAACAGGGTGGTGAGCAGCGCCGGAACCATCAGCAAGCCGAACAGCACATAGGTGCCGGTCCAGGCCGAGTGTTTGTAGTTGAAGCCGGTGGAGCCGAAGCCCTCGGCAAAGAACAGGGCGCCAGCGGTGGCCAGCAGGGCCGCCACGCGATAACCGGACATGTAGCTGGCGGCGAGCGCAGCCTGGCGGTTGTCTTCAGCGATCTCCAGGCGATAGGCGTCGACGGCTATGTCCTGGGTCGCCGAAGCGAAAGACACCACCACCGCAATGGCAATCAGCCAGGACAGATGTTTTTGCGGGTCACAGAAACCCATGCCGATCAGGCCCAGGATTACCAGGGTCTGCGACAGCACCAGCCACGAGCGGCGCCGGCCCAGTTTGCCGAGCAGCGGCAAACGCCACTGGTCCAGCAGCGGTGACCACACCCATTTAAAGGCATAGGCCAGCCCGATCAGGCTCGCATAACCAATGGTTTCACGGGCCACACCGGCCTCGCGCAGCCACACGGAAAGGGTTGAAAACACCAGCATGTACGGCAAACCGGCGGCGAAACCGAGCAGCAACAGCACAAGGGTCGAGGGGCTGGAATAGGCAGCTAGCGCTTCGCGCCAGGTTTTACGGGGCATGGACTGGAGTCTGCCTCTGGTTGCGGAAACAAAGGGCGCACTCTAACCGTAGTGCTCTATCTGGCGCCAGCCATGACGTTGTATATCCACACGATTATTCATGATAGTCAGACCTTCGGCTCGCAAACGCGCGCGCTGTTCGTCCCCGGACGGGCTGCCTACTGGCAAACTGATACGACCGCCGGCAGCGAGAACCCGATGCCAGGGCAGTCGAGTGCCTTCCGGCAGTTGGCTGAGGGTTCGCCCGACCCAGCGCGCAGCGCGACCCAGTCCGGCCATTTCGGCCAGTTGGCCGTAGGTCACCACACTACCCTCGGGCACCAGCATCAAGGTTGAGTACAGCGCAGTGCGGCGAATTTCGGCAGGGGTTTGCGGAGTGTCTGTGGGTATATTCACGGCGAACGTCTGGTCGGGGGTTGCGGTTAACTGAACTATAGAAGGAACTCCAACATAATGAGTCGGTCTTTCTTCCTCAAGGGCGTGTCCACCCGGATAATGCCGTCATTCTTTCGCAATTCTGAGTTTCGCAGCCGCTTATGTTGTCCAGAACCCTGTTATGCATTGTATTTCTGACTATTGCCACGCCCGTGATTGCCGATACGGTCTGGTTGAAAAACGGCGACCGCCTGAGCGGCAAGATCAAAGTCTTTGATGGTGGCAAACTGCTAATTCAGACCGACTATGCGGGCGCAGTCCCCATCGACTGGAAGCAGGTCAAGACCCTTGAGAGCGACCAGGAGTTGCTGGTCAAGCAGGATGCCTGGACCGGTGAAAAGGCCAAGTCACTGCAGGCAGCCGAGGACGGCAACGTGACCCTGGCCAACGGCGAGGCGCCCAAGACCGTGCCTCTGGCCAGTATCCAGCAAATCATCAAGCCCAAACCGCTGGTCGAAGACATGGTCTGGAAAGGCAATGTTGATGTGGCGATGGACTACAAACGGGCGGACAAGGATACCGACGACTACGATCTCGATTTCAAGACCACTGCCCGCCACGGCGCCTGGCGTCATCACGCCGAAGGCGAATACAACCGCGAGTTTCAGAACGACGTAGTAACGACGGACAACTGGACCGCGGAATATGCTCTGGATTACTTCATCAGTGACAAGTGGTACTGGCAAGGTCGGCTGACCTATAACCGTGACCGGGTGGAAGACATCTCCCGCCAACGCACTGTCGGTACAGGTCCTGGTTACCAGTTCTGGGATGATGAACTGGGCGCATTCTCGCTGGGTTCACTGCTCAATCGCACCGATTATGAATATTCTGATGGCACGAAGGACAACTTCTACTCGCTGGCCATGAAGTGGGATTACAACCGTTACCTGATGGGTAAAACGGTTTCCTTCTTTACCAATGGCGAGCTGGGCAAGTCGTTGGAAGGAACATCGGACTACAGCCTCGATTCCGAAATCGGTTTGCGTTACAAAGTCACCGAATGGGCATCGCTCAACCTCAAGGCTGAAAAAGACCTCATTGGCAGTTCGAGCGGCTCTGATAATGCGCTGAACAAAACCCGTTATACCTTCGGCTTTGGTGTTACCTGGTAAGACATTTCGACAAATTTCCGCGGTTGCCGAAGGAACGAGGCTGCTGCTACAGGTTTTTTCGTGGCCGGGTTTAGATCCGCAACCCGCCATCCAGCTCCAGAATCCGCCCGGTGTAGTAGTCGTTCTCGAAGATGTACGCCGCCGAGTGGGCGATTTCTTCAACTTTACCCATGCGTTTGAGCGGGATGCCCGAAGTCATTTTCTCAAGGGCTTCGGGTTTCATGCCCAGGGTCATTTCGGTTTCGATAAAGCCCGGCGCGATGCCGGCAACACGAATGCCGTAGCGCGACAGCTCCTTGGCCCAGGTCACGGTGGCAGCTGCCACTCCGGCCTTGGCCGCCGAGTAGTTGGTCTGGCCAACGTTGCCGGCACGGGAAATCGACGAAATATTGATGATCGCGCCCTGGTTGTTCAGCTCGACCATTTTCGCTGCCACTTCACGGGTACACAGGAAAACCCCGGTCAGGTTGACGTCGATTACCGCCTGCCATTGTGCCAGGCTCATTTTGCTCATGACCCCGTCCTTGACCTTGAGCAGCAGCCCGTCACGCAAAATTCCTGCGTTGTTGACAAGACCATTGATCGCGCCAAAATCTTCTGCAATCCGGGCCACGGTTTGCGTAACCTGTTCTTCGTCAGCGACGTTGCACAGGTAGGCGCGAGCCTCAACACCTTGTGCCTGACAGGCGGCGACCGCCAATTCGAGCTTTTCCGGGTTGAGGTCGACCAGTGCCAGTTTGGCGCCCTTGGCCGCCAGGTACTCGGCCATGGCACGGCCCAGCCCCTGGCAGCCGCCAGTGATAATGATTACTTTGTCTTTTAGTTGCATGAGTGCCCTGATCTCGACCGTTATCGACGGATTTTTATTAAGGAGTCATAAGTTGAGCGTTGAAGCTGCCAAGCATGCCCGAGAATTACTGCTCAAGGAATACCGTGGCGCCCTGGCCACCCAGTCCAAGGCCATGCCGGGTTTCCCGTTTGGCTCCGTGGTGCCTTACTGCCTGGACGAGCAGGGGCGGCCGCTGATTCTGATCAGCCGTATTGCCCAGCACACCCATAATCTGCGCAAGGATCCCAAGTGTTCCTTGATGGTCGGCGAGCGCGGGGCTGAAGACGTGCAGGCGGTTGGTCGCCTTACCGTGCTGGCCGAAGCCGAGCAACTGAGCGACACGGCAGCCATTGAGGCCGCAGCCGAGCGTTACTACCGCTACTTCCCTGAAGCGAAGGGCTATGACACCGCCCATGATTTCGACTTCTGGGTACTTAACCCGGTGCGCCACCGTTATATAGGCGGCTTTGGGGCCATTCACTGGCTGGATCAGGTCACGCTGGCCAATCCCTTTGCCGGGCAGGTCGAGGTGCGCATGGTGGAGCATATGAACAGCGACCATGCCAATGCCATCGAACACTATGTCGAAATGACCGGGCTGCCCCGCACGGCGCCAGCTACGCTGGTGGGCATCGACAGCGAAGGCATGCATTTGCGGATCGGTGAAGGCCTGCACTGGCTGGCCTTTCCTGAGTCTTGTAATACTTCGACACAGGTACGCGAAGCTCTGGTTTTATTGGCTCGCGCCAGTGAGTGGCCGAAAAAACAGACGGCATAGCCTTGAATTTGGCGAGGCGCGCCGTCATCTATATCTGGTTGGAAGATATTCTTCCGGAGAGGAATCATTTGATGCGCGCTTTTCTATTGCTCTTTCTGTTGTTTCCAGTGCTAGAGCTGTACGTCTTTTTCAAGGTCAGCACCGCCATAGGGTTTTTCCCCGCGTTGCTGCTGATCATTGCCGGCTCCATGCTGGGTGTTCTGGTCGTTCGCGTCGCAGGCTTGGCCACGGCGCTCAAAGCGCGCGAAAGCCTGAATCGCGGCGAGCTGCCTGCTCAGCAAATGCTTGAAGGCCTGATGCTGGCGCTGGGTGGTGGACTGTTGGTTCTGCCTGGTTTTATCAGCGATGCGGCCGGTCTGTTGTTGCTGTTCCCGCCAGTTCGCCGGTTTCTGGTCAACCGCCTGCGCAAGCGTGCTGAAGAACAGGCCATCCGCCAGCGTGCGTTTGCCGAAGACTTCGAAGCCGCACGACCACGCGCCCATCAGCCTTTGGGGCGTGAGCCCAATGTGATCGAAGGCGAGTTCGAGCATCGCGATAAATAAGGCTTTGGCGTTATCTACACGGCACCTTGGGTGCCGTGTCTGTTTCAAGTGGCACGCCAGGTTAAAAATTTCGTGGGCGTGCCCTTGTAATAAGTGGATGCGCCCTTATGTAACGGACACCGCAGGGTTTTACTGGCAACAGCAAAACCCCAACCGCGAATCGCACCCGGCATTTCCGGAATTGCAAACCCAGCCGGTATTGACACCGGCCGATGAACACCACAATTAGGAGAGATCGACAATGAAGCTTCGTCCTCTGCATGACCGCGTCGTAATCCGTCGCAGCGAAGAAGAAAAGAAAACCGCTGGCGGTATCGTTCTGCCGGGTTCTGCTGCCGAGAAAGCCAACAGCGGCGAGATTCTCGCTGTCGGTACTGGCCGCGTGCTGGACAACGGTGAAGTACGTGCGCTGGCCGTGAAAGTGGGTGACAAGGTTGTGTTTGGCCCTTACTCCGGCAGCAACACTGTAAAAGTCGACGGCGAAGACCTGCTGGTTATGGCTGAGAACGAGATTCTCGCTGTAATCGAAGGCTGATTCCCCGCTCCTTTTCCCGTTACTACAAAGTATTTAAGGAAGAACGAACATGGCTGCTAAAGAAGTTAAATTCGGCGACTCCGCCCGTAAAAAAATGCTGGCCGGTGTAAACGTCCTGGCTGACGCAGTAAAAGCGACCTTGGGCCCTAAAGGCCGTAACGTGATCATCGAGAAGAGCTTCGGCGCTCCGACCATCACCAAGGACGGCGTGTCCGTTGCAAAAGAAATCGAGCTGAAAGATCGCTTCGAAAACATGGGCGCGCAGCTGGTTAAAGACGTTGCCTCCCGTGCCAACGATGACGCTGGTGACGGTACTACCACTGCAACCGTTCTGGCTCAGTCGATCGTCAACGAAGGCCTGAAAGCCGTCGCTGCCGGCATGAACCCGATGGACCTGAAGCGTGGTATCGACAAGGCGACCATCGCTATTGTCAAAGAGCTGAAATCCCTGGCCAAGCCATGCGCTGACAGCAAGGCAATCGCTCAGGTAGGTACCATCTCTGCCAACTCCGACAGCTCCATCGGCGACATCATTGCCGAAGCCATGGAAAAAGTCGGTAAAGAAGGCGTGATCACTGTTGAAGAAGGCTCGGGCCTGGAAAACGAACTGTCTGTTGTTGAAGGCATGCAGTTTGACCGTGGCTACCTGTCCCCGTACTTCGTCAACAAACCAGAAACCATGACTGCCGAACTCGACGGTCCGCTGATCCTTCTGGTCGATAAAAAGATCTCCAACATCCGTGAACTGCTGCCAGTTCTGGAAGCTGTTGCCAAGGCCGGCCGCCCACTGCTGATCGTATCCGAAGACGTTGAAGGCGAAGCCCTGGCGACTCTGGTTGTGAACAACATGCGCGGTATCGTGAAAGTCGTTGCTGTCAAAGCACCTGGCTTTGGCGATCGTCGCAAGGCAATGCTGCAGGACATCGCTGTTCTGACTGGCGGTACCGTTATCTCCGAAGAGATCGGTCTGAGCCTGGAAAGCGCTACCCTGGAACACCTGGGTAATGCCAAGCGCGTCACCGTGACCAAAGAAAACACCACCGTTATCGACGGTGCTGGTGTTGAAGCTGACATCCAGGCGCGTGTGACTCAGATCCGCGCCCAGGTAGCTGACACCACTTCGGACTACGACCGTGAAAAACTGCAAGAGCGTCTGGCCAAGCTGTCTGGCGGCGTTGCAGTGATCAAGGTTGGTGCTGGTTCTGAAGTAGAAATGAAAGAGAAGAAAGCCCGCGTTGAAGACGCCCTGCACGCAACTCGTGCAGCCGTTGAAGAAGGCGTGGTACCTGGCGGTGGCGTGGCACTGGTTCGCGCTCTGCAGGCCATTGCTGACCTGAAAGGCGACAACGCCGATCAGAACGTTGGTATTGCACTGCTGCGTCGTGCTGTTGAAGCACCTCTGCGCCAGATCGTTGCCAACTCGGGTGACGAGCCAAGCGTAGTTGTCGACAAAGTTAAGCAGGGTTCGGGTAACTACGGTTACAACGCAGCCACTGGCGAATACGGCGACATGATTGAAATGGGTATCCTTGACCCGGCCAAAGTGACTCGTTCGGCTCTGCAAGCGGCTTCGTCGATTGCCAGCCTGATGATCACCACTGAGGCGATGATCGCTGAGATCCAGGAAGACAAACCAGCTGGCGGCATGCCAGACATGGGCGGCATGGGTGGTATGGGCGGCATGATGTAAGCCAGCCTTACCCCGATACGCAAAAGCCCCGCCTGAGTAATCAGGCGGGGCTTTTTTTTATGCCCCTCTCCCGGTGGGAGAGGGGACTGACCGGACTGATGCAAGATTCAACTCAATGCCTTCAGGCTGCAGAGATTCTGAAATATCCCCCGATCAGCCCCCTCTCCCTTTGGGAGAGGGTTGGGGTGAGGGTCGTGGGTCAATTAGCGCTCTGAAACCTGCACATGCGCCTTTTGCTCCGGCTTCCAGCCCAACAGCTGCTGCTTATATCCGTGGCTGGCCGCCTGATAGTAGGTGATCGCCCGTTCAATCAACGGGTCGGTCGCCGGTACCCGCGACTCAATACTGGTAGTCAGCGCCTCGTCGTGGCGACGCAGGCCCTGGCGCGGGCTGAGAATGGCCAGGTCTTTGCCGTCAAACAACCCCAGATGCTGGTAGTTGCCCACCACCACACGCGGCGCCAGCGGGTTTTCCTGCAACAGGTTACGGCCGAAGAAGGTCGACTGGTAATCCAGGTTGAGCAAGCCAAGCAGCGTCGGTGCCAGGTCGATCTGGCTGGCCAACTGCGAATCTTCGCGGGCTTCAATCAGCTTGGGCGCATAGATAAACAGCGGAATCTGGTAGTTGGTGATCGGCAAGTCTTCTTTACCGGCACTGCCTGCCGTGTGATCGGCCACGAATACAAAAATCGTATTGTCGAACCAGGGCTTTTGACGCGCACTCTTGAGGAACTGGCCGATAGCGTAGTCGGTGTATTTCACCGCGCCGTCGCGACCGTTACCCGATTTGATGTCGATCCGACCTTCAGGGTAGGTGTAAGGGCGGTGGTTCGAGGTGGTCATCAACTGCAACAGAAACGGCTTTTGCTGTGCGTAATTGGCATCGGCCAGCTTCAGGGTTTCGCGGTACAGATCTTCGTCAGCCATGCCCCAAGCGTTTTTGAAGTGAATATCGGCTTCATTTACGCTGCTTTGGTCAACGACGCGGTAGCCGTTGCCACTGAAGAAGGCGTTCATATTGTCGAAGTAACCGCGCCCGCCGTAGACAAACACGCTGTCGTAGCCCACGCCGTTAAGCTGCTGGCCCAGGCTGGCAAAACCGCTTTCCCGGCCGATACGCTTGACGATGGAACGTCCCGGGGTCGGTGGAATAGCCAGGGTGATGGCTTCCAGACCCCGGTCGGTACGAGTGCCGGTGGCGTAGAAATTATTGAAGTACAGGCTCTCCTTGCGCAGTTGATCCAGGTTTGGCGTCAGGTTGCGGTCGTCACCGTTGCTGCCAAGGTACTTGGCGCTGAAGCTTTCGATGGTCACCAGTACTATATTGGGCTGACGCGCGGTACCGGGGTTATCGATATTACGGCGGATATCCAGCGGATCCTGGCCAACAAAGGTGGCGTTGGGCTCGGTCAGTTCGTTGCGCAGTTGTTTGGCCACTACATCAGCAGGCAGGCTGGCGTAAAACTGCTGGTAATCCAGTTCGTTGTTACGGAAAGCAGCGAAGAACTGGTAGGGGCCATTGCTCGCCAGTTCATGTTGATAGGCATTGCCACCTTGACCGCGCGGACCGTCCTGGTCGAGCAGTTGCAGACTCAGGCCCGCTACCAGCATCAGGCCTGCAAACGTGGCGATACGACCGCCCACTGTTGGCAGCGGAGCTTTCATGGTTGCATTGAACGGCTTGCGCAAAATCAGGCTCAGTACAATGGCAGCCAGGGCGATGGCGCTAAGCAGGATGCCGATCGGGTAGGACTCCAGCACGTTATTAAGTACTTCGTCGGAGTAGACCAGATAGTCCACGGCTATAAAGTTGAAACGCACGCCGAATTCATCCCAGAACAGCCACTCGGCCACGGCGGTGAACAACATGGCGAACAGGCTGACGGTCAGCAGACCTTGCAGAAACCACTGATGGCAGCGACGACGCCACAGGGCCGGCGGGCACAGCAGCAGGTACAGACCCAGCGGCACGGCGGCATAGGTCAGAAAGCCAAGGTCGTAGAGCAGGCCAATGCCAAACACCGGTAGCCAGTTGTTGCCGGCTTCTCCCAGGTGAGTGACCAGCAGAACGCCTCGGGTGATCAGAAAGGTCGCCAGCCAGCAGCCAGTCAACAGCAGGAGATAGCGCATAGGCGCGGTGTGCAGCAGACGCATTAGTTGTTTTTCCTTAAACGCGGGGGGGGCGAAAGTGTGCGGGCGCCACTGTATTGAGTTTGTGAACCGATAGTAAAAAATATGTCATTTATGTGAGAGTGCTAACTAAATAGCCTGAACGTCCTGTGGTGCTGGCCCTGCGCGGTTCTTGGCCTTAAGCTGCGCGGGCCAAGACGGCCGCAACTGTGAACGGAGAGAGTGCCCATGCGAATTCTATTGGTTGAAGACAACCGCGATATCCTCGCCAACCTGGCCGACTACCTGGGTCTCAAGGGCTATACCGTTGACTGTGCGCAAGATGGTTTGTCGGGCCTGCATCTGGCGGCCACTGAGCATTACGACCTGATTGTGCTCGACATCATGTTGCCCGGCATCGATGGTTACACCCTGTGCAAACGCCTGCGTGAAGATGCCCGCCGTGATACCCCGGTGATCATGCTCACCGCTCGTGACCAACTGGACGATCGTCTGCAAGGCTTCAAGTCCGGCGCCGATGACTACCTGCTAAAGCCTTTTGCCCTGTCGGAACTGGCTGCGCGGATCGAGGCGGTATTGCGCCGTGCCCAGGGCGGTGGCCGGCGCGAGCTGCAGGTCGGCGAGCTGCGCTACGACCTCGACACCCTTGAAGTGACCCGTGAAGGCCGTTTGCTCAAGCTCAACCCGGTGGGTTTGAAGTTGCTGGCGGTATTGATGCAGAAAAGCCCCCATGTGCTGCGCCGCGAAGTTCTCGAAGAAGCCCTGTGGGGCGACGATTGCCCGGACAGCGACAGCCTGCGCAGCCATGTCCACCAACTGCGTCAGGTGATCGACAAGCCATTCGACAAGCCTCTGTTGCAAACCGTACATGGCGTGGGCTACCGCCTCGCCGAGGTCCGCGATGGAGTTTAAGCAAAGCCTTTCCCAGCGGATCATCATTGCTTTTGCCTTGATGAGTGCGCTGGTGGCAGGGACTTTCGCCGTAGGCATTATTGCCACTGTGCATCTGGTCGAAGAAAAACTGATTTCGGCCGGTTTGGGCGGGGATTTGCAGCGACTGTTGTTGATGGATAACGGCGCGGACTGGAACCATCGGCCCAAGCCCAGCCAGTTGTTTTATTTCAGTGGCGGGCGCGGTGACTTTGCCTTGCCCAAGGATCTGCGCCATCTGGATCCGGGCTTTCACGAAGTATTTCGTGACCAATTGTCGTATCACGCGATGGTTGAAGTGGTCGACGGCCGACGTTACGTGTTGCTGCAAGACCAGAGCGATTTTGAAGAGCGCGAGCGGGTGCTGTTTGCCGTGGTTGTGGTCGGTTTTGTCCTGGCCCTGGCCCTGGCGGTCTTTTTAGGCTGGACCCTGGCCCGCCGGGTAATGGCGCCGGTTGTGCGCCTGGCACGTCAGGTTCGTCATCGAGACCAGTTGCTGGGCCTGGCACCGCCGCTGGCGCCGGATTACGCGGCCGATGAAGTGGGTGAGCTGGCAGTGGCGTTCGATGCCACATTGGGCCGCCTGCGTGACACCCTGACCCGCGAACGTTTGTTCACCAGTGATGTAAGCCACGAGTTGCGTACTCCGCTGATGGTGCTGGCCAGTTCCTGCGAGCTGTTGCTGGAAAGTCCGTCACTGGATCAGCGCAGTCGCTCACAGGTCGAGCGTATTTCCCGCGCCTGTGAGGAAATGCGCGAACTGGTGCAAACCTTCCTGATGCTTGCCCGAGCGCAACATGAGGATGCCAGCATGTCGCCCACGGTGACCCTGACCACTGTGGCCGAAGGCCTGATCAGTTTGTGGCGCGAGCCCATTGAGGCTAAAGGCCTTGAGCTGATCTATGAGCCCGGCAACCCGCTGGACACCCGTTACAACGCTACTTTCCTGCATGCAGTCATGGGCAACTTGTTGCGTAATGCCTTGCACTACACCGATACCGGTTTTATCCGCCTGACTCTTGAACCCAGCGGTTTTGTGGTGGAAGACAGCGGCGTCGGCATCCCGGAAGAAAAACGTCAGGCAATGTTCCAGCCCTTTGTCCGAGGCAGCGAAAAGCGTGGCGAAGGGCTGGGTCTGGGCCTGTCACTGGTGCAGCGCATCTGTGACAGCCAGGGCTGGCGCGTAAGCCTTACCACCATGGAGCCCAACGGCTGCCGCTTTCGCGTCGAGCTTGCTCCGGGCGACGTTTGACCCCCTCCCGCGGCCTGCGCTCTGCAGGCCGCACTCTCCAATCATTGGTCGATACATGGCCCTGCGCCAGTATTTTCGCCCTGTAAAACCTTGCAATGTTTGTGTAGGACGTCTGACAGATTTTTCACCTGCTGATGACCTGATGCAAACGTTCTGCTGATTAAGGTAGTGCTCATTAGCTTCAGGAGCACAGGCATGAACCCGATCATCAAACTCAAGTTTTCTGAAAAGTACGATCAGCAGCATGCTGCTGAATATCTGATCAAGCATCAGGACGGCCTGGCCCGGCGTCTGTCGCACAAACGTGATGAACAGTTGGCGCGTCGCGCTTTGCAGTTGGCGGGTGAGCCTCAAGTCGTCCTCGATTTACCTTGTGGTGCAGGTCGTTTCTGGCCGTTGCTGGCACAAATGCCAAGCCGCGAAATCATTGGCGCCGACAATTCGGCGTCCATGCTGGAGGTGGCGTCTTTGGCGCAACCGGCCGATGTGGTGAAACGGGTACGGCGTTTGCAGATGTCAGCTTTTGAAATAGATTTGCCTGATAACTCGGTTGACAGTGTTTTTTGCATGCGCTTGCTGCACCACATTGGCGATGCAAGCCACCGGATGGCTCTATTACGGGAGCTTCATCGCGTCAGCCGCGACAGCGTAATTATTTCGTTGTGGGTAGATGGCAATTTCAAAGCCTGGAAACGCAAGCGTCTTGAGCGTCAGCGGGCTGCAGAGGCAGAGCAATACGGTTACCAAAACCGTTTTGTGTTACCTGCTGCTACAGTGGAAGCGGAATTTAAAAAGGCAGGCTTCACCGTTCAGGACCATTTGGACTTTATTCCGCTCTACGCGATGTGGCGGGTTTACGTATTACGAAAGAGATAACTCATGACCGTTGATTTTGTACAGCCATCCCCCTCTGCGACTGAAGACCGATTCGAGTTTCACTGGAATCAGCAAGGCGAATGGGTTGAAGAGCCCAACCAGCGTCGCGGTGGTGAGAGCGGTGTACAACGGATTCACGATGGTAATGGGCGCTTGCTCTACGTCAAACGCCAGGTCGGGCATACCTACCGTAGCTGGCGCTACCCGCTGGGTCGGCCGACGGTTTTGCGTGAACAGGACGCGTTGCTGGCCCTGAACCGCTTGTCGGTTGGTGTACCAGAACTGGTGTACTGCGGGGCGAAGCAAACGGCAGACAAGCAATGGCGTGCACTGCTGGTGACCGTGGGCCTGGATGGCTTTGTCGAGATCGACAATTGGTACGCCGCCGGTGAGCGTGAGCGTCACGGTGAAGCGGTACATGATCGCGTGCTTGAGGCCATTGGCCAGACCCTGGCACGTATGCACCTGGGCCGCTGGCAGCATGGCTGCCTGTACGCCAAGCATGTGTTTGTTCGGGTGACGGGGCAGGGCGAGGGGGCAGAGGTTGCTGTGGCTTTGCTGGATCTGGAAAAAAGCCGGCAACGCCTGACGGCCCAAAAAGCCGCGTCACACGACCTTAAGCAACTGCGGCGCCATTCGTCGTGGAATGCCACGGAGTGGGACAGATTGATCTATTTTTATAAAACAGTGTTTGGCAGCGCTATCAAAGGTTTACGGTGATGAAGCGAGAAATAGCACGAAGTTTGTTTCTGCTGGGCGCCCTGGTCATTGCTGGCGTGGCGTTTGCTGCTTGGGAGCAGCCTGCAACTCAAGTGTTAAGCGGGCCCCAGATCGGGGCTCATTGCCCCTTACCGCGCGTGGTAAAAGCGGCGGTAGCGACCAGGCCCGATCAAGATCTTCTGTTGTTTATGTTTGGTATGAGCCAAGGGCTGAAGAAGTAATCACTGTAATCCCTGTAGTCGTTGACGAGCAGTGCGAGGCTACGTCCTGATCGTCAATTGCTACAGGGGGGGTGGCTTTAGATAACATGCAGATGGTTGTCCCACAGCCCCGACGGCAGTTCCAAAGGCCTGGCAACCAGATCGCTCTGGCGGCAATCGTAGAACCGGCAGCGGCCCTGACCGGAAGTCACCACAAAACCATCCTTCACTGCACCCACCCCCGCACAATCCGGTAACGGCGCATCCAGGCGCAAGGCGCCACTGTCCATATCCCACACAAAGAACCGGTTGCCGCGCGGCGCAGTCAGCGCAACCAGGCGCAACTCACTGTGCACTGCGACACTGGCGGTGTAATGGCCCATGGCACGCAGTTGTGCCTCGGCCACCGGGAAGGGTTCAAACGGCTGGCCCGGACGCTTGATGGCCAACAATTCGGACAACTCATGGGCATCGCCCATAAATTGCTGACAGGCGAGGATGGTGCCGTCGCTGGCAATCCCCAGGTGGCGCACGCTGTTCATCTGCTGGCTCAGGGTTTCCTTGCTGAGCAAGGTGCCGTCGCGTTGCATCAGCACCAGGCTGGGTTCCATCGCGTTAAGGTTCATCTCCACCCGGCTTTCGGCCTCGGTGCGAATGCCGCCGTTGGCCACCACCAGGGTTTCGCCGTCAGGCATCCATGACACTTGATGCGGGCCTACGCCGTGGGTAGGGATTTCACCGCTGTGGATCAGGCGTTCACCCTCAAAACGATAAACCCCCAGCAAGCCACGACCCGGGTCAGTGGTGTCGTTTTCGGTGGTGTACAGCCACTCGCCATCTTTATGGATCACTGCGTGGCCATAAAAATGCCGATTGGGCAGGGAGCTCAGGGTTTGCAGCAACTGCCCGTCGATAAGGTTGATCAGGTAGCTTTCGGTGCCGGGGCGCCGGGCCACAAACAGTGCAATGGGCAATGTCGGGTGGTTGATGATGTCATGGCAGCGCTGGCCGACCCGGGTGCTGAATACCCGGGTGCCATCGAGGCGATAACCGACCGCAAAGTGATTGCCTTCGCCATCGTCGCGGGCACTCAACAGCAGCGGGCTCAGGTCCTTTTGTTTAAACAGGGACCAGCCGCCCAGCGTGACGGCGCTGAGCAGTAAACCACCGAGTTTTAGAGCTTGCCTGCGCATCATCGAACCTTCCTTTATCAATCGCCGTCGTTGGCGTTAAAGCCCAACTGGATACCCAGGGCCTTGGCCAGCTCGCCTTCGTGCAGGCGGTGAACCACGTTCAGGCTGTCATAGATGGCGTTGAGCTGGGCGCGCCCGGCATCGTCTGCCAACAGCTCGTTAAGAGTGCGCTGGTTGTCGTTGAACAGCTTGAGCGAAGTGGCATAGGCCGCATCAATCTTGTCAGCCAACGGCTTTTGCTCGGCAGGCAACAGGCTGCGCAAGCCCTTGTTGTCGACACCGGCCCATACGGACTGGGCTGCAGCCAGGCTGGCGGCCAGGCTTTTGAGCGACGACTCGCTGCGCCATGCATCGGCCTGGAACGGCTGCGGGATACCCTTGCTCTGGCGGCCCATTGGTGTGCCGAGTTTTTTCTTCAGGCTATCGAGGGCGGTGACCTGCACGCGCAGCACGTCAGCGATGGCTTCGTGGGAGTCGGCATAGCGCTGGTTGGGGAATTTGCTCATTTGCGCGAGCATGCCGTCCGTGCTGTTCCAACTGGCGAGGATTTCTTCGGCCAGTTGCTTCTGACGTTCGCCGATGGCGGTCAGCAGCGGGCAGTAACGGGCTTTTTGCGCATCGTCAGCGAGGTTGATATTGCTGTCGAACAGAATGTATTCGTAAGCAGACAGGCCTTGCACCACCACACTGGATTTGGCCAGCGCAGCAGCATCGATCTGCGGCTGGGCAATCACCAGTTGCTCGACCTGACGGCCGACCAGGTTCTTTTTGTCCGGCCAGAACTGTACCTGCCACGCACGATTGCCTTCGGCCAGAGGCCCGATCAGCAAAGGCTGCAGCTCGGCCCAGGCTTTTTGCGCATGCAAGAAGTCGGCTCTGGCAGTCTCAAGGTTTTCCTTGCCCTGGCAATAGGCCAGAGCGCTGACGGCCAATTGGCGGTCAGCTTCAACCCAGCGGCTGTAGGTCGGCAGGATCACTTGCTTGGCAATGGCTGCCGAGGTGACGGCCTGCGGGTCTTGGGGCGAGCAGGCAGCAAGAGCGATAGCGGCAAGGCTGGTGAACAGAAGCTTGGGTCGAAACATGTCGGGGTCCCCGATCTTGTAAGGCGTTAAAGAGAGTTCAGGAACGCCAGCAACGCAGCACGTTGCTCGGCATTAAAGCGTAAAACCTGCTGCTGGGCCGGTTCGGCCTCGCCACCATGCCACAGCACGGCTTCGAGCAGGTTGCGGGCACGTCCATCGTGCAAAAACTGGGTGTGGCCACTCACTGCCTGGGTCAGACCAATCCCCCATAGCGGCGGCGTGCGCCAGTCGCGGCCAGTGGCGGCGAATTCGGTGCGGTTGTCGGCAAGGCCGGGCCCCATGTCGTGCAACAACAGGTCGCTGTAGGGGTGGATGACCTGATTGGCCAGCTCCGGCTCGGCGGCGTTAGCCGCCGTGGTGAACGTTGGTGTATGGCATGAGGCGCAGCCGGCCTGATAGAACAGGTTTTTTCCGGCCAGTACCTGGGGCGCGCCGACATCACGGCGGGCGGGCACGGCCAGGTTGCGGGTGTAGAACTCGACCAGACGCAGGATATTGTCGCTGACCTCGGGCTCGCCATCCGGGCCATTGCCGTTGGGTGCCTTGAGGCAGGCTGTTTGCGCCTTGGTGCAGTCATCGAAGGGTCTCAGGGAGGTCGTGAGGCCCATATCACCAGAAAAGGCGTGAACATTTTGTTGATTGAGGTTCGGTTGCCCGGCTTTCCAGCCAAAACGGCCCAAAACGGTCTTTTGTTGCGCGTCATCCCACACCCAGTTCGGGCGCCCGGAGATGCCATCGCGGTTTTTGTCCTCAGGGTCGGCATTGGCCAGAATCGCCTCGTTGGGGATGGCTTCGAGCAGCCCCAGGCCAATCATCGGCGGTGCGATGCGGGCCGACATGCGGGTGTCGGGGTGCATCGGACCATAACCCAGCTGGGTGATCTGTAGCGTGGGTTTGCGTAGCTCGACTTCGGTACCGTCCTTGAAGCGCACGGTGACCGGCTCGTAATCGACCCGCACCTTGCCCTCGGGCGCTACGCCGGGCACGGCCATATCCTGCAACTGACCGCCATACACGGGTTCAGGCACGATACCGGCCTGTTCGATCAGCGTGGCGTAGGTGGGGTCGTTGGGGATCGACAGGCGTACCAGCATCGACACCGAGTTCTTGGCACCGGGGGCGGGCGGGTGACCGCGGCCATCCTTGATATGACAGTTCTGACAGCCATTGGTGTTGAACAGCGGGCCCAGGCCATCACGGGCTGTGGTGGTGGCGGGCGCGATCACCCAAGGGCTGCGAAAGAAGCTGTTGCCGACGCTGAAATCCAGGCGCCGGGTTGGTGACAGGTTGGCCGAGGGCATGGAAAACGCATTCTGATCGGTTTTGCGCACCGTAGTAGCCCCGCCGGAGCGGGCTTCGCCGGGCTCGGGTTGGGTAAATCGCGGGGCATCATCACAACCGCCAAGGCCCAGGGCCACAAGCAGCAGAGACAGGCGAAGAGGCAACGAAGGCATCAAGCGTCCAGATCAGTGAGCAAAATCGAGGGCGTAAAGTCTAGCAGGGAAGGTGAATTGAAATAAGAGGGATTAGCGTTTGCCTTGATTAGTGGCAGGCAAACGGCCTTTATGTGTGGGAGCGGGCTTGCTTGCGATGGGATCGATGTGGTTTGCCTGACAGACTGCGTCGTTTGCATCGCGAGCAAGCCCGCTCCCACAGGAGACTTCCACAGGGGGAAAGTACAGGCTCCACAAAAAAGGCGACCCGAAGGCCGCCTCAATTTCTTTCACTCAAACGCAGCAGATCAGAACTCGTGATCGGCGTTGTCCGGGTTCAGGTCGCTGATACCCAGCTTGCCAGCGGCTTGCTCGATGGCACCGGTCTGCTTGACCAGGGCGGCGATGGCATCGCGAACCACCTGGTTGCCCGCGGCGTTGTCTGCTGCGATCAGTTGGTCGTAGTGCTCGCCCTTGTTGGCGTGGTCAACAATGACCTGGATCTTGGCTTCGGTGTCGGCCAGATCGGATTTCAATGTAGCGTCTGCAGTCGGGTCAACTACCACGACCAGCGACGACAGGCTTGGGCCGGTCAGTTTGGTGCCGTCAGTGCGCAGGTACTCGCCCAGGTACACGTTACGGATACCTTTGGCGTCGTAGAAGTGCGAGTTGTGGGTGTTGTCGCTGAAGCAGTCGTGCTCGTCTTCAGGGGAGTTGGCTTCCAGCGACACTTTCATGCGCTCGCCAGCCAGTTCGCCCAGTGACAGGCTGCCCATGCCGAACAGCATTTTGCGCAGGCCATTTTTTACCGGCTCGGCTTCAAGCGTGGCACGGTAGTTGTCAGTCTCGTTCGGCGCCCAGTTGCCGACCATTTCGTCGAGGTCGCTGACCAGCAGTTGGGTCACGGCTTTCAGGTAAGCGCGACGACGATCGTTGTGGCCACCGGTAGCGCCTTCGCCTTCGAGGTAGTCGGAAGCAGGGCGGTTGCCTGCACCCGGGCCTGTGCCATTGAGGTCCTGGCCCCACAGCAGGAATTCGATGGCGTGATAGCCGGTAGCCACGTTGGCTTCGGAACCACCCAGCTCGTTCAGGCTGGCCAGGGTTTGCGGGGTGATTTCGGTAACGTCGACCTTGTCTTCGCCAACCTGGATCTGGGTGTTGGCAATGATGTTGGCGTTGGCACCCGGGTTGCCCAGTGCGCCGGCGTAGCTGGCGTCAACGTAATCGATCAGGCCTTCGTCCAGGGGCCAGGCGTTAACCTGACCTTCCCAGTCATCAATGATGGTGTTGCCGAAGCGGAACACTTCGCTCTGCAGGTAAGGTACGCGAGCCTCAACCCAGGCGGCACGGGCAGCTTTCAGAGTGTCGTCGTTCGGCTTGGCGAGGAATGCATCGATAGCGGTCTGCAGTTTCTTGGCAGTGCTTAGCGAGTCGCTGTACACGGCGTGCACCATGTCGGCGTAATGGGCAACGACGGCCTTGGCGGCCGCTTCGTCGACTTTCGCTGCGGTGATGTCAGTGGCTGGCGTCGCGGTGCTGGTGGCGGCTGCTGGCGTTGGCGCTGCGGCGGTTTTTTCTTTGTCTTTGTCGCCACAACCGGCGAGTGAAATAGCAATGGCCAGCAGACTGGCGGTGGCCAGGGGCATACGAATCATGGCGAAAATCCTGCTTCGAGAGGTGGGACAAGCGTGCGGCTGCACGCGAAACTGCCACATGATGCGAAAGATATGCATTTTCTGTAAAGGGTTACTGTTGGAAATATTTCTTATTTACCACAGCTCTACACCGGATCTTTCGTAAATCCAGAAACATGGATTTACATAATGCTGGCTTTGTTACGCCTGGCCTGCTTCAGGTAAGCGACCAACTCTCGCGGGCCAAGGGGTTTGCTGTACAAATAGCCCTGACCTTCATGGCAGCCTTCGGCAATCACATAGGCTTCCTGTTCAGGGGTTTCGACACCTTCGGCAATCACTTGCATGCCCAAGCTTTTGCCGAGCTGGATGATGGCGCGCACGATGGTGGCATCGTCGCCGTCATCGATCAGGTCCTGCACGAAACTCTTGTCGATCTTGATTTTGTCCAGCGGCAGGCTTTTGAGGTAGCTCAATGACGAGTAGCCGGTGCCAAAGTCATCAATCGCAATCAGCGCGCCAGAGCGGCGCAGGCTGAGCAGGTGCTGGGCAGCGGTGCTGATATCTTTCATCAGGCTGGTTTCGGTAACTTCCAGCTCCAGGCTGCGCGGTGGCAGGCGGTGGCGCTGCAACAGGTTGTTGACCACCCGCGGCAACTCGACGTGGTGCAGTTGCACCGTGGACAGGTTGACCGCCATGCGCAGCTCGCTGAAGCCCTGGTCATGCCATTCGCGCAGTTGGCGGCAGGCCTGGTCCAGAGCCCATTCGCCGATGGCAATGATGCTGCCGTTTTTTTCCGCCAGCGGGATAAACAGGTCGGGCGGGACCATGCCGTGTTCCGGATGCTGCCAGCGCAACAGAGCTTCGACACCCACCACGCGATGGTCGCTGTAGCGGATCTGTGGTTGGTAGACGAGGTGGAGCTGGTTGCACAGCAGCGCTTCACGCAGGTCTTTTTCCAGCTCGCGCATGCGTCGCATCTCGCGGTCGACGCTGGCGATATAAAACTGATAGCGGCTACGCGAGTAGCTTTTGGCCAGAGTCATGGTTTGCTCGGCTTTTTGCAGCAACTGCTCGGTGGTGTCGCCATCTTCGGGAAACAGCGTGATGCCGATGGTAGCGCGCAGGCGGATGCTTTGCTGGTCGAGGCTAAAGGGCGACTCCAGGTCATCGAGAATGCTCTGGGCCAGTTCGGCGGCTTCGTAGGGCTGCTCGATATGGGCCTGGACCAGGGCGAACTGATCGCCGCCCAGACGCCCCAGAGCACCAAGGCTGCCGCTGTGGGCGCGCAGGCGATCGGCCAGGGCCTGGAGCAACTGATCGCCGGTTTGATAACCGAACTGCTCGTTGATGCCCTTGAAATCGTCCAGGCCCACACAGAGCACCGCAACCCGGCGTTGCAATCGGCCGGCATCGTTGAGGATCTTGCCCAGTTGCCCCTGCAACTGCAGGCGATTGGGTAGCCCGGTCAAAAAGTCGTACTGCGCCATGCGCAACAGCGAGCTCTCGGCTTCGTGGCGCAAACGGTTGTTGCGCTCGATCGAGGCCAGCAGCTCATTCGAGGTGTTGACCCAGACCCCCAGTTCGTTGTGCTCGTGACCTTTGAGCAACGGGATCACGTGTTCGCTGGGGCGGTCGGGGTTGATGCTGGTCAGGTGTCCGATGACTTTTGACAGCGGCTTGGTCAGCAGCCACTGGTACACCAGGTACAACACCAGCCCCATCAGCAGGGCGCGCAACAGCCCGGAAAACAGCATGACCGCCGAATCAGTCAACAAACCACGGCCGTAAGTGGCGGTGTCGAGGGTGATGCTCAGGTCGCCGTAGTACTCGCTGAACGGCCCCTGGCCCACCAGCGGAATACTGAACGTGTGCTCCTGGCCCAAAATCATGTCGGTCACCCAACGGCTCGATGAGCTTTGCAAGGCTCGGGCTTTTTCGGCGAGGGCAGCTTCGTTGGGGTGACCGATGGAGGCCTTGTGCACAGCCGGGTCCCGGAACAGGCCTTCGATGACCTGCATGGCCATGTCACGGTCCAGGCTGTACAGCGCCTGAGTCGAGGGGTCACGAAACATATCGAGGATACGTTCGGCATCTGTCGTGACCGCCTGTCGGACCTTGTAGGCATCAAACACAATTTGCGCGCAGCTCAGCACACCGCCTACGACCACTGCTGACAGTAGCGCGATGCGGAGCAATTTCAGTGACAAGCTGTTTTTGAACTGCAGCTTCAAAGCGCTATTCCTTGTTCCTGCCGATAATGCCTGTGGCCTTGTATTTGGAGGTTTTTTTGCAAGTCTGCAAGCAACAAATACGCAGCGTTCACGGTCGCTACTGTGTCGGTATTCTGACTTCGAACTTGAGGCGCGCAATAAAAAAATCCAACGCTTTCATACTAGCTTGCCCGGATTGCGTGCAGCGGTCTTTTGGCACTTTTAATCAGGCCAAAAAAAACCCGGCAATGCCGGGTTTTTTTACCTGGAGTCAGGCTTAAGCGGTGAAGGTTTTACCTTCGAACTGCTCAGCAACGAACTTCCAGTTTACGAGGTTCCAGAACGCTTCAACATACTTCGGACGTACGTTGCGGTAGTCGATGTAGTAAGCGTGTTCCCAAACGTCGCAGGTCAGCAGCGGGGTATCGCCGCTGGTCAGTGGGTTGCCGGCGCCGATGGTGCTGGCCAGGGCCAGGGAACCGTCAGCCTTCTTCACCAGCCAGCCCCAGCCGGAACCGAAGGTGCCGATGGAGGTTTTGCTGAATTCTTCTTTGAACTTGTCGAACGAACCGAAGGCAGCGTTGATGGCATCAGCCAGCGCGCCAGTTGGTTCGCCGCCGGCGTTTGGCGCCAGGCAGTTCCAGTAGAAGGTGTGGTTCCAGACCTGAGCGGCGTTGTTGAAGATGCCGCCCGAAGAGGTTTTAACGATCTCTTCCAGTGTTTTGCCTTCGAACTCGGTGCCTGGCACCAGGTTGTTCAGGTTCACGACATAGGTGTTGTGGTGCTTGTCGTGGTGAAACTCCAGGGTTTCTTTGGAGATGTGCGGCTGCAGGGCATCGTGTGCGTACGGCAGCGGCGGCAATTCGAAAGCCATGATGATTCTCCTAATCAGGTCAGTTGCGATGAGCGCAAGGCCGATCACGGGCGGCCAAACACGCGCCGATGAGTTTTTACTCTTTGCGGCGCAGGGTCAGGATCATAGCACCGGGGTGACGGCATAACCACGCGACAACTGTGTGGAATAGACGTTTCAGCGCGATTGATATAAAAACTCGATGAGTTTTGAGTACGCTAAAAACACTTTGTGGGAGCGGGCTTGCTCGCGAAGCAAGCGACTCGGTATGGCTGAAGGATCGCGCTGATACCATCGCGAGCAAGCCCGCTCCCACAGGCGCCAGGGCACCTTCCTATGCTTCAACCCGAAACAATCAATTGTACTGCCACCGCATACATCATCACCGCCACCAGCAGGTCCAGTACCCGCCAGGTATTTGGCCGGGCCAGCCACGGCGCCAGCCAGGCCGCGCCCAGGGCCAAAGTGAAAAACCACATTAGCGAAGCACTGGCCGCGCCCACCACGTAGGCGCCGGGCACGCTTTGTTGCGCGCCGAGCGAGCCGATCAGCAACACTGTATCAAGGTAAACATGAGGGTTGAGCAGGGTCACGGCCAGCGCACTGAGCATCACCGCCTTAAGGGAGCGGGCAGTCTGGCCAGCGGAATGTTCAAGGCTCGATTTGGAAAACGCCCGGCGCAGCGCCTGGGTGCCGTACCACAGCAAGAACACCGCACCACCCCAGCGCGCAACACTGAGCAGCAAGGGGTTCTGCGCCAGAATGGTCGCCAGGCCAAACACCCCGGCCGCCACCAGCAAGGCATCGCACACCACGCAAAATGCCGCCACGGGCAGATGGTGTTCACGGCGCAAGCTTTGCGCCAGTACGAAGGCATTCTGGGTGCCGATGGCCATTATCAGGCCGAACGCGACCAACAGGCCATTGAGGTAGCTTTGCCACATAAGGATTACTCGTTGTACTGCAGGCGGGGTTGCTGCTGGCTATTGTCGGGTGCTTGGATGTATAAGAAAAACCAATATTGCTGATCGCTCATTAGGAAAACTGATGTTCGACTATAAATTGCTCTCGGCCTTGGCCGCAGTCGTGGAACAGGCCGGTTTTGAACGGGCCGCGCAGGTGCTGGGTCTGTCACAATCGGCTATCTCCCAGCGCATAAAATTGCTTGAGGCCCGTATCGGCCAACCGGTGCTGGTGCGCGCTACGCCGCCAACGCCGACGGAAATAGGCCGGCGCCTGCTAAACCATGTGCAGCAAGTGCGCTTGCTGGAACGTGACCTGCAAAGTGCGGTGCCTGCACTGGACGATGAGGGCTTGCCCGAGCGTCTGCGCATCGCCTTGAATGCTGACAGCCTGGCCACTTGGTGGGCGCAGGCGGTAGGGGATTTTTGCGCCGAGCAGCACTTGTTGCTGGACCTTGTGGTTGAGGATCAGACCGTAGGTCTCAAGCGTATGCGCGCCGGTGAAGTGGCTGCCTGCCTGTGTGCCAGTGAACGGCCAGTGGCGGGAGCGCGCAGCGTGCTGCTGGGCGCCATGCGCTATAGGGCGTTGGCCAGCCCGGGGTTTATCGCCCGGCATTTTCCGCACGGCGTAAGCGCAGCACAGTTGCCCAAAACTCCCGCGCTGGTGTTTGGCCCGGATGATTTTCTACAACATCGTTACCTGGCGGCACTGGGTGTGGACGACGGTTTCGAACACCATCTGTGCCCATCCTCCGAAGGCTTTATCCGCTTGACCGAGGCCGGTTTGGGGTGGGGGCTGGTGCCTGAGTTGCAAGTGCGCGAGCAGCTTGAAAGTGGAATGCTGGTAGAGCTTTTGCCAGATAAACCCATCGACGTGCCACTGTACTGGCATCATTGGCGTAATGGCGGACAACTGCTGGGGCAACTGACCGAACATTTATCTCGTTCGGCAGCCCGCTGGTTAGTGCCTTTGGCGTGATCAGCAGCGTTTAAACAGCACGCAGCAAGAATTACAGCATTTGGAGTGATTGATGAAGATTCTGGTCACCGGCGCAAGCGGCTTTATTGGCGGACGCTTTGCGCGTTTTGCCCTGGAGCAGGGCTTTGACGTACGGGTCAGCGGACGTCGTGCCGAAGGTGTTGAACACCTGGTGCGGCGCGGGGCTGAATTTATCCCGGGTGATTTGACCGATGGTTTGCTGGTGCGCGACTTGTGTGTCGATGTCGACGCGGTGGTGCATTGTGCTGGCCATATGGGCGCCTGGGGGCGTTATCAGGACTTCCACCGCGACAACGTGCTGGTGACCGAAAACGTGGTTGAGGCCTGCCTGAAACAGCGGGTGCGGCGCCTGGTGCATTTGTCTTCGGCGTCGTTGTACTTCGATGGCCGTCATCACACTGACCTGACAGAAGAGCAGTTGCCCAAGCGCTTCAGGCACCCCTATGCCGCGACCAAAAACCTGGCGGAGCAGAAGGTTTTTGGTGCCCAGGAATTCGGCCTCGAAGTGATTGCCCTGCGTCCGCGTTTTGTCACGGGGGCAGGTGATATGAGTCTCTTCCCGGGTTTGATCAAGCAGCAGCGCAAAGGTCGTCTGGCCATTGTCGGTAACGGTCTGAACAAGGTCGATTTCACCAGCATGCAAAACCTCAACGAGGCGTTGATGAGCAGCTTGCTGAGCAGCGCTGCGGCATTGGGCAGGGCCTACAACATCAGCAATGGCACACCGATTCCGTACTGGGATGTGGTCAATTATGTGATGCGCCAGATGAACGTGGCGCAAGTGACCCGTTATCGTGGCTACGGCCTGGCCTACACCCGTGGGGCGCTTAACGAAGCCGCCTGCAAGTTGTGGCCGGGGCAGCCTGAGCCGTCGCTCTCGCGTTTGGGGGTGCAGATCATGGACAAAGACTTTACCCTCGACATCAGCCGCGCCCGGCACTACCTCGACTACGACCCCAAAGTCAGTCTGTGGGCCGCGCTTGATGAATTCTGTGGTTGGTGGAAAGCTCAGGAATCTCCTTACCGCTAACCACTTGCCGCTATTTTTAAAGGTTTACGATGCGTAACGATGCCCGCGACGACTTTGACAATGTGCCGACCCTGCGCGCCGATGCCGATGATCATGATGAACTGGCGTCCAGCGCCGGTGCCCGTGAGCGCACCACGGTGTACTCGCGCAACACCCCGGTGATCAAGGTCAAGGGCCCGAGCACCGGGCCTTTGTGGACCTTGATCTGTGCCTTGCTGGTGGCTGTTGGCGGATTGGCCTGGTGGAGTTTTCAGCAGATTTCGCTGATGGAGCAGCAGTTGGTGGCAACCCAGGAAAGCTTTGCCCGTATCAGCGAAGAAGCAGCGGGGCGGTTGCAGGCCATTTCCGGCAAGGTGGTGGCCAGTGAGTCGACGATCAATAATGGCAGCGAGGCCTTGAAGTTGCAGATCAAGCAGCTTGAAGAGCAGCTTCTGGAGCAGAGCAAGCGTCAGCAAGGGCTGGTGGCGGGGCAGCAGGGCGATCTGGATCAGCGCTTTGAGCAAATCAATGCGGCGATGTTGCTGCAAGTGACGGCGCAGAAAGAAACCCAGACCCGGCTCGAAACCGAGATCAAGGCGCTGGGCAGCGAGTTGTCGACGCTCAAGGCCAGTGTGGCGCAGCAGGCAACGGACGTGGCGGCGTTGAAGAAACAGGGCAACCCGGCGGCTGCGGTGGAGCGTCTTGAGCAGGACATGATCGTGCTCAAAAGCGAACTTGAGAACCGCCCGGCACCGGCCCAGGGCGCCAATGCTGCCGAGTTTGACGTGTTCCGTGCGCAGATGACGCGCAACATCAATACCTTGCAGAGCCAGATTCAGAACTTGCAGAAGCAGATCAGCGCCCGTCCTTGAGTCGGCGTTGACTGCCTTGCCCTCACCCCAACCCTCTCCCGGAGGGAGAGGGGGCTGATTTGTAGTGTTGCGCAAAACTGCTTTTGCCTTTAGTCCCCTCTCCCTCCGGGAGAGGGCCAGGGTGAGGGGCTTTTGATTTTGATTGTTACTACTGCGCCTTGTCCTCCCGCCCACGCAGCACCTGATTGGGCATCGCAATCGCCGCAGCCAGCCCCAGCAGCGAAACCGCCGCGCTGATGCTCAGCAAATGGCGGAATGTCAGCAGCAACTCTGCCCGCAGGCTATCCAGCGCCGGGCCTTGTACGGCATTCAGCCCGTCCAGCAGCACATTGCCCGAACTGCCTTCTCCCAGCAGAGGCCGACCGCCCACAGGCGCCAGCAGCGAGTCGTGCAGCAACGCCAGCAACAGGGCCGACATCAAGGCCACCCCCATCGCACCACCCAGAGCGCGAAACAGATTGGTGGTGCTGGTCGCCACGCCAATGTCGTGCTGTTGCACCGAGTTTTGCGCGCCCACCAGCGACGTCGGGAACTGCATGCCCGAGGCAATACCGCTGAACAGCATAAACACCCCGCTCAGCAACTCGGCGCTCGGCGGGCTGAAAGCCATGCCGAGAATGGCCAGGGGCATCAGCACCGCACCGCTCAGGATCATTGGCTTGTAACGCCCGGTCACCGAGGTCATGCGCCCGGCAAAATAGGCGCCCATTGGCAAGCCTATCGCCAGTGGCAGCAGATGCAGGGCTGCGCTGTCGGCCCCGGCGCCGGTGATGCTCTGATAGCGCAGCGGCATCAGCACAATCAGGGATATGGCCTGGAAGCTGGTGAAAAACACCGTACACCAGCACAGCACCGCATTGCGGTTGGCAAACAGGTGCATGGGCAGTAAAGGCTCCAGGGTGCGGCGTTCATGCCAGACAAACAGCGCCAGTGCGATCAGCGCCACCAGCAGAAAGCCTGCGACTTGTTCGTCACGCCAGCTTTGGCCCTGGCCGATAAAAGTGATGCTCAGCAGCAACGAAGTCAGGCCCACGATCATCAGCATCGTGCCCAGGTAATCAATGATCGGTTTGCGTTGCGGCACAGGCAGGCCGACCAGGGTGCGATGGGAAATCCACCAGGCCGCCAGCCCCAGCGGCAGGTTGATCAAAAACACCCAACGCCAGGACAGGTACTCGGTCATATAACCGCCCAGCACCGGCCCGGCGACGCTGGCCAGGGCATACATGCTGCTGAAGTAACCCTGATAGCGACCGCGTTCGCGGGGCGGCACAATATCGCCAATGATCGCCTGGCTGACCGAAATCATCCCACCAGCACCAATGCCCTGAATGATCCTGGCGAGCACCAGTTGCTCCATGTTCTGCGCGAGCCCGCAAAACAGCGAGGCCAGGGTAAACAGGCCCATGCCGAACAGCATCAGGCGCCTGCGCCCGTACAGGTCGCCGAGCTTGCCGTAGATCGGCACGGCCACGGTCATGGCGACCATATAGCCGGAAATCACCCACGCCAGTTGGCTGACATCCTTGAACTGGGCAGAGATGGCGGGCATGGACACGGCGACGATGGTTTGATCCAGCGCCCCCAGAAAAATCGCCAGCATCAGGGCGATCAAAATGCTGCGAATGGCTGGTTTGGCCTGGGGAGGCTGGTTCAGACTGGTCAAGGGACACCTGTGGGCACAGAGCATGTAGCAGATGCCCATCAGTGTACTCGATAGGTTCCTATTCGATAGCCTCGTAAGGGAGCCCGACGTAGTTTTCTGCAATGGTGGTACGACCTGCCTCGGAGTCGACGAAATACTCCAGCTCGCTGCTCGCAATACGCTGGCTAAAGCCGTCGCTGTCGGGGAAACGGTGCAGCATCGAGGTCATCCACCACGAAAAGCGCTCGGCTTTCCAGATCCGCCGCAGGCACACCTCGGAATAGCGTTCCAACAGCTCGGTGCGGCCTTCGCTGTATACCTTGAGCAGAATATTGAACAGTGTGCTGACATCGCTGGCAGCCAGGTTCAGCCCCTTGGCCCCGGTAGGCGGCACGATATGGGCAGCATCCCCTACCAGAAACATGCGCCCGTACTGCATTGGCTCGACCACAAAACTGCGCAGTGGCGCGATGCTTTTTTCGATCGAGGGCCCGGTTACCAATTGCTCAGCCAGCGCTTGGGGCAGGCGGGTTTTCAACTCGTCCCAGAAGCGCTGATCTGACCAGTCCTCGACTTTTTCTTCGACCGGCACCTGCAGGTAGTAACGACTGCGTGTCGCCGAGCGCTGACTGCAGAGGGCAAAGCCGCGTGCGTGTCTGGCATACACCAGTTCGTCGTTGACCGGGGGGGTGTCGGCCAGTATGCCGAGCCAGCCAAAGGGGTACACGCGCTCGAAAACTTTCAGCACATCGCTTGGAATCGACTGACGCGAGACACCGTGAAAACCGTCGCAACCTGCGATGTAATCGCAGTCCAGACGCCAGCTTTCGCCGTCTTTTTCGAAGGTGACGTAAGGGGCTTCGGTTTTCATGTCGTGGGGCTGCACGTTGCTGGCGCTGTACAGGGTTTGCGCGCCGACGGCCTCGCGGGCGGCCATCAGGTCGCGGGTGACTTCGGTCTGGCCGTAGACCATCACGGTTTTGCCGCCGGTCAGGCCCTTGAGGTTGATATGCACCTGGCGGTCGTCCAGGGCCAGTTCAAAGCCATCATGGACTAATCCTTCAGCGTCCATGCGCTGGCTGACACCGGCCTGACGCAACAGGTCGACCATGCCTTGCTCCAGCACCCCGGCGCGGATCCGGCCGAGAACGTAGTCGCCGGTCTGGCGTTCGATGATGACGTTATCAATACCGGCGTTATGCAGCAGTTGACCGAGCAGCAAGCCTGAAGGGCCGGCACCGATAATAGCGACTTGAGTTCTCATTATTGTTCTCTCGCGCAGCCTCGACCCAGTGGGGCGAGCAGGTTCTTATTAGTTTGTGTCTGCATTTTTCGCTTGTGAGAGAGGCAATAGAAGGTGATAAACACGGCATAACCGGTACTTTTCGCTAATCGGTGCGATTATCGGTTTTCAGCAAAATTTCAGGCCAGGCTGCAATGAATCTTTCAATCCCGGTGTTCAAGCTTTACGGCGAGCAGCAAGACTGGCTCAGCCCCGACCTGCTGCACTGCGAGACCATCTCGCTGCGTAGCCGCGTCCACGATTGGGAGATCCGCCCCCATCGGCATGCTGATTTGTGCCAGTTGCTCTATGTGCACAAGGGCCGGGCGCAGGTTGAGGTAGAAGGGCTGCGCCATGTACTGGAGCAATCGGCGATTCAGGTGATTCCGCCGTTATCGGTGCACGGCTTTCAGTTTTCGCCGAATGTCGAAGGCTTTGTGCTGACCCTGGCCGCACCGCTGGTGGCTCAGTTGCAGGCACAGTTGGGCGGCGCCATCAGCTTGCTGCAACGGGTGGCCAGTTACCCGGCAGGCAAGGATCGTGATTACCTTAATAACCTGTTCAGCGAACTGCAGCGCGAATATGTCGGTGCCCAGCCCGCCCGTGACATGCTTTTACAGTCACTGATTAGCGTGCTGCTGGTGTGGGTTGCCCGTCAGGTGATCCAGCGCCGGGAAGCGCGGCAGTTGCAGCCACGCGGGCGCGAGTATCTGGGCCTGTTCAACCAACGGGTCGAGGCGTTGTTTCGCGAGCAGCCGAGCGTTGAGCAGTTGGCCCATCAGGTGGGGATTTCGGTCGCGCACTTGAACAGCATCTGCCGCGAACTGGCGGGGCAGTCGGCGTTGCAGATCATCCATCAACGCTTGCTGTTGGAGGCCAAGCGGCATTTGATTTACACGCCGATGACCATCAGCGAAGTGGCTGACAGCCTGGGGTTTGCAGACCCAGCTTACTTTGCGCGTTTTTTCCGGCGCCTGAGCGGTGTTTCGCCCAGTGACTTTCGAAAAGGGCGGGCTGACAGCATCAGCCCGCCCTGATGCTCCGGGGCTTCCTTACCTCAGAGCACTGAACATTGCAGTGCAGTGCCCGCCATTGCAACTGGCGGTCAAGCTGGCTGCTTGTCGGGTTTGCTCGGCGCGGTAGCAAGCGCCAGCAAACAGGACAGCGGCAGCAAAAACGATAAAAACGGTCATGCATGTTGTTTTTGTTTTGGTAGTCATGGCATTTGCTCCACTGACGTTACAACTTTGAGGCTAGTTCACAGCTTGGTACTTGCCATGTCAGTTGTACGAGTGGTCTTGTTCGGTAGCATCCCTCAAATGGACTAGTTGACTCGCTCCGTTCCTCAGCGGTTAAAAGCCCTTGTCCCACTCGGGTTCGTCGGTGAAACGCGCTGCGAGAAAGTCGAGCATGCTGCGCAACGTCGCGGGCATGTGTTTGCGTGAGGCATACACTGCGTAAATGTTCATCACGCGCGGCTCTGCGTCGGGCAGCAGGCGCACCAGTTCACCCCGCTGCACAAACACCCCGGCCTGGTAGCTGGGCAGCAGGGAAATGCCTGCGCCAGACAGTGTGGCGCTCAATAAGGTGCTGGCTTCGTTGGCACTGATATTGCCCTGCACCGGCACCGAGGCTTCCTCCCCGTGGTGGGTGAAATGCCACAGGCTCTTGCCGTAATAGGAGTGGGTCAGGCAGTTGTGCCGGCTCAGGTCGTCGACCTGCTGCGGCGCCGGGTGTTCGCGCAAATATGCCGGGGACGCACAGAGCACCGAGCGACAAACGGTCAGCTTGCGGGCGATCAGGCTCGGATCCAGATCATTGCTGGTGCGAATCGCCAGATCAATGCGTTCATCCACCAGGTTTACGGTGCGGTCGAGCATTTGCAGGTCGATGCTGACTTGCGGGTAAAGGCGCACATAGTCGGTCACTGCTGCCGCTAATTGCGCCTGGCCGAACGAAGTACTGACGCTGATGCGTAGCAGCCCCCGCGGTGCATCACTGGGCACATCCACGGCCGCCTGCATGTCGTCAGCCAGTTCCAGCAATTGACGACAGCGTGGCAACGTTTCGTTGCCCGCAGCGGTCAGGCTCAGCTTGCGCGTGGTGCGATGCATCAGCCGCGCGCCCACCCACTCTTCCAGCTCGGCCAGATAGCGCGACACCACCGGGCGCGACAGGTCCAGGTGGTCGGCCGCCGCCGACTGGCTGCCGAGGTCGACGACGGTGACAAACACCCGCATTGCAATAAGACGATCCATGATCTGCCCGATATCTGAAACAAACTATGTTCAAGCATCGCATTTTTAGTTCCCGATCGTGCAACTAAGCTCTGTCCATCGCCGACCTTGGCCACTGACTCAGGAATCACCCATGACCGGATTTTCCACCCTTCGCCGTTTTCTTCTCAGCGCTGTTGTGCTGGGCTTTGCCGCGCATGCTGCGGCTGCCCCGGCGCCTTTGACTCTGGACGTCTACAACCCTGGTGCGACGGCGATTTTCCCGGTGTCCTCAGTGCTGATCAGTGGTGAAAAGGACGCCATCCTGGTCGATGCCCAGTTCGGCAAGGCCCAGGCCCGGCAAGTAGTGGACAAGATTCGCGCCAGCGGCAAACACCTGACCACCATCTATATCAGCCACGGTGACCCGGATTACTACTTTGGCCTTGAAACCCTGACCCAAGCGTTCCCGGACGCCAAGGTCGTGGCTCCGGCGCCGGTGGTTGAACATATCAATGAAACCAAAGACGCCAAGCTGGCGTTCTGGGGCCCGCAAATGGGTGCCGATGTACCGGGCAAACTGATTGTGCCGCAGGCTCTGAAGGGCAACACCCTGGACCTTGAAGGGCGCGAACTGGATATCGTCGGCCTGAGCGGGCGCCAGCCGGGGCGCACCTTTGTGTGGATTCCATCGCTTAAAGCCGTGGTCGGTGGCGTGGTAGTGGCCGACAACCTGCACGTCTGGATGGCCGATACCCAGACCCCGCAGTCGCACAAGCAGTGGCTGGCCACCCTCAAGCGCATTGACAGCCTGCAACCGCAAATCGTGGTGCCGGGCCATTACCTGGGCCAGAGCGATCACTCGTTGAAAGCGGTGTACTTCACCCGCGACTACATCAAGGCGTTTGACGAAGAGGCCCTCAAGGCCAGCAACTCGGGCGAACTGATTGCGGCAATGAAAAAACGCTACCCGGGCCTGGGCGAAGAATCTTCGCTGGAACTGAGTGCCAAGGTGGCCAAGGGCGAAATGAAGTGGTGAAAGTATCCAACGGTAATACCCACAGACTGGAGAACGTCATGAGCAAAATCGCAATTATCGGTGCCACCGGTCGTGCCGGTAGCCAACTGCTGGAAGAGGCCCTGCGTCGTGGCCACAGCGTAACCGCCATTGCCCGCAACGCCTCAAAGCTGGGCGAGCGTGCAGGTGTGGTGACCAAAGATGTCGACGTCAACAATGCCCAGGCCTTGCAAGACGCCGTGGCGGGGCATGACGTAGTACTTAGCGCTGCGCATTTCTCGACACTGCCAGCCTCGGCCATTATCGAGCCGATGAAAAAGGCCGGGGTTAAACGCCTGCTGTTTGTCGGCGGTGCGGGTTCACTGCTGTTGCCGGGCGACACCAAGGTCATCGACAGCCCGGGCTTTCCTGACGAATACCGGCCAGAGGCCACGGCGGGCGGCGTCTACCTCGATACCTTGCGCGCCGAGAAAGAACTCGACTGGACCTTTCTGTCACCCTCTGCCGAGTTTGTCGAAGGAGAGCGCACGGGAAAATTCCGTTTGGGTAAAGACCACTTGCTGATCAATACCGAAGGCAAAAGCTGGATCAGCTTCGCCGACTTCGCCATTGCCATGCTCGATGAAGTCGAACAGCCCAAGCACTCCCGTCAGCGGTTTACTGTGGGGTATTGAGTGACGGTTGGGGGCAGTTGCGCCATTTCGCGCTTCGCCCCTTGCCTGTGGACTCAATCAAGCCTTCAGATTTCATTGTTCGTAACACCAAGCGTACCGTGTCACGGCTTGTGCCTGGGCATACCAGTTCAATTTAAACGGTTACAGCCGTTTTTGGGGTGCTCCCAACTCCCACAGTGGTAATGGCTCAGTTTGCTTCACCAACCAATCCAGCAATTCGCGCAGCGGTGCCGAGGGTTCGCTGCGCGGTGAGCACACCAGCATATAGGCAGCGCCGGTGCGTACTTTGAAATCAAAGGGCATGGCCAGCCGTCCCGCCTTCAGGTCATCGCCGATCAGTGACCAGTCGCCAATGGCCACGCCGTTGCCCTGGGCGGCTACAGTCATGGCCAGATCCAGGGTGTCGAAGTACTGGCTCTTGCGGATGGCCGACACCTCTCCTCCTGCCGCATTCAACCAATTGGTCCAGTCCTGCTGGTCGCGACTGGGGTGCAGCAGGGTGTGCTGCGCCAGGTCGCCCAAGGTGTTGATCGCCTCGCTGCCCTCTAGCAAGTGCGGGGCGCAGACCGGGGTCAGTTGCTCGTCAAACAGGTGCCAGCCCTGGCGTTTTGGCCCCGGTTGCGGGCTGTAGACCACCGCCGCATCGAACGCTTCCCGGCGAAAATCCACCCCGTGCTGGATGCTGCTGGTCAGCTCTACCGGCACATCCGGGCGCAGTGTTTGCCAGTGCAGCAGCTTGGGCAACAGCCAGCGCAACATGCAGGTAGGTGCTTTGATCTGCAGTGGAGTGCGGCGAATGCTGGCGTACTCCACAGCCTCGCCGATCAGGTCGAACACCTGCTCGATGCGCGGGTACAGCGCCTGGCCTTGTTCGGTCAGGCTCAGGCCGCGGGCCTGACGATGGAACAGCGCATAACCCAGATGCTCCTCCAGCCCGGCAATTTGTCGGCTTACCGCGCCCTGGGTGATATGCAATTGCTCACCGGCACGGGTGAAGTTGCAGCATTGGGCCGTGATCAAGAAAGTATGCAGCGCAGGAAGGGGCGGTAGGCGTTTCATCAGTGGTCAGCCATGAGTCCAGGACATGGCTAGTATGAGCATGTTTGCGTTGTGCGCACCACAGCCGACCGCTTCAATGGTTCATTCCAGAACAAAAAGAGGAGCAGGGCATATGGCGACGTGCGGCGAAGTATTAGTCAAGCTGCTTGAGGCGTACGGTGTCGAGCAGGTGTTTGGCATCCCGGGCGTGCACACCGTTGAGCTGTATCGTGGGCTGGCAGGTTCGACGATCAACCACATCACCCCGCGTCATGAGCAGGGCGCAGGCTTTATGGCCGATGGTTATGCGCGTACCAGTGGCAAACCGGGTGTGTGCTTTATCATTACCGGGCCGGGCATGACCAATATCACCACGGCGATGGGCCAGGCTTATGGGGACTCGATCCCGATGCTGGTGATCTCCAGCGTGCAGTCGCGCAGCCAGCTGGGCGGCGGGCGCGGCAAGTTACACGAGTTGCCGAATCAGGCCGCGCTGGTGTCTGGCGTAGCGGCTTTCTCTCACACATTAATGTCGGCTGCAGAGCTGCCGGGTGTGCTGGCGCGGGCATTTGCCCTGTTCCAGGCCGGGCGGCCACGCCCGGTACATATCGAAATCCCGCTGGACGTGCTGGTGGAAAACGCCGACGCGCTGCTCGCCAGTCAACCCGTGAGCATTGCTCGCCCTGGTGCTGCGCCTGTTGCCATTGAACAGATGAGCCAGCGTCTGGCCCAGGCCAAACGCCCGCTGATTCTGGCCGGTGGCGGCGCGATCGATGCCGCACCTGCGCTGCTGCAACTGGCTGAGCGACTGGGCGCGCCAGTGGCCCTGACCATCAACGCCAAGGGCATGCTGCCTTCGAGTCACCCGTTGTTGATCGGTTCGACCCAGACCCTGGTCGCGACCCGGGCGCTGGTGGCCGAAGCAGACGTGGTGCTGGCTATTGGCACCGAACTGGCGGAGACCGATTACGACGCCACCTTTGCCGGCGGCTTCGAGATTCCCGGCGCCTTGCTGCGCATCGATATCGACCCCGACCAGACCGTGCGCAACTACGCGCCGACCCTGGCTTTGGTGGCCGATGCAGATCTGGCGACCCAGGCCTTGCTGGCGAACCTCGGGCAATTGCCATCACGGGATGCACAGTGGGGCGCAGCACGGGTCAGTCGTCTGCTGGCGCTGGTGGAAAGCGAGTGGGATGCCCCGACCCGGGCGCAAACCCGCTTCTTGCAGATTGTGTTCGATGTGCTGCCGGATGCCGTGTGCGTGGGCGATTCGACTCAACCGGTGTACACCGGCAACTTCACCTTTAACCCCGAGCAACCGCGGCGCTGGTTCAACTCATCAACCGGCTACGGCACCCTGGGCTACGCCTTGCCAGCGGCTGTCGGCGCCTGGCTGGGGCGTCGTGCCGAGGGCAAACCGGGTGGCCCGGTGCTGTGCTTGATCGGCGATGGCGGCCTGCAATTTACCCTCGCCGAACTGGCCAGCGCGGTGGAAGCTAAAACGCCGATCATCGTGCTGCTGTGGAACAACCAGGGCTACGGCGAGATCAAGAAATACATGCTTAATCGCGCCATCGAGCCGGTGGGTGTCGATATCTATACCCCGGACTTTATTGGCGTGGCCAGGGCGCTGGGCTGCACTGCACAGACGGTCGAGGGCGAGTCGCAATTGCGTGCTGCCCTGGCCAGCGCTGCCGATCGTCAGGGGCCAACAGTGATCGAAATCGACGAGTTGCACTGGCAGCAATCTCTCGGGCTATAGGCTTATGCGCAGGCGCGCCAGGTCCCGCAACGGTGGCGCGCCAAACTGACGGCTGTACTCGCGGCTGAATTGCGACGGGCTTTCATAGCCCACACGATAACCCGCGGCCGAAGCATCCAGCCCCTCGCTAAGCATCAGCCGCCGGGCCTCGTTAAGGCGCAGCTGCTTTTGGTACTGCAAGGGGCTCATGGCAGTCATGGCCTTGAATCGATGGTGCAAGGTCGACACGCTGAGATTGGCCTCCCGCGCCAGGCTGTCGATACGCAGCGGCTGCTCAAAATTGCCATTGAGCCAGGAAATCGCCCGGCTGACGCGATGGTTCTGACTGTTCTCGCTGGCGATTTCATACAAGCGGTAGCCCTGGGGGCTGCGCAACAGCCGGTACAGGATTTCGCGGCGAATCAGCGGCGCCAGCATGGCGATATCTTTGGGCGTGTCGAGCAGGCGCGTCAGGCGTAGCAATGCGTCGAGCATCGGTTGGTCGATGGGCTCAACGTACAACCCGCGCCCGGTGGGTCGCGACGGTACACCCATGGGGCCTGCATCGCTGATCATGGTGGTGATCTCAGCCGGGTCGATATCCAGGCGCAAGGCCAGTACCGGCCGCTCGGGAGAGATTTCAAGCACCCTGCCGCTGATCGGCATTGATACGGACACCACCAGATAATTGAGCGGGTCGTAGGCGAAGTATTCGTCGGCCAGGCGTACCTCTTTGCGTCCCTGGGCCATGATGCACAGCGCCGGTTTGGGCAGGCTGGGGGCGAAATCGCTGGGCAGGCTGTAGCGCGACACAAACAACGCCTGGACACCTGTGTCGAAGGTGCCGTCTGCAGGGGCGTGGCGGTAAATCAGGTCGGCCAGTTCCACACGCTGTGTTTCAAGCGCGGGGTCGAACGCGGGCCGCGGCGGTTCCAGCGGGGACATAGGGAGCTTCCTCATTAAAGCAACAGGGCAGGCACAGCTTAAGTTTGTGCAAGGCCAAGGGGTAGCTGATTTCTGTCGTTGTCTTGCCTGATCCTGTCATTGCCAGCGCTTGAGTCTCTGGCGAACCCGTGGCAGGCGTACAGCCTTGCTCGAAATCTTGCTGTGCAGCGGGGTTGCCTATTGGTGCAATGAGCGCACTGGAAGCTGAGGTTTTGCAGAATCGTGCAAGCCTGGGGCAGGAATCGACTAACGGCAATCGAGGCCGGGCCTTAAGCTTTGAACCTCTCCCCCCAACACCACTTTCCTTTGTGGAGGCCTGCATGCCCCAGTCCAATGCCGTCAGTCATATGACTCTGGTTCGCGCCCGTGCCGGGTGTTCGGCCCGGGTCGAGGCGTGCCTGAGCCAATTGATCGAACCGACCCTGCAGACCCCCGGTTGCCTGCACTTTGCCTTGCAGCATTGCCATAGTGACCCGTCGCTGTGGAAAGTGGCGGGCTATTGGCAGGATGAGCCCTCGATGCAGGCCTATTTCAACTCGGCACTGATGGATATCTACGGCGCGCTGGTCCAGCAGCAGGTAGTGGATAGCCTCGATTTTCAGACCTTCAGCAATGCGGGCGGGCTGAACAGGTAGAATGCCGGCTTTTCCATTGGCCGGGAGTTGCAACATGGCACGTAAAGAATTTGCACAGTTTGAAGCGGTATCAGCTGTGGTTCCGGTTGAACCCGGGGTTTATCACGCAGCAATTGCGGTCAAGGCCCTGTACGAAGGTGGAGCCCCACGCTTTCACAAAATACTCACAGAGCAGACTTTCAAGACCGCAACCGCCGCCGATGCTGCTGCAGCCGAGCAATTGCAAGCCCTGCAAGGCGTCACCGAAGACGCCGAGCTGGTTTGGTAATTAGCGCGGGCGATGCATTTTGAACAAGGCCTCGGGGCCTAACTGGAAGTAATCCGCCGGGCCGCCGCCGCGCAAGATCGGTTCGGCGGCCGCGGTATCGTAAATCCCGTCCTTAAGCAGATGTTTGGCGATATGCACCGCCACCACTTCCCCCAGAATCAGCCAACTGGGCACCAGTTCCTTATCGGCTCGCTGCAGCTGAATGATCTGCGTGACCTTGCACTCGAACGACACCGGCGTCTCGGCCACTCGCGGCACACTGATCACCCGTGAAGGTACGGTTGTCAGCCCTGCCAGCTCGAACTCGTCCACCTCCGGCCCGACCATGGCGCAGCTCTGGTTCATTGCTTCAGCCAGGGGGCGGGTGGCCAGGTTCCAGACGAACTCGCCGGTCTGTTCGATGTTATTGAGGCTGTCTTTGCGACCGACACTGCAAAAGCCGATGATCGGCGGGATGTAGTTGAACGCGTTGAAAAAGCTGTAGGGCGCAAGGTTCAGCCGGCCTTGGGAATCCTGCGACGAAATCCAGCCGATCGGGCGCGGACCAACGATGGCGTTGAACGGATCATGGGGCAGGCCGTGGCCCTGGGAAGGTTCATAGAAATGAATATCGTCATGCATGGGAAATGTCCGCAAACCGCTGAGATAGAGGGCCCATATAGTGCAAGGCATTTGGGCTGATTACAAAGAGTCTTAGGCTTTTCGACACCTTCGTCCCTCGGCAGCTGTTACAGAATTGTGCCGTTTGCTTTCCCCCAAAAACAACTAAGCCCGGCCGAGGCCGGGCTGGATGCCTGCTTCAGCGGTTAGCTGAAGAGGGCGCCGTTGGTGCGATCGTAGCCATCAGCAGCGAAGGTGTCCGATTTGGTGCGGCTGAAACCGTCTTCTGCAAAGGTGGCGGAACCGGTTTTGTCATAGCCGTCTTCTGCAAAGGTGGCCGAACCGGTGCGGTCATAACCGTCAGCGGCAACTGCGGCAGAACCTGTGCGGCTGTAGCCATCTTCAGCAAAGCTCGACGAGTGGGTGTTATCAAAACCATCGGCGGCAAAAGCGTTGAAGGCCAGGGCGGAAAAGGCAGCAGCGATAATAAGTTTGGTTTTCATGATGAAGCTCCTTGTTTCGTGTTTGGGATGTGCAGTGGGTATGGGTTTAAGACTACGCCGATTAATTTGATTAAAAAGCGCAAAAAATAGCGATAAATAATCGATTTATTCGATGTGTCTGCCCGCAAAAAATCAGGCGTCACAGGCTCTTCGATTTCCCGTTTGGGAACTGATCGAATCAACCGCCCATAGAGGTCTTGCTGAGATTGATAGTGGGCTAACAGAATTAACTGACTATTAATTCAGAAAAATCTATCGTGCTGGAGCAGGAGGGGGCTTTCGAGGGGGCAGGGCAGGAAGGTGTTGCTGGTTTAACCAGCTCCCTTTACGAGAGCTGGTTGTTGTGCAGAGGGTTAGTCTGTTTCGATCCGCGAATGCTTGCGGGTGTCTTTCATGGTGGCGTACACCGCCAGCGAGCAGGCGATACAGGCGGTGACGTACCAGTAGTAACCGGTTTCCATGCCTGCACTCTTGAACCACAGTGCAATGTATTCAGCGGTTCCGCCGAAGATCGACACGGTCAGCGCGTAAGGCAAGCCTACGCCCAGTGCGCGAATTTCTGTCGGGAACAGTTCGGCTTTCACCACGGCGTTGATCGAGGTGTAGCCGCTGACAATGATCAGTGCGGCCATGATCAGGAAGAACGCGCCCCACCAGGTGGTGATGGTGTGCAAGGTGGTGAGGATCGGCACGGTGAACAGGGTGCCCAGCACGCCGAAGGCGATCAGGATCGGACGACGGCCGATCTTGTCCGACAGCCCGCCTACCAGTGGTTGAATGCACATAAACAGAAACAGCGTGGCGGCCGAGATGGTGGTGGAGTCCGAGATGCTCATGCCCACCGTGTTCACCAGGTATTTCTGCATATACGTGGTGTAGGTGTAGAACGCCAGGGTGCCGCCCATAGTCAGGCCGACGACGGTCATCAGTTCTTTGGGGTGGCGCATCAAGGTGCGCATGGCACTTTCTTTAGGCTTGACCTTGACCTTTTTGAACGACTCGGTTTCTTCCATGCCACGACGCAGATACAGCGCGACCACCGCGCACAGCGCGCCGATCACGAACGGAACGCGCCAGCCCCAGCTGTACAGCTGTTCTTCGGTCAGGGTCTGTTGCAGCACGATCAGTACGCCCAGGGCGATGAGTTGGCCGGAGATCAGGGTCACGTACTGGAAGCTGGAGAAAAAGCCGCGACGTTCCTTGGTCGCCATCTCGCTCAGGTAAGTGGCCGAGGTGCCGTATTCGCCACCCACCGACAAACCTTGCAGCAAGCGGGCGAAGACCAGCAGGACCGGGGCCCAGACACCAATGGTTTCGTAACCTGGCGACAGGGCGATCACCAGCGAGCCGAAGCACATCAGCAATACCGAGGCCATCAGCGCAGCTTTACGGCCTTTGCGGTCAGCGTACAGGCCCATCAGCCAGCCGCCGATCGGGCGCATCAAAAAGCCCACGGCAAAGATCGCAGCGGTATTGAGCAGTTGTGCGGTGGTGTCGCCCTTGGGGAAAAAGGCCTTGGCGAAGTACAGCGAGAAAGCGGCGTAGACGTACCAGTCGTACCACTCGACCATATTGCCGACGGAACCACTGAAAATCGATTTGATACGGCTGGAGGTGGTCTTTTCTTTGGGGGCCGCAGACACGGACCCGGCAGGCAGGGTGCTGGAGTTATCCATTAAATGGATCCTTCTTTTCATTGTTTTTTTATAGCGCGTCGAAACGCGTGCTTGCTGAGCTATAGCAGGAGTTGTGCCAAGGCTGGAGGGCACGGTTTGTAAGGGGGGGAGCGGAGGAGTGAGCGGAAACTCGCTGATTGTCGGAATTGGCGTAGGCAAAAATCCGCTGATAGATGTCGAAATTGTTGGTTCGGCAGTACCTGTGGGGCTTGCCTGCGATGCAGGCGCTGCGGTCTGTCAGGCGAGCCGCAGTGATGCCTTCGCGAGCAGGCTCGCTCCCACATAATGATCCCCGCAAGGTCCGAATTTTGTGAGCAGTACAAAACTTGTGGGAGCAGGCTTGCCTGCGATGCTGGCGACGCGGTGTGACAGGTAAATCACGGTGATGCCTTCGCGAGCAAGCCCGCTCCCACAGGAATAAGCGAGTCAACTGGTACTCAAAAACGCCTCGCGCACCAACCCATGGCGCTGCATTTTCTCATTCAGGGTTCGCCGGGGCAGTTGCAGCTCATTAAGCACGGCCTTGATATCGCCTTTATGCCGGCTCAGCGCCGCGCGCAGGCACTGCGCCTCAAAGGCTTCCTGTTGTGCCACCAGCGATTGCCCCACATCGGCGTCGGGCAGTTGCGGCTCGCCCAAACCCAGCACATCGCGCTCGGCAACGTTGGCCAGTTCACGCACGTTGCCCGGCCAGTCGTGGCTCAGCAAACGCGACAACTGCGCCCCGCTCAGCACTTGTGCGCTGCGCCCCAGGCGTTCAGCGGCATTGCGCGAAAAGGCGTCGTACAGCAGGGCAATATCCTCGCGACGCTCACGCAGCGGCGCCAGACGCAGCTCGGCCACGGTCAGGCGATAGGCCAGGTCTTCGCGAAAGCGCCCGGCGCGGGCCTCTTCCAGCAAGTCCGGCTTGGTGGCAGCAACCACCCGCAAGTTCACGCTGATGCTCTGGTTGGAGCCCAGCCGCTCGAGTTTTTGCTCCTGCAATACCCGCAACAGCTTGGCTTGCTGGGCCAGCGGCATGCTCTCTATTTCATCCAGAAACAAGGTGCCGCCATCGGCGTATTCCAGCTTGCCGATGCGTTTGCCCTGGGCACCGGTAAAGGCGCCGCTTTCGTGGCCGAACAATTCTGCTTCAAACAACTGCTCGGGGATCGCCGAGCAGTTGAGGGCCACAAAGGGTTTGTCGGCACGCGGGCCGAAATCATGCAGGCAACGGGCGACCAGCTCTTTACCACTGCCGGTTTCGCCACGGATCAGTACATTGACCGGCAGCGGCGCCAGCTCCAGCACCTGGCGGCGCAGGGTCTGCAAGCTGCGCGAAACCCCCAGCAGGCGCCCGTCGATCTGCTCGCGCAGGTCGGCCTGTTCGTGCAAACGGCGGTTCTCCAGCACCAGTTGGCGTTTTTCCAGGGCGCGGCGCAGGCTGCTGAGCAGCGCTTCGGGGCTGAAAGGCTTTTCCAGAAAGTCGTAGGCGCCATCGCGCATGGCTTCGACGGCCATCGGCACATCACCGTGGCCGGTCAGCAGAATCACCGGCAAATCAGCGTCCAGTTGCTGCAAGCGGTTCAGCAAAGCCAGGCCGCCGATGCCAGGCATGCGCACATCACTGACGATCACCCCGGCAAAATGAGCGGGCAACTGGCTCAGGCAGTCCTCGGCGCAGCTGAACAACTGCACATCGAAGCCGCTCAGGCTCAGCCACTGCTCCACGGCATTACGAATACTGGCCTCATCATCGACCACGATCACCGAATTGAGCATGTTTCAAAATTCCTGTGCGATGGGCAGCGTCAGGGTGAATTGCGCGCCATCAGCGTGGTTACTGGCGGTCAGGCGACCGCCGATTTCGTGAACAATGGCGTAAGACACCGCCAGGCCCAAGCCTAATCCATCGCCTACAGGTTTGGTGGTAAAGAACGGGTCGAAGATTTTCCCCAAATGTTCTTCACTGATGCCGCCGCCACTGTCGCTGACGGTCAAGTGCCACAGCTGTTGATTGGCCTTGATGCTGATCTCCAGATGCTTGCGTGGCTTGTCGAGCATGGCATCCAGGGCATTGCGCAGCAGGTTGATCAGCACCTGCTCCAGGCGGATCGCATCGCCGCGTACCCAGGCCGGGCGAGTCAGCTCGATGCTCAGCTCGATGCCTTCGTCTTTCAGACGCGGCTCCAGCAGTTGCAGGGCCTGATCGACCACGCCCGCCAGATCAAGACGCTCGCGCAAGCCGCCGGGGCTTTGTCGGGCGTAGGTCTTCAGATGGCCGGTGAGTGCAGCCATGCGTGTCAGCATCTGTTCCAGCGGAGCTAGGGCCTTATAAGCATCGTCTATGCGACCGTGATCCAGCAACAGGCGCAAGGTTGCCAGCTGCATGCGCTGGGCGGTAAGTGGCTGGTTGATCTCATGGGCCAGCGCCGCCGACATTTGCCCCAGCGCTGCCAACTTGGCTGATTGCACCAGCCCATCTTGCGCGGTACGCAAATCCCGGGTGCGGGCTTCGACCAGTTGCTCAAGCTCCTCGCGATTGCGCTGTCGCAAGCGCGCCAGTCGCCAACGCTGAAGCAAGAACAATCCCAGAAACACCAGGGTCAGCCACAGGCCGATTGCCGCCAATGCGGCATTACGGCTGTCTTCTGCGGCGGCCATGGGGCGGCGCAACAAGTGCAGCGTCCAGCCTTCAACGCTGAGCGGTAACGACCCCCATAAATACTCTGCAGGGCCGTCGGGGCCGTCAACCCGGGACAGGTTGCTGGCTTTATCAAAGCTGCGCAGAGTGTGGGTGTTCAATAACGTCAGCGGTTGATTGTGATACTGGCGGGTGATGGAAATTTCGTTGCGATCGCTGTCACTCAAAGGTCGCAACAGGCGATAGCGCCAGCCGGGCTGGTTGGCGATAAATACAATGCCCCGGGCATCGCTGACCAGCAGGGTGTCGTTACCGTGGCTCCATTCGCGTTCAAGCTGCGGGAACTCCAGCTTGACCACCATGGCTCCCAAAAACTTGCCGTCGGCATCGAGCACTGCACTGGAAAGGAAGTAACCCGGTATCCCGCTGGTCACACCCACGGCATAAAAGCTGCCGCTGCCCTGGCTGCGGGTCTGCTTGAAGTAGGGCCTGAAGGCATAGTTATGGCCCACATAGCTGTTGGAGGTGTTCCAGTTGCTGGCCGCCACCGCCAGGCCAGTACTGTCGAGCAACTCCAGCGTGGAGGACTGCGCCGCGCCATTGATGCGTTCGAGCTTTTGATTGAGTGCGGCTTGCACGGGTGCGGTCATGGGGTTGCTCAAGGCCGTGACCAGCTCCGGGTCCAGACCCAGCACGGCGGGCAGGGCGCGATAGCGTTCAATCAGTGTGTGCAGCGAGTTGGCATACAGGTTCAATTGCTCGGGCCCGCGCCGGGCGCTTTCTTCCAGTGCATGGCGTTCGGCCTGGTGCATCGCCCAGCCGCCAGCCAGAGCCGCTCCGGCCAGAATCAACAGGCAATACAGGGCCAGACGCAGGGCGCGAGACGTCACAGGCATAGTTGCAAACCGCTCGAATGGGAGGGCGCGAACCATAACATGAGCTCAGTACCTTGCAGCAGACCAGATAACTATCTACCGCAGTGCGGGTTTTTCTCGGGGTTATGTTGGTTTTCAACCCAACGGAATCATAACCATGACGACGAGTTTACCCCCTGTGCGCGGTCGAGCACCGTTGCTGTTGTCCAGTACGCAATGGGCGCAGAAAGAAGCGCTGTCTTATTTGTCTTCAATTGTGCAGGCCAATTTCAATAGCCTGAGTGAGACGCACAAACTCAGTTATCCAGTGCTTTATCGTAGAGCACAGGCCACTTTCAAGGCGGTCGATGACAAAATCACGCAGATCAAGGCCGAGTTCAAGGCCACTTACCTTGCGATCCTCAAACGCGAGTTGAAAACCTTGCTGGGTGTAGATGTCGACCCCGAGCAAGCGCGGATCTATACCCGTTATCGGGAAAATATCGAAGAGGATCTGTTTGAGTACATGACCCGCATCAGCGGTGCACAATCGGTGAACCGTGATCCCAAGTTCACTTTTAGTCCTGCGCGTACCCATCGTGCCCTGGACGAGTCCAGATTTGTCGAGCACCTGCGCTCTGCCTCGCTATGGGAGGCTGCTTGCGAGAACTTCAGTTATCGGACCGGTTCGGTGTTGCTCAAGCCATACAGTTTTGAACAGGCCAGTTACATTGACTATGCCGCAGGATTGAGAGGCCAGCCAGCGGGGCCGTTTATCGAGATCGCGCGCAGACTGGATTTAGGCACGCAGCTCAAACAGTTACTTGAAGGAGCAACGGCGCATGATGGCGCCTTGACGCAGTTGGTAGTGGCTGCTGCCAAAGCCGGTTTTGAGTTCGACCTGTTGGAGGCTTATCGCAACAGCGCTGTGTCGAAGGTCAATCGCTCGGACCATGAACACCTGCTCAGTATGTTGAAGGGCCATTCCCCACCCCATGTATGGCCGGTTTCAATCGGGCTAAAACCCCTTGTGCCGAGGAAGTTCACCTACCCCCCGATGGCCCTGGAAGAAGACGCCAACTTGCTTTTTGACAGGGCAAGTTTCCTGGACTTTGTAGGGGCTGGTGATATTTCTCTGCCTTTTTTCATGATCAAAGTTCCTGAGATCTCAGGGGTTTTCAGCTATTTCCCGCAACGCCTGGGCGGCGCATTGTTATGGCACAGGGATGTTGATCACGGTTTCAAGCAGTTTTTGCAGCAACTCAGGCAAGACCATAGCAAGGGCCAGCTCGGCTGGTTTGTCAGGCACCTGGCCCTGAAAGACCTGGGCTTGTTCAACAAGCTGCTGAGTGACGAGCCAAGGCCTCAGGGCATGACATGGCTTGCAGGTGTTCTGCATGACACTTTTCGGCGTACTTTTCCCGAGCCCGACCTGAACAGTTTGCAGTTGTATGTCGAAATGCATTCAAGCGGTTCGCAGCCATTGGCCATAAAGGTCGCAGAGCGCCAGATGCAACGGTACCGCTCCAACTTGAGCCTGTTGGCCACCAGCAAGTCAGCCCTCGATTGGCAGGCGTTCAAGGAGGCACTCTCGGATATAGGCAGTGAGGTGCTGACGATGCTCACCACTCCCATGCCGGGCGGGGTGCTGGGTCTTAATAGAGTCATGCAGGCGGCCATATTCGGCTCCCTGACCTATAGCCTCGCGCAAGGCGTGAAGGAGGCCAGCAAAGGGCAGGCCAATACCTTTGCCAGTGCGTTGGCCGACAGTGCAGACATGTTGATCAGCGCCCGTTTGATGGGGGTTGCCGCCAGGGCTCAACGCCTGCGCCTGCAAAGCCTGTGGACCACCCTTGGTCAGCCGCGCAAGGTGACAAATCAGGCTGGCAACATTGAATTGTGGCGGCCGGACTTGAGTGCTTATCCGCATCTTTTGGCAGACTCCCTTGAGAGTCGGATGCCCAATGCTCAGGGTTTGCAGGAGCTCAACGGAAAGCTGTATGCCAAGGTTCAGGATGGCGACAAGATCCACACGGTTGAGGTTATCCATGATGCGCAGCGTCAGGGTTACGTTCTAAAAACGGGCAACTCCTGGTCTTTCAGACCACAGGTGGCGTTTGACCCCGGCCGCAAGGTCTGGCGACTGGCGCTGGATGATGTGCAGGGCCTGGACGACAAACATCTGCTGCAGCGAATGTTGCCAATGGACACGCCTGATTCGGCACTCGCCGACATACAACGCATGCTGAGAATTACCGGCACCACCCGTGAACAGCTGGAAAAAACATGGGCTGGCCAGCTCATGCCAGGCCCGCTGGCCGATGGCGTGCGTCGGTTACAGGCTGACCTGCTGATCGAGCAAATCGTCAACGACTTTCCCTCCCGTGGCGAGATGCCTGCCAACGCTGATAGCGCAGTTCTGTGCATGCTGACACAACTGGAGCATTGGCCCGCAGATACGGTGCTGGATGTTTTCAATCAGCATGGGCAATTGGTCGAGTCTTATGGCAAGGATCACCGGCCGGGTACATCTGTGCGCCATATTGAGATCAAGCGTCTGGACCACGGCAGCTATGTGGCCAGGAACGATGTCACTCAGGGAAGTGCCCAGGTGGAGCAATTGTTCACGTTGATTCTCGACCAGTTGCCCGAGGCTTCACGACTGGGTCGCGAAAACAATCCGGGTTTGAGTAAAACGGGGCGTATTGCTTCTGTACGCGGGCAAATTGCTAACCTGGCCCGAGAAGACAAGACCCTGTTGTTCAAGGCGCTTACTGAGCTTTATGGGCACAAGCGCAACGACCCGATAGCCAGTACCGACTTGGCCAGAAAGTATCTGCCGTTGATCTGCCCGCCCATCCCGGACACCACGAGCCCGTTGCTGGCAAAGCTTCATCAGCTTAATGACTGGATGTCTACCGAGAGTCTTGAGCCTCTGCTGGCTGCACATCCATTCAATTCGGAGCAAGTTACACAGGCTCTGGAACACAATACCCAGCCCTTGGCGTTCGCCCGCATTGCTGGCGAATTGAAGACAAGGTTGCGGGTCGATGCGGTGGTAGACGGGCTTTTCCACAGAAGGGCATACAACTCCGACATGGATTTATGGGCCCGAGAGTTTGCTGCAGGGGTGTTGCGCGACAAGATCAATCGAAGGCTGGTGGTGATGGATGGCGCTGATCCGTCCTCCAGAGACTACATTTCTACCGGGCCAGACGACCCGACAATTGTGCTACGCCATAAGGGCAATGGCATTTATGAAGTCTCTGATTTTCGTCGTGGGGAAATGACCACATTCAGCTCAACCCCTGACAGCTTCTATCTGGCGATCAATCAGGTTCTGCGCCATCAAGAACGTGAGCAGTTGGGCATGGATGGTGGCCGAGTAGCGGGCCTGCGCCAGACCCTGGGCGAAGCCATGCTTGCCAGGCGCCAGCCCGATGGCAAGGTTGATCTGTGGGACGCCACCACGCTCCAGTACCAGCGTGGCGTAGTCGTGCCAAGAGATCAGCCCCCTGGCGAGCTGGGCCTTTACAGCATTGATGACAAATATCATGTGTCTTTGTATGGATCGGTCTATCAGGTTGAGTTCGATACCACGATCAATAAATGGCGAATGAAACACCCAAGTAAAGTGGGGGTTAATGAGCCAAGGCTGGAGCACAACTACGACGGGGCATGGCGCCAGACAAGCGAGAATCCGCTGCAGTGGGAAGGGCTTAAATTGCTGCGTCGGCTGCGCGCCCGGGCCGAATCCATCAGCGATGAGATGGGCCATAAAATCATGGCCGTCAGCAATACCAGCGAGGGTGTGTTGCGCCAGATCCATATGAACAACCTCAAACCGCCGCCCTTGTTGATCGATGCCTGGAAGCGCTTTGCGATCGAGGCCGATATTCAGCGCTTCGTAAAACAAATGCAGGCGCATCACTCCCTGTCTGAAGCTCGCAGCGATATTCAACTTTTACTTATTCAGAACCTGCCCGGCTGGCCTGCTGACAAGGTGCTGCAAATTGTCGACCTGCAAGGCAATACCCTGCAGGAATTCGGGGTTGATCTTGGCAGCAGCTCGCCCCGCATCAGGCTGATGATCAATGAAACCGACAATGCCAGCCTGCTGCTGCGCACGTTGCTTTCTCGTATGAGCCAGGCTGATACGTTGAGCCTGTTGGGCGAGTACAGTCCGGTTATCGAGGTACGCATGCTGGCGCTGGCCAGGAAAATTGCCGCCCATGCCCTCAAGCGTCAAGCCACGGTATTCAATTCGCTCTATGGTCGACAGGAGCGCAGCTCGAATCCGCACGTGACGCTGGTGCAAAAAAACTATCCTGAACTGCCCAAAAGCGTGATCGAGCACTTGCTCAACTACACCTCGGGGCCAGAGCGAACCCACTATTTCGATAAAGACATGATTGCTCCGCGTTTTTCCGAGCAGGTCGGCTGGACCGCCAGGGAGGTGCGTCTGGCCCGTGCTTATGAAGGTTTGTTTCTCGGGGCAACGGTCACTGCGGACAGTGAAATGCTCACCCTGCATATGCTGCAGTCACTGACCGGCTGGCCCGCAAACGTCAGGTTTGAGGTTCGCCGAGATGAGTTCGATGGTGAGTTGCTCGACAGTATCGGTGCCGCCGATGCAGCTAACCCACGGGTGCTGGTTAAGGCCAGGGGCCAGTATCAAGCGTGGTCGTCAGAAGGTCAGGCACTCAATGCACCGTCGGCGAACGACAACAATTTGCTGTCCTCCATCCTGCATGCGCTTACCCCATCGGAGCGTGCGGCCCTTGAAGTCCCGGAGGTGGGCGACACGGGCCTGCTGGCAAAAAAAATCAGCGATCAGGCTGTCAGGGACCGGGAAAATGTCCAGACCCTGTTGGGGCTGGAGCCGCCTGCGCCACCGCGTAAACCGCCGATGAACGTGGATATGTCGTTTATTGCTTACCCACTGACGATCAGCCTTGGCAGTTCTGAGCACCCTTTGGACTTGATACGTGATGTGCAAAAGCTGTATCCGACCTGGAACTACGAAAGGATTGTTGGCTATCTGGACGAACTGGGAGGCACAGAGGCTTCCAGGCGGGACCATGTTGCTGCGAGAGTCTTGCAGTTCAACACGATGGAGGCTCAGCTAAGTGCCTGGGAGCAAATTCAGCTTTATCCCACAGGTACGGCTCATGTGGGTATGGCGATGCCTGGTCACAGGCGTCAGGTCAGGGACCGGATCGTGCGCGCCTGGCGTGGAGAGTCGGAAGTTGCCCGTGCCAATGACGGTAGCCTCATCGGGCCCATACTCGACTTTTATGGCCTGGATGTTGGCGACTTGCCGGCACTGACGGGTGATTTGGCGCATGTCCGCGTATTGAGAATGGACAGCATGAGCTTGCGCAATGGCTCGAATGAATTCCTGGGCAGCTTCGGACAGTTGCATACCCTCAGCATGGCCGGTAATCGGCTCACCAGCATGCCCCCGGCTATCGGCAATATGACCCAACTGAGAAGGCTTGACCTCTCTGACAATCGCCTTGTGCTGACCCCCCATGCTGCCCGGCAGCTTGCGACGTGCTCAATGCTTGAAGTGCTGGACCTGAGTAATAACCCGTTGCGTGTAACGCCGGACGTGAGTCAGATGTGGGGTTTGCGTAACTTGAGGCTGCAAAGCACACGAATTTCACAGTGGCCCAATGGATTGTGGGCGCTGACTCAAGTGCAATGGGCAAACCTGCGCAACAATTTGATAACCACTATCCCCGAGGCCGTTTTTAATGCCCCCCAGGGTGCCACCGCCAATGGTGTTACCAGTATTTCGGGCAACCCGATTTCTGCGCAGAGCCGTGATCAGATAATCGCTTACTGGGTACGGGGTGGCAGCGACTTTGGCTATGGTCCGTCAATTGTCCATTCTATTGATCAAGCTCAGGCACCGGTTAACAGTGTTACGCCGTGGCTGAGCCAGGGGCTGACTGATGCACAACGCCAGGCCAGGACGCAGCAGTGGACATTGTTGCAAGGCGCTGGGGGCGCGACCAAGGACTTTTTTGAAACCCTTGCTCTGTTCGCCACCAGCCAGAACTTGATGAGCGCGCCCGTGTGGGAGCAACTGACAAGTCGCGTATGGGCACTTATCGATCAGATGCTGGCGAATACGCAACTGCGCGAATCGCTGCTGACCCGGGTCTTCCGTGAAGAGCGCAGCTGCGGTGACGGTGCCATGGTTTTGTTTGAGAACATGGAAGTCGAAGTGCTGATTCATGAAGCTCTGAATAATGTCGGGCAGGCGCAGCGTGAAGCAGAACTCTTCAACCTCGCCAAACGGCTGTTCCGTTTAAGGCAGGTCGATCAGGTTTCAGATACCGAAGTTCGCAGGCGCGTGGCGGCAGGCGGTAACCCTGATGCCGCTGAAGTTATCCTGTTTTATCGGGTGAAACTGGCGCAGGACCTTGATTTGCCGACTCGGGCCAGATCCATGTTGTACGAAGCCACGGCCGGGGTTTCTGATCAGCAAGTCACCGAGGCCAGAGACAGTATTTTGGCCCTGGATGGCAGTCCGGCGTTTATGCATTCGATCATGTACGAAAAGTTCTGGCGCAGCTTTCTGGAGAATACCTATGCAGACCGCTTTGCGGCCATCGAAGCTGAATACCTGCAGGGCTATAAGCAACTCTCCGAAGAAACGGGGCTTGCGGATGAGGTTGAGCTGCAAAGAGGGGCAGAACTTACGGCTGCCCGGGATCAGAAAATCAATTTATTGATTGAGGAACTGACCCTCAAGGCATATCAGGCCAGTGAGTAATCAATCCGCAATCAGGCGACAGGGGGCGTGCTCCCCCTGATTGCCACTACCGTCAACAATTGCCCTTCAAACAGGCCAAATTGCGCATCCAGCTCGCGACCGTACTGCCATTCTGGCGACAGGTCGGTGAGCAGGCGCAGGCGCACACTGCCTTCGGGGGACCAGCTCAGCACTTCGGCGTGTTCAAAATAGAAACGTTTTTGCACCAGAGGGTATAGCGCCTTGAACAGGCTCTCCTTGACCGAAAATGTCAGCGTGACCAGCAGCGCAATCTGTTCTGCAGGCCCGGCGGCCATCCGCAAAAGCTCATCGGGGGTCAGTATCTCTTTGGCCAGGCGCAGGGCGCGTTCGGTGCTGAGCAGCTTTTCCAGATCGATGCCCAGCCCCTGCCATTCACTTTTCAGGGCCACCAGCGCCCCGGCGCGGCCATTGCTGTGGGTAATGGCGCCAGTGATATGGGCTGGCCATACAGGGGCGCGGTCTTCGCCCATACCCGGTGTGGTGCAGGTACCGTCCAGTTGCAGCAGCGCTGCGCGGGCGCACAGGCGTCCGGCCAGAAATTCGGCCTGGCGTTTGGCCACTGAGCGTTGAATACTCGCCGGCATCTCGATGGCGCTGCGGGCAAAATCGTCGTCTTCAAGCTGTGCAGGTATAAAGTCAGTGCTGAGCCAGACACTGGCAGGCAGTATGTGCGGCAACGGCCAGTCGGCGCGCAACGGTGTGCAGCAGGTTGGCAGGGCGGGTAGTCGTTTCATGACTGCATTGTGCCGGGGCCAGGCCCGGCTGTGCAATTGTTCAGATCAGGTTCAGGGCGCACACCCTACTGTGTGGCTAGGCTATATGGGACACACGTCCTTCGAGACGCGATTGGCTTGGGAGAGCGCGATGAAATTGCTGGTGGTTGAAGATGAGGCGTTGCTGCGCCATCACTTGCAAACCCGTCTGACAGAAAGTGGTCATGTGGTTGAGTCGGTCGCCAATGCCGAAGAGGCGTTGTACCAGACCGAACAGTTCAATCATGACCTGGCCATGATTGATCTGGGTTTGCCGGGGCTTGGCGGCCTGGAACTGATCCGCCAGTTACGTGCCCGGGGCAAAACGTTTCCGATCCTGATTCTCACGGCGCGTGGCAATTGGCAGGACAAGGTCGAAGGGCTGGCTGCGGGTGCTGACGATTACGTGGTCAAGCCGTTTCAATTTGAAGAGCTGGACGCGCGGCTCAATGCGTTGCTGCGCCGCTCCAGCGGTTTTACCCAGTCAACCATTGTGGCCGGGGAACTGGTGCTGGATATCAACCGCAAACAGGCGGTACTCGATGGTGAGCCGCTGGCACTGACTGCTTATGAATACCGGATTCTTGAATACCTGATGCGCCATCACCAGCAAGTGGTGGCCAAGGACCGACTGATGGAACAGCTGTACCCGGATGACGAGGAACGTGATCCGAACGTGATCGAGGTGCTGGTCGGGCGCCTGCGACGCAAGCTTGAGGGGGCAAACGGCTTTAAGCCAATCGAAACGGTGCGCGGCCTGGGGTATCTGTTTACTGAGCGCTGCCGATGATTCGTTCGCTTCGCGTTCGATTGATGTTGGCAGCAACCCTGCTGGCCGTGTTGTTTATGCTGGCGTTGCTGCCGGCGATGCAAGGAGCGTTCAGTCTGGCGCTCAAGGACGCCATAGAGCAGCGTTTGGCGTCAGATGTGACCACGCTGATTTCAGCGGCAAAGATGGAAAAAAACCGTCTGAAGATGCCGGTGCTGCTGCCGGACGAAGAGTTCAATCTGCCGGACAGCCGCTTGCTCGGCTATATCTATGACCGCGACGGGCACCTGGTGTGGCGTTCGCGGGCCACGCAAGAAGAAACCATCAACTACAAGCCGCGCTACGACGGGCGTGGCAATGAGTTTGCAAGCATTCGCGAAGACAACGGGCAGGAGTTTTTTGTCTACGACGTTGAGGTCAAGTTGCTCGGCGGCAAAAATGCTGCCTTCAGCTTTGTTGCCTTACAACCGATGCGTGAATACAACCTGACGCTCGCAGGGTTGCGCGAAAATCTTTATCTGGGGTTCGGCGCAGCTTTGATTGTGCTGCTGGCATTGCTATGGATTGGTCTGACGTGGGGGTTACGCGCCTTGCGACGTTTGAGTCAGGAACTGGATGAAATTGAAACCGGAGAACGCGAGAGTCTCAGCGAGCAGCATCCTCGCGAGCTGCTGCGTCTCACCGGCTCGTTGAACCGCTTGCTGCAAAGCGAGCGCGAACAGCGTACACGTTATCGCGACTCGCTCGACGACCTGGCCCATAGCCTGAAAACACCGCTGGCGGTGTTGCAGGGTGTAAGCGAAAGCATGGCCCAGCGCCCTGCCGAGCGTGAGCAGGCCTGGGTCCTGCAAAGTCAGATCGAGCGCATGAACCAGCAGATCGGCTATCAGTTGCAACGTGCCAGCTTGCGCAAGAGCGGCCTGGTGCGCCATCAGGTTGAACTGCTACCGGTGGTGCAAAGCCTGTGCAATACGCTGGACAAGGTGTATCGCGACAAGGGGGTCAAGGTCAGTTACGACATCCCGGAACTGAGCCATGTACCGATCGAGCAGAATGCCTTGCTGGAGTTGCTGGGCAACTTGCTGGAAAACGGCTACCGGCTGTGTTTGAGCCAGGTCCGTATCAGCCTGCACCGCAACGTCCATGGCATTGAGGTGTGCGTGGAGGACGATGGCCCGGGAGTACCACCGGATCAGCGCGCGCGGATCCTGCAGCGCGGCGAGCGCCTGGACCGCCAGCACCCGGGGCAGGGTATTGGCCTGGCAGTGGTCAAGGACATCATTGAAAGCTATGACGCCACCCTGACCCTGGATGATTCGTCATTGGGCGGGGCGGCGTTTCGGATTCACTTCCCGGCGGTATGAGATCCTTGTCTTTGTCATTGCCCACAGAATCCCCAGCTGTGATCTCTTGATACCGGCCTTCAGGCGGATATCCGCCATTTCGGCCGCCATCACATGCGCAATGGGCGGAATCCCGCCAAGTCCTGTCCTACAAAATTGATCCGTAAATTCCTGCAAGATCAGGCGCCATAGGCCATTGCGAGTGTTTTGCTCAATGTGGCCCACGGCTTGCAATAAGTGCGAGAGGTCTGCCGGTAGAGCAGCTCCAACAACAAATCCCTCCAAGCAAGGAGGGTTCGCGCTTTAGGTGTCACCAGTGTCAGACGGAATGACAACTGAGTGATGCACTTGAGGAACTTTGCAATGACGACTCGTCAGCCACTGTACAAATCCCTGTATGTGCAAGTGATCTTAGCTATCGCTATCGGCATCATGCTGGGCCATTACTACCCGGAAACCGGTGTTGCACTCAAACCGCTGGGTGATGGCTTTATCAAACTGATCAAAATGGTCATCGCGCCCATTATTTTCTGTACGGTGGTCAGCGGTATTGCCGGCATGCAGAGCATGAAGTCGGTTGGCAAGACCGGCGGTTATGCGTTGCTCTACTTCGAAGTCGTGTCGACTATCGCGCTGTTGATCGGCCTGATCGTGGTTAACGTGGTTCAGCCTGGCGCTGGCATGCACATCGACGTGTCGACCCTGGACGCCTCGAAAGTCGCAGCCTACGTGACTGCCGGTGCGGATCAGAGCATTGTTGGCTTTATCCTCAACGTAATCCCGTCGACCATTGTTGGCGCCTTCGCCAATGGCGATATCCTGCAAGTGCTGATGTTCTCGGTGCTGTTCGGTTTTGCCCTGCACCGCCTGGGTGCCTACGGCAAGCCGGTACTGGACTTTATCGACCGCTTCGCCCATGTGATGTTCAACATCATCAACATGATCATGAAACTGGCGCCAATCGGTGCGCTGGGCGCGATGGCCTTCACCATCGGTGCTTACGGCGTAGGCTCGCTGGTACAGCTGGGCCAGCTGATGATCTGCTTCTACATCACCTGCGTACTGTTTGTGCTGATCGTGCTGGGCGGTATTGCACGTGCCCACGGCTTCAGTGTGATCAAGCTGATCCGCTATATCCGTGAAGAGCTGCTGATCGTACTGGGTACGTCCTCGTCGGAATCGGCCCTGCCACGCATGCTGGTGAAAATGGAGCGACTGGGCGCGAAGAAGTCGGTAGTAGGTCTGGTGATCCCGACCGGTTACTCGTTCAACCTCGACGGTACTTCGATCTACCTGACCATGGCGGCCGTGTTTATCGCTCAGGCGACTGACACCCATATGGACATCACCCATCAGATCACGTTGCTGCTGGTGTTGTTGCTGTCCTCCAAAGGTGCTGCTGGCGTGACCGGTAGCGGCTTTATCGTACTGGCGGCAACCCTGTCGGCTGTCGGCCACTTGCCGGTTGCCGGTCTGGCGCTGATCCTGGGTATCGACCGCTTCATGTCCGAAGCCCGTGCGCTGACCAACCTGATCGGTAACGCTGTGGCTACCCTGGTTGTGGCCAAGTGGGTTAAAGAGCTGGACACCGACACCCTGCAAGCAGAGCTGAACTCCGGCGGTCGTCCGCTGGAAGACACCCGTCCACAGGACGATCTGGGCGTGGCTGAAGGCCCGGCCCCGGTGCTGCTGAAGTAAGCGTGAGTACATAAAAAAACCCGTCTTCGGACGGGTTTTTTTATGCCTGTTTATTCGACCCGGGTCTGGCCGCTGAAAACCAGGGGCTGACGACAGCGCCGGCACAGGTAGCCACGACCTTGCCCGACCAGCGCATGGCGCTGGGCCGAGAACGGGAAGTCGCTGTCCGGGCATGGGCAGCGGTAGATATAGCGTGTGGCGCTGCGACGCTTGATGGCGTAGGTATGGCAGCGATTGGGCGGCAGTTCGTATACCCCGCGCATGATCAGTTGCCACTCTTCGCCATGGGGCGCGATGCGCTCTCCAAATAGCTGGTGGGCAATCAGGTGTGCGACTTCGTGGGGGACGGTTTGCTTGAGGAAATCTTCGCTGTTTTCGCGGTATAGCTGCGGATTGAAGCGCAGCAGGTTTTCATGCAAATGGGCGACCCCGGCTTTTTGCCCACGCAGCTTGAAGCTGACCACGGGGCGCTTGAAGGGGCGTTTGAAAAACACTTCGGCCTGTTGGAAACAGTCTTCGACGCGGGTATTGAGTGACTCGGGCATGCGGTTCGGTTCTCCAGAGCTGGCGATTATGCCGCAAGCGGTGGGGGTTCCGAAGTGCTGAGGTGCTGAATGGTCATTCCAGCCCTGCGGGAGCGGGCTTGCTCGCGATGGCATCAACCGGGTCTATCTGACAGACCGAGTTGCCTGCATCGCGAGCAAGCCCGCTCCCACAAGTTTTGCTGCGAGTTTGCTAATTGGTGTAAACCGGTCCTACACCCAGGCCCCAGACAATCACGGTAAACGCCATGATCGCCACCAACACCACAAGACCTACTGCCAGAACGGAGCTGGAGAACAGGAATCCTTCATCCGGATCGATGTTCATAAAGGTCGGCAGGCCGACGTAAAGTAAATACACCGTGTAGCAAATGGCGGCGGTGCCCACCACCATGCCCAGCCACATATGCGGATACAGCGCTGCCAGTCCGCCGATAAACAGCGGTGTAGCGGTGTAGGTGGCAAAGGCCACGCAACGGGACAGGCTCGGTTGTGCATCGTAGGTGCGGGCCATCCAGTGAATAAATGCGCCCATCACCCCGACACCTGCCAGCATGGCGGCATAGGACAACAGGGTCATCCACAAGGCGCTGTCCATGGTCAGCATCACCGGTGCGCGACTACCGATGACCCAGCCAACCTGGGTCGTACCAATAAATGCGGAAATGGCCGGAATCGCAGCCAGAATCAATGTATGCGTGAAGTACATATGGCCGATGCTTTCTTCGGCATCACCACGGATTTCGCGCCATTCTTTATCGGGGTGGGTGAAGAGGCCCACAACGTGATGGATCATGGCTGTCGCTCCTGTATAAGACGCATCGCCCCCAGTGGGACGCGTGCCGGTCGCGCAGCCAGAACGTATGGAAAAACAGAGAGGCGTGCGGCCTTGATAACAAGTATAGGAAACCTGCCGACCCCTATATCCGGCTCTTTAGAGCATATTGTGCTGTCAGATACGGGCTTATCGCATTGTCGTCTTTAGGCGGGCAGGGGTTCGTTGGCCGGTTTTTTTCGGTAAAATCCCCGGCTTTTGGTCTTAACTCGCGGAATTGAAGCGCTATGGGCACTCACTCGGTCTCTCAAATCAAACTCCAGAAACGCCTGCGTCGATTGACCGGGGAGGCTGTGGCCGATTTCAACATGATTGAGCACGGAGACAAGGTGATGGTTTGCCTGTCGGGCGGCAAGGACAGCTACACCCTGCTCGATGTGCTGCTGCACCTGCAGAAGGTCGCGCCGATCCAGTTTGATATCGTGGCCGTGAATATGGACCAGAAGCAGCCGGGTTTCCCCGAGGAGGTGCTGCCGGCTTATCTCAAGTCGCTGGGCGTGGAATACCATATCGTTGAAAAAGACACTTACTCGGTGGTCAAGGAACTGATCCCCGAAGGCAAGACTACCTGTTCGCTGTGCTCGCGCTTGCGCCGTGGCACCCTGTACACCTTTGCCGATGAGATTGGTGCGACCAAGATGGCCTTGGGGCATCATCGCGACGATATCGTTGAAACCTTTTTCCTCAATATGTTCTTCAACGGCACCCTCAAGGCCATGCCACCCAAGTTGCGCTCCGATGACGGGCGTAATGTGGTGATCCGCCCGCTGGCGTACTGCAATGAGAAGGACATCCAGGCCTATTCCGACTGGCAGCAGTTCCCGATCATTCCATGCAACCTCTGTGGTTCGCAGGAGAATCTGCAGCGCCAGGTGGTCAAGGACATGCTCCAGGACTGGGACCGCAAGACGCCGGGCCGCACCGAGAGTATCTTTCGCAGCCTGCAGAACGTAAACCTGTCGCAGTTGGCGGATCGCAATCTGTTTGACTTCGCCAGCCTGAAAATTGACGAAACCGCTACCCCGCGCTTCGTTAACCTGCTCAACCTGTAAATTGCCGAGAGGAGAGGGCATGCGCGACTACAAATGGCTGCACGAATACTGTTTGAACCGCTTTGGTTCGTCAGCCGCACTGGAAGCCCAATTGCCTGTCCCGAACACGGCGCAACAATTGCGTCGGATCAGCGATGATCGCTACCTGTCGACCCTGGCTTTGCGGGTGTTTCGTGCCGGGCTCAAGCACAGTGTGGTCGATGCAAAATGGCCGGTATTTGAAGAAGTGTTTTTCGGCTTTGATCCGGAAAAAGTGGTGCTGATGGGCGCCGAGCACCTGGAGCGACTGATGCAGGATGCGCGGATCATTCGCCATCTGGGCAAGCTGAAAAGCGTGCCGCGAAATGCGCAGATGGTGCTCGATATCACTCAGGAGCACGGCAGTTTTGGCGCGTTTATCGCTGATTGGCCGGTGACCGATATCGTCGGTTTGTGGAAGTACCTGGCCAGGCATGGGCATCAGTTGGGCGGTTTATCGGCACCACGCTTTCTGCGCATGGTCGGCAAGGACACCTTTGTGCCTAGCTATGACGTGGTGGCCGCGCTGAATGCACAGCAACTGGTGGACAAGGCGCCCACCAGCCTGCGGGATCTGGCGATTGTGCAGAATGCATTCAACCAGTGGCACGCCGAAAGTGGCCGGCCGATGTGTCAGCTATCGCAGATGCTGGCGTTTACGGTGAATCACTAACAGCGCAAATCCTGTCTAATGTGGGAGCGGGCTTGCTCGTGATGCAGGCACCCCGTTGTATCTGGCATTACGCGGTGATCCCATCGCGAGCAAGCCCGCTCCCACAAGATAGAGCTGCATCACTCGCCTTTCAGGCGTCGATCCAACTGGTAGCGCCAGCGTACAAACAGCAACGCACTGACGAATACCGCGACGCTGGCAGCGATTTCCAGCAGGCCGAACACTTGCCGATTCGGGTCGAATGCCGCCAGCGCTCCCTTGATCAGGTACAGGTTGACCACGTAGCAGGTGAACGAGTGCCCGCGCGGGCTACCCATCAGCATGCCCGGCACCACAAACATCAACGGCACCAGTTCGATCAGCAGGATTACCCACGGGCGTGCGCCGTGCAGGTCGGCAAACACCAGGTAATAAACGCACAGCAGGGCGATCAGGCCAAAGAAGCACACCAGGCTCAATACCCGCATCAGCCGCACCCGCGGCTCCAGCCACTCGATAGGCGGCAGCACTTTTGGCTTTTTAGCCACGGTTGCTCTCCAGTTTCAGAGCGATAGTGGCCAATCGCTGACCCAGGGCCCGGCACAGGGCGATTTCGTGTTCGTCCAGGCCACGCTTGCCATCGGCGCCTGCATGGTGACTCGGGCCATAGGGCGTACCGCCTGCGGTGGTGTGCAGTAAGGACGACTCGCTGTAGGGCAGGCCGGTGACCAGCATGCCGTGGTGCATCAGCGGCAGCAGCATCGACAACAGAGTGCTTTCCTGGCCGCCGTGCAGGCTGGCGGTGGAGGTGAACACGCCCGCCGGTTTGCCTACCAGGGCACCGGTCAGCCACAGATTGCTGGTGCCATCGAGAAAGTACTTGAGCGGCGCTGCCATATTGCCGAAGCGCGTGGGGCTGCCCAGGGCCAGGCCCGAGCAGTTTTTCAGGTCATCGAGGCTGGCGTACATGGCGCCTTCGTCCGGAATGGCCGGGGCCACCGCTTCGCACTCGGCGGAAATGGCCGGTACGGTGCGCAGACGCGCCTCAAGGCCGCCTTGCTCGATACCCCGGGCGATTTGCCGGGCCATCTCGCTGGTCGAACCGTTGCGGCTGTAATACAGAACCAGGATATAAGGCGCACTCACGGCAGGATCTCCAGGACTTTTTCCGGTGGACGACCAATCACGGCCTTGTTGCCCGCGACCAGGATCGGTCGTTCGATCAGCTTGGGGTGGGCGGCCATTGCGTCAATAAGCTGTGCTTCGCCCAGGCTGCTGTCGGCCAGGTTGAGGGTCTTGTATTCGTCCTCACCGGTGCGCAGCAGTTGCCGTGCGCTGATATTCAGCTTGGCCAGCAGCTCGCCCAGTTGCGCGGCATTGAGCGGGGTTTCGAGGTAACGCACCACGGTAGGCGTCAGGCCACGAGCTTCGAGGATTTCGAGCGCACCGCGGGATTTCGAGCAGCGCGGGTTGTGATAAAGCGTCAGATCGGTCATGTGCGGGTCGCATCTTGCGTAAGGTGGCGGCTATTCTACCCGCCTGACGGGCGCGCCTGAACCGTATGCGGTAAATGGCCGCTCGCTGATGGCTTTTTTGCAGGTATTTACCGGGAAGGATCAACGCATGTTAAAGCGACTCATGGCAGTAGCTGCCGTCACTGCCACCTTATTGCTGGCCGGTTGCGGAAATGATTATGGGGTCGATCAGCACGGACAGAAGATCGCGTCGGAGCGTCTGGACAAGCAATGGAAGGTCATCAATTACTGGGCTGAATGGTGCGGCCCGTGCCGGATTGAAATTCCGCAGCTCAACTTGCTGGAAAAACAGCTGCAGGGACAGTCGGTGGGGGTGTTCGGGGTCAACTTCGATGGTTTGCAGGGCAAGGAGCTGAGCGACGCGAGTACCGCACTGGGCATCACCTTTACCGTGCTGGCGCAGGATCCGGCTGAACTGTTTGATCTGCCGCGCAGCGAAGCACTGCCAGTGACTTACATCCTGGATGAGAAAGGCAAGGTTCGTGCGACCTTGATGGGCGAGCAGACGGCAGCCGGGGTGTTGGCCAAGATCAAGGAATTGAAGGGGGGTTGAGTGATGCCATCGCGGGCAAGCCCGCTCCCACAGCGCTAATCATGTGGGAGCGGGCTTGCCCGCGATTGAGGCGCCGCGGTGTATCAGCCTTCTTCAGACCACAGCCTTAGCGGCTTGCCTTCAGCCGGCCAGAACCGCACCTGTTCGATCGGCGAGATGTCCCAGCGCTGTACGGTTTGCAGGGCCTCGAAGAACCGATGCTCCTGCTCCATCAGTGCCGGGGCACAGGCTTTTCGGGTGCTGCCCACGCCACCGAAGGTCAGCTTGTTGCCCTCCAGGGTGTAAGGCGCGAACCAGTGGTTGCAACCGCCACTGCCATAGGCTCGGCCAGCATCGTCCAGGGTTACGGTGAGGTGGCTGTTGTCGATCAACGGGCGCTCGCCGATCCACTCCAGCACGTAGGTGTGATTCTGCTGCAATTTCACCGGGTCACCCGCACAGCCCGCCAGGCTTGCGCCCAGCACCGCCAGCAGGATCAGGCGTTTCATTGCGCGGCCTTTTGGCATTGCGGGCACACATGCTTGCTGCCTTCAGTGCTCCAGCCCAGCTCGGCAATACGTGCCGTGGCTGCGGGCTTTTGCGCCTTGGTGCCAAGTTTGGCGTCCACCGCAAACTCGAACTTCAGCTCTTTGGCGCAGGCATCGCAGTTGACCTGCCATTCATGAATGGCCAGTTCGCCGAACACCGGTCCTTTGGTCACGGCAACCCACTGGCCGCGCGGGTTGATCAGGTGGCGGACCTTGTCGACGCTCAGGCGCATGGACAGGGTCTTGCTGCCTTTGAGGCTCACAATCAGTACGTCACCGGCTTGAATCGAACCACCGTTGCCGGTGACTTGATACAGGCCTGGCGCCAGAGCGCGGCATTCAATCAGGGTGTGCTGCGGGTTAAGCAGGCTGTAGCGAAAATCGTGTTCGACCATGGGTCCTCCAAGTAAGTCGCTATGCTAGCACGCAGGCATCAAAGACCAGACTCAACCTTCGATCAGGTTTTGCGCCGTACCGTTTTTCCAGGCTGTGATATTGCTCAGGGTGGTGCTGGCAATCGCGCTTAGCGCCTCGCGGGTCAGAAACGCCTGATGGGCGGTGATGATCACATTGGGGAAGGTCAGCAGCCGCGCCAGTACGTCATCCTGCAAGGGCAGGTCGGAGCGGTCCTCGAAGAACAGCTGGGCTTCTTCCTCGTACACATCCAGCCCCAGATAGCCCAGTTGGCCACTTTTCAGCGCTTCAATCAGAGCCGGTGTGTTGACCAGTGCGCCACGCCCGGTGTTGATCAGCATGGCACCGTGTTTGAGGGTGGCCAGGCTGGTAGCGTTGATCAAGTGCTTGTTGTCTGCGGTCAGCGGGCAGTGCAGGGAGATAATGTGCGACCCTGCCAGCAGTTCGGGCAAGCTTACATATTGCGCGCCCAGGGCCAGTAGCTCGGCGTTTGGATAGGGGTCAAAGCACAGCAGTTTGCAGCCGAAGCCGGCCATGATCTTGCCGAACGTGGCGCCGATTTGCCCGGTGCCGACCACTCCCACGGTTTTGCCCACCAGATCAAAGCCGGTCAGCCCGTGCAGGGTGAAGTCGCCTTCGCGGGTACGGTTGTAGGCGCGGTGCAGGCGCCGGTTAAGCGCCAGGATCAGGGCCACGGCATGCTCGGCGACAGCGTGGGGGGAGTACGCCGGTACGCGCACCACGCTCAAGCCCAGGCGTTTGGCGGCAGGCAGGTCGACGTGGTTGTAGCCCGCCGAGCGCAGGGCAATCAGCCGCGTGCGTCCTGCGGCCAGTTGCTCCAGCACCGGGGCGCTGAGATCGTCATTGATAAACGGGCAGACCACTTCGTAATCATGGGCCAGTGCTGCTGTGTCGAGGGTCAGGCGCGCGGGTTGGAAATGCAGCTCGTTGCCGTCGGATTGATCGGCCGCGGTGAAGCTGTCGCGGTCGTAGGTCTGGCTGCTGAAAAGAATCGTGCGCATGGGAGGGCTTCCTTAGTGTGTAACCACCAATCTGCTGTGGGAGCGGGCATGCTCGCGATGCAGGCACCTAGGTGTATCTGGCATTACGCGGTGATCCCATCGCGAGCAAGCCCGCTCCCACAAGTCATGTGTTTGTTTTATGCAGTACTGCGTGCCTCTTTGGCCAGGCGAGTGATGGCCAGGTCCAGTTCGTCGAGGGCTGCGATGGCGTTGGGGCTTGCCTGCTTGAGCAGGGTTTCGCTGCGCTGGCAGGCCGCCCGCAATTGCGGCACGCCGCAGTAGCGTGTGGCACCGTGCAAGCGATGCACGCGCTCAATCAGTGCATTGGTGTCCTTGGCGTTGCGCGCCTGGCGAATGGCGTCGCGGTCGGCTTCCAGCGAGGCCAGCAGCATGGCCAGCATGTCGATGGCCAAGTCAGCCTTGCCCGCGGCCAGGCGCAAGCCTTCCTCGTGATCAAGCACAGGCAACTGTGTGTTGTGGCGCACCGGTTCGTGGTGGTTCTCGCTGGCCTGATTGCGCAAGGCCAGTCCTGTCCACTTCAACACCACTTGGGCCAATTGGCGCTCACTGATGGGCTTGGTCAGGTAGTCGTCCATACCGCTTTGCAGCAGGGCACGTTTTTCGTTGGCCATGGCGTGGGCCGTCAGCGCGACAACTGGCAGCGGTGTGCACTGACGTTCGCTTTCCCATTGGCGCAACACTTCCGTGGTTTCGCGTCCGTCCATGCCGGGCATTTGCACATCCATCAGCACCAGGTCGAAGTCTTGTGTCTTGACCGCGTCAATCGCGGCATAGCCGCTGTCAGCTGCTGCCACTTTGGCGCCCATGCCTTCGAGCAGGGTTTGCACCAGCAGCAGGTTGGCCGGATTGTCATCCACACACAGGATTCGCGGAGCACGACTGGCCATTGGCTCGCCAGGCTCACTGCGAGGCTGGCGCGGGTGGATCAGGTCGGCCAGGGCGCGGCGTAACTTGCGGGTACAGGCGGGTTTGGCCTGAAGCTGGCCGTGGGGGTTGGTCACCACGGGATTGAACAGCCCCTGCTCGGTAGTCGGGCACAGTACCAATACCTTGCAACCCATATGTTCAAGGTCCCAGATATGCTGGTTGAGGCGCTCTGGGGGCATGTCATTGGCCGTCACCCCGAGCACCGCCAGATCTATCGCCTGCGAGGTCTGATGGGCGCCGGTCACGCAGTTGGTCAGGTTCTCAAGGGTGGTGCAGGGCGTCACTTCGAGGCCGCAGTCTTCCAGTTGATGGTGCAGGGCCTGACGGGCCAGATCGTGTTTTTCCAGGATCGCCACGCGACGGCCCAATAGGGGCGCGCTGGGCAAGTCTTCGACATCATCGCGAGCTTTGGGCAGCTTGATGCTGATCCAGAACACCGAGCCTTCGCCCGGGGTGCTTTCGACGCCGATTTCGCCACCCATCTGTTCCACCAGTCGCTTGGAAATCACCAGCCCCAGCCCGGTGCCGCCGGGTTGGCGCGACAGCGAATTATCGGCCTGGCTGAAGGCTTGGAACAGCGCACGAATATCCTGGGCGGTCAGACCGATACCGGTGTCCTGCACGCTGATGCGCAGCTGGACGCTGCCGTCGGTTTCGTTTTCATCCTGGTCTTCAAGCATGGCCCGCACGGCAATGGTGCCTTCGCGGGTGAACTTGATCGCATTGTTGACCAGATTGGTAAGGATCTGTTTAAGCCGCAGCGGGTCACCCACCAGCGACAGCGGGGTGTCGCGGTAGACCAGACTGACCAGCTCCAGGCCTTTGTCGTGGGCCGAAGGCGCGAGGATGGTCAGGGTGTCCTGCAGCAGATCGCGCAAATTGAACGGAATGTTGTCGAGCACCAGCTTGCCGGCTTCGATTTTTGAAAAGTCGAGGATCTCGTTGATGATGCCGAGCAGGCTGTCGGCCGATTTTTCGATGGTGTTCAGGTAGTCGAACTGACGTGCAGTCAGCTCGCTTTTCTGCAGCAAGTGGGTAAAGCCGAGAATGCCATTGAGCGGGGTACGGATCTCGTGGCTCATGTTGGCCAGGAACTCGGACTTGATGCGGCTGGCTTCCAGTGCTTCCTTGCGTGCCAGGTCGAGCTCCAGGTTCTGGATCTCGATGGTTTCAAGGTTTTGCCGCACATCTTCGGTGGCCTGGTCGACGCTGTGTTGCAGTTCTTCCTGGGCATTGTGCAGGGTTTCGGCCATGCGATTGATGCCCGAGGCCAGCTCGTCCAGTTCGTGACTGCCCAAGGGTGGCAAACGGGTTTCAAGGTGGCCGTCCTTGAGTTGGGCCACGGCCTGCTTGATTTGCCCCAGCGGCGCATTGATGGTGCGGCTCATGCGCAATGCCAGCAGAGTGGTCAGCACCAGCCCGGTGACAATCAGCAGCAAGCTGGCAAACAGGTTGCGGTAGCTGCGCAACAGCATGCCGTTGTGCGACAGCTCCAGCTCGACCCAGCCCAGCAGGCGATGGGCTTCATTGGGGATCACGTCACCGGCCAGATTGCGATGGCGGCCAAACACCGGCAGCAGATAGCGGGTGGCATCGTTGTCGGTACGTTGCTGCAGATGCGTGCTGCTGCCCAGCGGGGCCTGATTGAGCATGATTGGCCCGGCATGGGCCAGGGGTTCGTGGTTGGCATTAAGGAAGGCAACGGCCCGCACATCTTGCTGCTCAAGGGATTCGGTAGCGATGCGCGCCAGCAATGCAGTGTCGTGCCGGCCCATGGCCGGAGCCACGAGAGGGGCGAGTTGTTCGGCGATCATTTCGCCGCGCTGCAATAATTGTGATTGCAATTCGGACTGTTGCAGCCAGGTGAAATAGCCGCCCAGCACGCTGGCCATCAAGCTGACGGGCAATAGCGTAAGCAGCAATACGCGGCCTTTGATACCGAGGTTTTTAAGCACGCAACTCTCCAGCCCTGCATTCTTTTCAAGAAAGACCCGGGCATCCCGCCCGGATCAGGTGGCAGTGTAGCCATATGGTGCCCGGCAAATCTTTGAAAATTTGCCATCAGTTTTCGATTATCCGACCGGGTAAGGGCCGTGCCGGTTGCCCGCAGTGGCTCAATCTTGAATAATCGACGATTGAGAATTACTTGCAGACGCTAATGAATCCCGTAGCTGTTAGCCCTTCGCGTCTTCTGACCATTGAAGACGATCCCGTTCTGGGCGCCTATCTGCACGAGCAGTTGGTGCGCTGCGGGTTTGACGTTATCTGGTGCCAGAATGGCCAGGAGGGTCTGGCCCGCGCCCGCCAGGAACACTTTGACGTGGTGCTGATGGATATCCTGTTGCCGGGCATGAATGGCCTGCAGGTGCTCACGCAATTGCGCCAGACCCACGCCTTGCCGGTTATCCTGATGTCTGCGCTGGGTGCCGAGGCCGACCGTATCAGTGGCTTCCAGCTGGGCGCCGATGATTACCTGCCCAAGCCCTTCAGCATGGCCGAGCTGCGAGTGCGGATTCAGGCCATCTTGCGTCGCGTGGCCCTGGACCGTATGCCGGGCCCCCCTTTGGCGCAGGATCTGCCACCGGCCGAAAGCGGCTTGCTGTTCGATGACGAGGCGTGCGATGTGCGCTGTGGCGAGCAATGGGCCGGGTTGACCCGCAGCGAGTTTCGTTTGCTTGATACGCTGCAGCGCAATGCCGATGAAGTGTTGAGCAAGGCGTTTCTCTATCAGCAGGTCTTGCAGCGCGGTTATGCGGCCCATGACCGCAGCCTGGACATGCATATCAGCCAGATCCGGCGAAAGCTCAAAACCATCGGCTACCACCAGCGTGAAGTGCGCACGGTGTGGGGCAAGGGTTATGTTCTGAGCGCCAGCGATGCCCTGTAAGGTTCCCGGCAAGAACTCGGTGTTCTGGAAGCTGGCGTGTTTGCTGGTGGTCTTCTGCTTACTGATGATCTGGCTCAGTTGGTCCTGGGGCCGGTACATGGACAAGCGCACTGGCTTTTTATCCGAGCAGGCCCATGGCACGTTGGTGCGCTATGCCGGTGAGGCCGAGCGCGCCTGGGAAACCGGCCAGCAAACGGCTGTAGATCAGTGGATACAGACCATGGGGCACAAAGAACCTGGCTGGGTCGGGGTGATTGGCCAGGACCTGCAATCGCTGAGCAGTTACCCGTTGAGCGATCGTGAAAGTGAGCGCCTGACCTTTTTGCGTGGTCTGGACTGGCCCATCAGCCATCTGAAAACGGCGAGGCCCTGGATCAAGGTGCCATTTCCCCGAGATCCATCCTCGGGCAGCCTGGTGATCGAGTTGCCGCAGCGCTTTATGCCGGGGCGCTCACAGATTGTCTGGCGCATTGTCACCAACGGCGTGATCCCCGGTTTGCTCACCTTGCTGTTGTGCGTGGGCCTGTACCGCGTGCTGATCGTGCCGCTCAACCATCTGCGTGAGCAGGCCAATGCCTGGCGGGCCGATCAATTGGGGGCGCGGCTGTCGAGCCAGACCACCAGCCGTCAGGACGAGTTGGGCGAACTGGCGCGGGCGTTTGACCAGATGTCCGAGCGCCTGCAAAGCACTGTGAACCAGCAGCAGCAATTGCTCCGTGACTTGTCCCATGAATTGCGTACCCCCTTGAGCCGTTTGCGCGTGGCGTGTGACAGCGAGCAGGGCGTTGAGGCCTTGCGCGAGCGCTTGAGCCGCGAAGTTGACGGCATGCAGCGGCTGGTCGAGGACACCCTGCAACTGGCCTGGCTGGATGCCGAGCGCGGGCCGTTGCCGGTGGAAGATATTCAGGTGCAGGCGTTGTGGGAGATGCTCACCGAAAACGCCCGCTTTGAAAGCGGCTGGCCGCAATCACGCTTGCCTTGCCTGGTGGATGAGCATTGCTGGGTGCGCGGGCATCTCAATAGCCTGGCTCAAGCCCTGGAGAACATCCTGCGTAATGCCATTCGTCACTCTCCGGCCGAGGGTATCGTCAGTCTTGATGGGCGGCGCGAGGGCAACATGTGGCATCTTTGGCTTGATGATCAGGGCGGCGGTGTGGCGCCTGAAGAGCTGGAGCGAATTTTTGCGCCCTTTACCCGTCTTGATGGTTCGCGCCCCGGCGATGGCGGCTTTGGCCTGGGCCTGAGCATTGCGCGCAATGCCCTGCGGCTGCAGGGTGGCAGTTTGTGGGCTGAGAATCATGGGCAAGGGTTGCGGGTGCATATCCGTTTGCCAGCCAGACAAAAGCCGCCCTCACCCTAACCCTCTCCCGGAGGGAGAGGGGACTGACCGTATTGATGCCGGATTCAACGCAATGGCTACAGGCTGTCGAGATTCTTGAATATCCCCCGATCGGCTCCCTCTCCCTCCGGGAGAGGGTTGGGGTGAGGGTGCTCTTATAGCCTTTAGCCATAAGCATCGTACTTTGCGTGATATGGGCTATCGGCGTTTGTCGGTATGATGTGCGGCCCCGCGGTCTGGATTGCGAATACGCCATGACATTGCAGTACCCAACTATCGCCGATTGCGTCGGCAACACTCCTCTGGTGCGCTTGCAGCGCCTGGCTGGAAACACCACCAACACCTTGTTGCTCAAGCTCGAAGGGAATAACCCTGCAGGCTCGGTCAAGGACCGCCCGGCCCTGTCGATGATTGCCCGCGCCGAAGCGCGCGGGCAGATCCAGGCCGGCGATACCCTGATTGAAGCCACCTCGGGCAATACCGGCATCGCACTGGCCATGGCCGCGGCGATCAAGGGCTACAAGATGATCCTGATCATGCCCGACAACTCCAGTGCCGAGCGCAAGGCGGCCATGACTGCCTATGGCGCCGAGCTGATCCTGGTCAGTCAGGAAGAGGGCATGGAAGGTGCTCGCGACCTGGCCGACAAGATGCAGGCGCAAGGCCAGGGCAAGGTCCTTGATCAGTTCGCCAACGGTGATAACCCAGAAGCGCACTACACCGGCACCGGCCCCGAAATCTGGCGTCAGACCAACGGTACCATCACCCACTTCATCAGCTCGATGGGCACCACCGGTACCATCATGGGTGTGTCGCGCTACCTCAAGGAGCAAAATCCGGGCGTGCAGATCGTCGGCTTGCAGCCGATGGAAGGCTCCGCCATTCCTGGTATCCGCCGCTGGCCGACCGAGTACCTGCCGAAAATCTATCAGGCTGACCGCGTTGACCGCATCGTCGACATGGCCCAGCGCGAAGCCGAAGACGTCACTCGTCGACTGGCCCGTGAAGAGGGTATTTTCTGCGGTGTGTCCTCGGGTGGGGCGGTAGCAGCCATGCTGCGCCTGAACCAGGAAGTCGAAAACGCGGTGATGGTCGCGATCATTTGTGACCGCGGCGACCGTTACCTGTCGACCGGCATTTACGATGCGCCCAACTGATGGCCAAGCAAGAGAGAGGCCTGCGCTTCCAGCCTGCTGGTGGCACCAAAGCTGCGCAAGTGCCTGCGGGCAAGAAACAGCGTCTGAGCATCGAGCGTTTGGCCAACGATGGCCGGGGCATTGCCTTTATTGAAGGGCGTACCTGGTTTGTCTCGGGTGCCCTGGCCGGCGAAGAAGTCGAAGCCCGGGTGCTGGGCGCCCACGGCAAAATCGTTGAAGCCCGTACCGAACGAGTGTTCAAGGCCAGCGATATTCGTCGCCAGGCGCCCTGTGCCCATGCGGGCAAGTGTGGCGGTTGCAGCGTGCAACATTTGCCCCATGAGGAGCAGCTTGCACTGAAACAGCGCATGCTGGCCGAGCAACTGTCCCGTGTGGCCGGTGTCGAACCTCAAGAGTGGGCAGCACCCCTGACCGGTCCCGAGTTCGGCTATCGCCGTCGGGCACGTATCGCGGTGCGCTGGGATGCGCGGGCCAAGCGTCTGGACGTGGGGTTCCGGGCTGCCGGCAGCCAGGATATCGTCGCCATTGATCACTGTTTGGTTCTGGTACAGGCTTTGCAACCTATCATGACGGGGCTGCCCGCCATGTTGCGTCAACTGGGCAATCCCAAGGCCCTGGGCCATGTCGAGTTGTTCAGCGGTTCGGCAATAGCGGTTTTGCTGCGTCATATGGCACCGCTCAGCGAAGCCGACATGAAGGTTCTGCAGGAATTTTGCATCACCCATAACGCCCAATTGTGGCTGCATGGTGAAGGCGAACCACAACCGGTCGATTTGTCGCAGCCCCTGGGCTACCGTTTAGAAGAGTGGGACCTGGGTTTGGCCTATCGCCCCGGAGATTTTGTCCAGGTCAATGCTGGCGTCAATGAAGCCATGGTGGCCCAGGCAATAAAGTGGCTTGCGCCACAAGCTGACGAACGGATTCTTGACTTGTTCTGTGGGCTGGGTAACTTCGCGTTACCACTGGCGCGGCAGGTACGCGAAGTGGTTGCTGTCGAAGGTGTTGCGACCATGGTCGAACGCGCAGCGCAAAACGCGGTCAGTAACAACCTGCATAATGCAGCGTTTTTTCAGGCTGACTTGTCACAGCCGCTGGTGGATGCAGCCTGGGCCAAAGAGGGTTTTTGCGCTGTGCTGCTCGACCCGCCCCGTGACGGCGCTTATGAAGTGGTGCGCAAGCTGTCTGGCCTGGGTGCCAAACGTTTGGTGTATGTGTCGTGCAACCCGGCCACGCTGGCGCGCGACACGGTTGAGTTGATGAAACAGGGTTATCGGTTAAAACGTGCCGGAATCCTCGATATGTTTCCGCAAACCGCGCATGTCGAGGCGATGGCGTTATTTGAAGCAGACTAGGACGGTCTGTCTATTTCAACGGGCCCGCAACCGGCGCAGTCATGCCCTGTAGCGCGGGTTGGGATTAGGGCCTGTGATTTCGGTGCACTAGACGTGCGCTGTAGGGAAGGTAAGCAAGATGGTACAGGTCAGAGCACACCAGCCGATCAACACCGACGGCAGCCTCAACCTCGAGGCATGGCTCGATCATGCGGTGAGTGTCGATGTGGCGCTGGACCGTGAAGCCTTGAAAGAAGCGTGCGAGTTTGCGCGTGAGGCCGAGCAGCAAGCCAATGCCGCGAAAAACCTGTGGACCGAAGGCACGTCGAGCTTTCGTACCGGGTTGGAAATCGCCGAGATATTGGCCGATCTGAAACTGGATCAGGACTCTCTGGTTGCCGCGATCCTCTATCGTTGCGTGCGCGAAGGGCAGGTGCTGTTGCCTGCCGTCAGCCAGCGTTTCGGTCCGGTGGTGGCCAAGCTGATTGACGGCGTGCTGCGCATGGCCGCCATCAGTGCCAGCCTCAGCCCTCGTCAATCCATGGTGCTGGGCACTCAGGGCCAGGTCGAAAACCTGCGCAAGATGCTTGTGGCCATGGTGGATGACGTGCGCGTTGCACTGATCAAGCTGGCCGAACGGACCTGCGCGATTCGCGCGGTCAAAAATGCCCCGGACGAGAAGCGCAACCGCGTCGCCCGTGAGGTGTTCGATATTTATGCGCCATTGGCGCACCGCCTGGGCATTGGTCATATCAAGTGGGAGCTGGAGGACTTGTCCTTCCGCTACCTTGAGCCCGAGCAGTACAAACAGATTGCTACCTTGCTGCATGAGCGCCGCCTTGATCGCGAGCGTTTTATCAGTGATGTGATGAACCAGTTGCGCACCGAACTGGTGGCTACCGGGGTTGATGCGGACATCAGCGGCCGGGCCAAGCATATCTACTCCATCTGGCGCAAAATGCAGCGCAAGGGCCTGGCTTTCAGCCAGATCTATGACGTGCGTGCGGTACGGGTGCTGGTGCCGGAAATGCGCGACTGCTACACCGCGCTGGGCATCGTGCATACCCTGTGGCGACATATCCCCAAGGAATTTGACGATTACATCGCCAATCCCAAGGAGAACGGCTACCGTTCGCTGCACACCGCCGTGATCGGGCCTGAAGGCAAGGTGCTGGAAGTGCAGATTCGCACCCACGCCATGCACGAAGAAGCCGAACTGGGTGTTTGCGCGCACTGGCGCTACAAGGGCACCGACGTCAAGGCCGGTTCCAACCAGTACGAAGAGAAAATCTCGTGGCTGCGTCAGGTGCTGGAATGGCACGAAGAACTGGGCGATATCGGTGGCCTGGCTGATCAGCTGCGGGTCGATATCGAGCCGGACCGGGTGTATATCTTTACTCCCGACGGTCACGCCATCGACCTGCCCAAGGGCGCGACACCGCTGGACTTCGCCTATCGGGTACACACCGAAATTGGCCATAACTGCCGCGGCGCCAAGATCAACGGGCGCATCGTGCCGCTCAACTACAGCCTGCAGACCGGTGAACAGGTCGAGATCATCACCAGCAAGCACGGTACGCCGAGCCGCGACTGGCTGAACCCGAACCTGGGCTATATCACTACCTCGCGGGCACGGGCAAAGATCGTCCACTGGTTCAAGTTGCAGGCCCGTGATCAGAACGTCGCTGCCGGCAAAACCATGCTGGAGCGTGAGCTTGGCCGTTTGGGCCTGCCGGCGGTGGACTACGAGAAGCTCGCCGACAAAGCCAACATGCGCACCGCCGAGGATATGTATGCGGCGCTCGGTGCCGGTGATTTGCGTCTGGCGCAACTGATCAACCTGGCCCAGCAACAGGTCGAGCCGGAGCGCGGCAGCGAGCAGATGGAGCTGATCCCGCGCAAGGCCACGGGCTACAAGCCGGGCAAGCGCGGAGATATCCAGATCGAAGGCGTCGGCAACTTGCTGACCCAGATGGCTGGCTGCTGCCAGCCGTTGCCGGGGGATGCGATTGTCGGTTATATCACCCAGGGGCGTGGCGTCAGCATTCACCGTCAGGACTGTGCCTCGGTGCTGCAACTGGGCAGCCGTGAACCGGAGCGGATGATTCAGGTTAACTGGGGGCCGATCCCGGTATCGACTTATCCGGTGGATATCGAAATTCGTGCCTACGATCGTTCCGGGCTGCTGCGTGATGTGTCCCAGGTACTGCTCAACGAGCGGATCAACGTGCTGGCGGTCAATACCCGCTCGAACAAGGAAAACAACACCGCGTTGATGACCTTGACCATCGAGATCCCGGGGCTCGACGCGCTGGGGCGTTTGCTGGGGCGTATCTCGCAACTGCCGAACATCATCGAAACCCGCCGCATCGGGCGTAGCGAAGCACGCTGACCACCTGTGGGAGCGGGCTTGCTCGCGATAGCATCACCTCGATACATCAGATGTACCGAGTTGTCTGCATCGCGAGCAAGCCCGCTCCTACAGGATTGGGGCGGCGAGCCAAAGGATTATTGATGTACAACCTCGACGACCTGCTACACCTTATGGCCCGCCTGCGTGACCCGCAGTACGGCTGCCCATGGGATATCAAGCAAACGTACGCCACTATTGTGCCTTATACCCTTGAAGAGGCCTACGAGGTCGCTGACGCCATTGAGAGCGGCGATTTCGAGCACCTGCAGGGGGAACTGGGCGATTTACTGTTTCAGGTGGTGTATTACAGCCAGTTGGCCCGCGAAGAAGGCCGCTTTGAATTTGCCGGGGTAATCGACAGCATTACCCGCAAGCTGATCCGCCGTCATCCCCATGTATTCCCCACTGGTGACCTGTATGCGCCGCTGGACGTGCCGCGCCTGAGCGAAGAACAGGTCAAGTTGCGCTGGGATCAGATCAAGGCCGAGGAGCGTGCAGAAAAATCTGCTGCCCCCGAGCAGTTGTCGCTGCTCGACGATGTACCGGTAGCCCTGCCTGCGTTGTCCCGCGCGGCCAAGCTGCAAAAGCGGGCAGCCCAGGTCGGCTTTGACTGGCCAGCCGCATTGCCGGTGCTGGACAAGGTCCGTGAAGAGCTGGACGAAGTGCTGGAGGCTATGGCCGACAATGATTCGGCGGCCATCCATGACGAGATCGGTGACCTGCTGTTCACGGTGGTCAATCTGGCCCGGCACCTTAAAGTCGACCCGGAAACCGCCTTGCGTGGCGCCAATGCAAAATTTGATCGACGTTTCCGGTTTATCGAGCAGGCATTGCGCGATACCCTGCGTCCCATTGAAAGTTGCACCCTTGAAGACCTGGACGCCCTGTGGGGCGAAGCCAAGCGCCAGGAAAAGAATTTGCCCAGCTGCGGCTGAGTTTGCCTAAGTGAGTAAGTAGATGAGCATTTCCCTACGCGACCAGTTGCTCAAAGCCGGACTGGTCAATGAGAAGCAGGCCAAACAGGCCGGTAAAGAAAAGCAGAAGCAGCAGCGACTGGCCCACAAAGGCCAGATCGAACTGGACGACACCCAGCAGCGTCTGGCTGCCGAAGCCAAGGCCGAGAAGGTCAAGCGCGACCAGGAGCTGAACCGCCAGCAGCAGGAGAAAGTCGAGCAAAAGGCCCGTGCCGCGCAGATCAAGCAATTGATCGAAGTTTCGCGTCTGCCCAAGCTGAACACCGAGGACTACTACAACTTCGTTGACGACAAGAAGGTCAAGCGCCTGTCGGTCAACACCCTGATGCGCAACAAGCTGGCCAATGGCTCGCTGGCGATCGTACAGCACCAGGGCGGCTATGAAGTTATCCCTCGCGAGGCGGCGCTGAAGATCCAGGAGCGCGACCCGCGCCGGATCGTGCAGTTGAATATTCTGGTGGAGCCGAAAACGCCGGAAGAAGACGATCCGTACGCGGCGTATCAGATCCCCGATGATTTGATGTGGTAAAGCGGGTGATATAAAACTTGTGGGAGCGTTCGCGTTGATACAACAAACCCCGCTTCGGCGGGGTTTGTGTTTTTCAAGACTGTAGTTGCTGTCGTTCAGGCCTGGCGTTTCTGCGCTTCAAGCTTTTCCAGCTCAGCCTTGTAGCTGTGAGCGTCGCTTTCGCGGTGGAACATGCCTACCAGTATGTCTTCTTGATGCACATCCCACAGGTGTACACCGTGGGCTACCAGCTGGTGGAACATACGTGAATCGTCGCGCTCAGTTACTTTGATAGTCATCTGCTTGCTCCAAATTCTGATAAGGGCCTGCGGCAAGGCGTCGCAGGACTTCTTTATAGAATCTGTTAGCTTCCTAAGTAAATAGCTGATTGTCGCGCTGTCATCTTGTTAAAAACCAGAAAACCCTGCAGCCCTTTAAAAACGGGGTGTTTACGGATCTGGTGTTTAGTTTTATGACAAATGTTTCATGTTTGAGGGCTTTCGGGAGCACCGAGTCGCCTGCATCGCGAGCAAGCCCGCTCCCACAATGCAATTGTCTGGCATCAGATTTATGGGCAGCACAAAACCTGTGGGAGCGGGCTTGCTCGCGATAGGCTTTTTAAAAAAAACCTCGCCGAGGCGAGGTTTTCTTGAAGCTTGCAGCCAGGGCCTGGCGCTTAGTTGCCCTTGACCGTTTGGCCATTCACCGTGCCGTCGAGCAGCATGATGTTGTATTCCTTGCCGTCTTTTTCTACCTGACGCAGTTTGACCAGCAGCGAACCCCAGTTCTTGGCGAACCACATTTCGGTGATGCGCTTGTTCTGTGTCGGGTCGCGTACGCGCTCAACCTTGATGGCGTCTACCTTGCCAGCCTTGGTTTCGACCACTTCAGGGCCGATCACGCGGAAGTCATAGGTGTCCACGTCGTTACCATCAACCACCTGGTAGCTCATGGATTTTTTGCCGGCCTCTACATCACGCTGCAGTGCCAACTGGTAGGTGGACTTGTCGAGCATGCCGCTGAGCAAAGGCACTTTTACAGCGTCGCCCTGATCGGTACCAGTGACCATCTTGGCCGCCCAGTCGAAATCCAGATCGATCTTTTTCGCTTTGCCCAGGCCGCCACGTTCAAAGTGGTAGGTCAACGGGATCAGTGTGTTTTTCTCGATCTTGAGGGTGCTTTCTTCGTTCAGGCTGGCCACCAGCATCGAAGCCTTGAAGTTCAAGGTCCAGATGCCGTTATCGCTCTTGGTCAGGCTGCGCTCGGCAGAACCGCTCATGGGCAGTTGTTTCCAGTCAGCCGTGTAACTGGCCTTGAATGGCTGAAGATCGGCCGCTTGGACTGCTGGAATAGCCAGCAGGCTAAGGGCGAGAAGCAGGGCACGACGCATAAGTTCTCCTAGGTTCGTATCAAGTGGCCGCTGGCCGCAAGTAATTGACCGTCCAATAATGCGCCTTGCTCGTCAAGTGACAAGCGACCTTCGGCAAACCAGCGCACTGCAAGCGGATAAATCCGGTGTTCCTGGGCGTGGACCCGTTGCGCCAGACTGTGCGGCGAGTCATCGGACTCTACCGGTATCACTGCCTGTACGACCAGAGGTCCGCCGTCGAGTTCCTCGGTCACAAAGTGCACGCTGCAGCCGTGTTCGCTGTCTCCTGCCTCCAGCGCCCGCTGATGCGTGTGCAAGCCTTTGTATTTAGGCAGCAGGGAGGGGTGGATATTGAGCAGGCGACCCTGGTAGTGGCGTACGAAGTCTGCGCTGAGAATGCGCATGAAGCCGGCCAGTACCACCAGTTGCGGTTTGAATTCGTCGATGACTTGAATCAGTGCAGCATCGAAGGCCTCGCGGCCCTCGAATGCCTTGTGATCCAGTACGCGGGTAGCGATACCCGCGTCTTTGGCGCGTTGCAGGCCGTAGGCATCGGCGCGGTTGGAGATTACCGCGCGGATCGTTGCCGGGCTGGCCTTGACGTCATCGCTGTCGATCAAGGCCTGCAAGTTGCTGCCGGTGCCGGAAAGCAGCACCACTACATCACAGGTATCAGGCATTAGTGCGCCTTGATGTTTTGCAGCTCAACTTGCGCAGCGCCTTCAGCGGCAGTTGCGATCTGGCCGATGACCCAAGGCTGCTCGCCCGCTTCACGCAGTACGTTCAGCGCGGTTTCAACGTCGGCCTGAGCCACGCAGATCACCATGCCAACGCCGCAGTTCAGCACGCGGTGCATTTCGTGTTCGTCCACGTTGCCTTTTTCTTGCAGCCAGTCGAAGACTGCAGGGCGCTGCCAGCTGGCAACGTCAACCACCGCCTGGGCGCCTTTTGGCAGGACGCGCGGGATGTTGTCGAGCAGGCCGCCACCGGTGATGTGGGCCATGGCTTTGACAACGCCGGTTTCCTTGATCAGCTTGAGCAACGGCTTGACGTAGATACGGGTCGGGGCCATCAGCAGGTCGGCCAGCGGCTTGCCGTCGAGCTGGGTGTTTTCGATGTCGGCACCGGACACTTCGATGATCTTGCGGATCAGCGAGTAGCCGTTGGAGTGCGGGCCCGAAGATGGCAGGGCGAGCAGGGCGTCACCGGCAGCCACCTTGGAGCCGTCGATGATTTCGGATTTTTCCACAACACCGACGCAGAAACCGGCCAGGTCGTAGTCTTCGCCTTCGTACATGCCTGGCATTTCAGCGGTTTCGCCGCCCACCAGGGAGCAACCGGACAATTCGCAGCCAGCGCCGATACCGGTAACCACTTGGGTCGCGGTTTCTACGTTGAGCTTGCCGGTGGCATAGTAGTCAAGGAAGAACAGAGGCTCGGCGCCGCATACGATCAGGTCGTTGACGCACATGGCGACCAGGTCGATACCGATGCTGTCGTGCTTGTTCAGGTTCAGTGCCAGGCGCAGCTTGGTGCCAACGCCGTCAGTGCCGGAAACCAGAACAGGCTGCTTGTAGCCAGCCGGGATTTCGCAGAGGGCGCCAAAACCGCCGAGGCCGCCCATCACTTCCGGGCGTGCAGTGCGCTTGGCCACGCTCTTGATGCGTTCGACCAATGCTTCACCGGCGTCGATGTCTACACCGGCGTCTTTGTAGCTCAGGGATGGTTGCTTGCTCATAATCCAGGCCTTTAGGGGGGATTCGGGGGTATCGACCGAGTTCAGGGGGCAGGCTTGCAAGTGCTTGTTGATTGCAACAGAGCATTTGCAGGGTGTCCGGCTGTTGGCGGTCTGCGAAGGCGCGCGATTTTATCAGGCTTGAAGGGCAGCGGCCATCCTCGGGCCGACAGGCAGGGTTATATCTGTCGAAAAAAACCTTTTTTAGTCGTGCTGGCTGCCATGCGCAGGCCTGTATAAGGTATAGCGAATCTATTTTGAGTTTTTATGACCGCATGAAAACTGCATGACAGGCTTGAATGATTTGGCTGTGGCCATGTCAGAAGTCTGTTCGAGTGTTTTTATGACGGCCTTATCAGGCTGCTTTTAGTCATCGGGAATCTTTCATGCGTCTTAGCCAATTTTTAGCTGTGGGCTGTTTGTCATTTTTTAGCCTGGCCAGTCATGCCGAAATCCTGACGGGTCTTTATCAGGTACACGAGCCGGTCACCAGCCAGTCGCCCGACGAGCGCACCCAGGCCACGCAAAAGGCCCTGGAAACCCTGGTGTTGCGCTTGACCGGGGATGCCAAGGCGATCCAAAGCCCGGCGTTGGAGGCAATTCGCAAAGATCCGCAGCAAATTATTAGCCGCTACGGCTATGACGCGGGCCCGCCGGAAAGCCTGCAGGTGGATTTTGACCCAGTGAGCACTGACCGTGCGTTGCGTCAGGCCGGTTTGTCGTTGTGGGGCAGCAACCGGCCCGCATTGCTCGGCTGGTGGCTGAATGACTCAGTGGATGGCTCGAGCCTGGTGGGTGACGGTCAGTCTGTGGCTGAGCCCTTGCGCCGTGCCGCGCAACATCGCGGTTTGCCGCTGCGCCTGCCGTTGGCAGATTTGAGTGAGCAACTGGTGGGTACGGCGGAAAACCTTGAGGGCAGCAATCCTGCGCCTTTGAAGGATGCTTCCGAACGTTACGGCGCGGATGCGCTGCTGGCCGTGCATGCCCGTGAAGACGACGGGCAGTGGAGCGCCAAGTGGCGTTTGTGGGTAGGTGATCAGCAGGAGCAGGGCAGCGCTCAGGCTCCGGATCAGGCCGCGCTGGCCGATGCCGTGATGCTCGCGGTGAGTCAGCGGCTGGCCCCGCGCTACGCAGTCAAGCCCGGCGTTTCTTCGGAGCAGTTGCTCGAAGTGCAAGGCATGACGCTGCAGCGTTATGCGCAGTTGGGGCATTTGCTTGAGCCCTTTGGCGCACAACTGAAGAACGTCGACGGTGATCGTATTGTGTATCTGGTAAATGGCAGCGCCGAGCAGTTGCGTTCGCAACTGGGGCTGGCGCAATTGCAGGAAGTACCGGCGGGGCAAGTGCCTGCTGCGGCTGAAGCAGGACAGGCAACAAGTGTGGCTTCAGCGCCGCCCGCGCAGTTGCGCTTTCGCTGGTAGGTTGATGTCTTCTTTATATAAGGATGGGGTGGCTCATGGCTGATTCGCGACGGTGGGTATGGTGGGGCGTAGCGTTGGGGTTCGCCCTGTTCGTGTATTTCCTGCATCCGATACTTACGCCTTTTCTGGTCGCAATCGTCCTGGCCTATATGTTCGACCCGGTGGTCGACCGCCTGGAAAGGCTCGGGCTTTCAAGGACCTGGGGCGTGGTTGCGGTGTTTGCGGTATTCACTGTCATTTTGATGACATTGTTGCTGGTACTGGTTCCGCTGCTGGCTAAGCAGCTGTTGAAACTCTACCAGTTGGCCCCGCTGATACTCGATTGGTTGCAGCACACGGCAATGCCGTGGGTGCAGGCCAAGTTCGGCTTGAGTGACAGTTTCTGGAAGTTCGACAAGATCAAGGCGGCGATCACCGAGCATATGGGTCAGGCCACTGACATTGTCGGAATCGTCCTGTCCCAGGCTACGGCTTCCAGCCTGGCGCTGATCGGCTTTTTGGCCAATCTGGTGCTGATTCCGGTAGTAGCGTTTTACCTGCTGCGTGACTGGAACATCATGATGGTCAAGATTCACGGTCTGTTGCCCCGCGCCCGGGCCGAGCAGATTGTGTCGCTGGCCAAAGAATGTCATGACGTGCTTGGCGCCTTTGTGCGCGGGCAACTGCTGGTGATGCTGGCGCTGGGGGTGATCTATTCCGCAGGTCTTATGCTGGTCGGGCTCGAGTTGGGGTTGTTGATCGGCTTGATGGCGGGAGTGGCGGCCATCGTGCCGTATATGGGCTTTATTGTCGGTATTGGAGCTGCGCTGGTGGCCGGACTGTTCCAGTTTGGTGGCGATCTGTATCCGATGCTCGGCATCGTGGCGGTGTTTATGGTCGGCCAGGCGCTGGAGGGCACCGTGCTTACCCCATTGCTGGTGGGTGACAAGATCGGCATGCACCCGGTGGCAGTAATTTTCGCGATTCTGGCGGGCGGTGAGTTGTTCGGTTTTACCGGGGTATTGCTGGCCTTGCCGGTAGCGGCGGTGATCATGGTGCTGCTGCGCCATGTGCAGGATATGTACAAGGAGTCCCAAGCCTATAAAGGCAGTGAAGACCCGCAGTTATAGGTTGGGGGCGTTCCGTGAAGGCGGGGCCGTCGCGAGGTGGTCCCGCCTTTTTTGTGGCCGCGAAGCCGCTCGTAGTTGTCAGAAAAAGCCCAATCAATCCAAGACCTTAATGCAAACCTTTGATTTTGCTCGCGGTCTGTTACATTGTGTGCCCAGCGACACGGGTATAAACTTTTCAAACCTTACACAGAGGCCACTAACGGTTCGTTTGAACTGTTCAGTCAGCATGAAACCGATTCAGCTGCCCCTAGGTGTGCGTCTGCGTGATGACGCTACCTTCATAAATTACTATCCAGGCGCCAATGCCGCTGCACTCGGCTATGTCGAACGTCTGTGCGAAGCCGACGCTGGCTGGACCGAAAGCCTGATCTACCTCTGGGGCAAGCATGGCGTGGGGCGTACGCACCTGCTGCAGGCCGCTTGCCTGCGCTTTGAGCAGATGGGAGAACCGGCGGTTTACCTGCCACTGGCCGAGTTGCTGGATCGCGGCATAGAAATCCTCGATAACCTTGAGCAGTACGAGCTGGTTTGCCTGGATGACCTTCAGGCAGTGGCCGGGCGGGCTGACTGGGAAGAAGCGCTGTTTCACCTGTTCAATCGCCTGCGTGACAGCGGCCGGCGCCTGCTGATTGCCGCCTCCACCTCTCCCCGTGAGTTGCCGATCAAGCTGGCGGACCTCAAGTCCCGCCTGACCCTTGCACTGGTTTTTCAGATGCGCCCGCTGTCCGATGAGGACAAGCTGCGTGCCCTGCAGTTGCGCGCATCGCGCCGCGGCCTGCACCTGACCGACGAGGTCGGGCATTTTATTCTCACTCGCGGCACGCGCAGCATGAGTGCATTGTTCGATTTGCTCGAACGACTCGATCAGGCGTCTTTGCAGGCGCAGCGCAAGCTGACTATCCCCTTCCTGAAAGAAACCCTGGGCTGGTAGTTCATCCCTTTAAGACCGCGGTCTGCAGCCATTATTGGCGGTTTTCAGGCGCCAGAAATCCTGCGCGGCCAAAGGGGCGTGTGCGCAAAATCTATCGTCAGGGGTGTACAGCCTTAGATGTCACGACGAAACCATCAAGTCACATTTAGATCGATTGAATTTGCAAATGAGGATCATAGTTGGCATAGTCGCGGCTACTTTTTCCATTAAGCCACGGTCGTGCCCATGCTAAAGCGCTTCGCACCCCTCGTGCCTCTCGCACTCGTTACCCTGTTGTTTGGCTGCGCCGCCCACACGCCAGTGTCGCAGCAAGTTGTCCAGACTCAGGTTCAAAAGTCATCTTCGGTCTCGCAAACTTCCGCTCTTTATCAGGAAGAACTGGCAACCGAAAAAGAACTCGCTGAATTTTCTGCCAACAGCAAGCCTTACGAATTGCCAGCTTTGGCTGACAGCATTCTTGAGCGCGGCATGTCCTTGATCGGTACCCGTTACCGTTTTGGCGGCACCTCTGAAGCGGGCTTCGATTGCAGCGGCTTTATTGGCTACCTGTTCAAGGAAGAAGCAGGCATGCAATTGCCTCGCTCGACCCGCGAAATGATCAACGTTAAAGCACCGTTGGTCGCACGAAACAATCTGAAACCAGGTGATTTGCTGTTCTTCAGCACCAATGGTCGTGGCCGTGTCAGTCATGCCGGGATTTACCTGGGCGATGACCAGTTTATCCACTCCAGCAGCCGCCGCAGCGGGGGTGTACGGATTGATAATCTGGGTGACAGCTACTGGAGCAAGACCTTTATCGAGGCCAAACGCGCCCTGGCGATGGCTCCAGCGAGCGTAGTCGCTCGTAAATAAAGTTAATGTGTTACTTGAAGTTCGGCTGCTAACGGCTAGAATTCAGGAGCATTATTAAATTTCTGAAGCCGCGAAGGTGCCCCCTCTCGCGGCTTCGGGCTTCGCGGCCAGAGTTGCCGTATCCAGAATCAGGAACATTCTGTTTATGTCGACCATGGCCCGAGCTGTACTCTTGACTCTAGCAGCGCTACTCAGTGCCTGCTCCAGCCGCCCTGCGCCGGTTGCCGTACCGGCCAAGCCAGTCGTATTTATCAACCCCGCCGAAGAGTCTTCGCCAGTAGCTGCAGACGTGCTGTTTCGCGCCTTGGGCCTGGTGGGTACGCCTTATCGCTGGGGTGGCAATACGCCGGATTCGGGCTTTGATTGCAGTGGTTTGATCAAGTACGTCTACAACGACGCTGCAGGAATTTCGTTGCCGCGCACGACCCGCGAGATGATCGTGATGAGCGCGCAGAGTGTTGGTCAGGACAAGCTGCAAACCGGTGATCTGCTGTTCTTTGCCACCAATGGCGGCTCCCAGGTCAGTCATGCCGGGATCTATGTGGGCGAAGGCCGTTTTGTGCATGCGCCTGCCACAGGCGGTACGGTCAAGCTGGACAGCCTGAACAAGGCTTACTGGCAGAAAGCTTATCTGAATGCCAAGCGGGTGTTGCCGACAGAGCAGCATTTGGCGCGTTTGCCCTAAATTCAGGGTGGCCCAACCTTTGTGGGAGAGGCAGTGCGATGATTCAACTTGCTCGCGATGGCGCTACTGCGGTCATATAGATAAACCGCGTAGCGCCTATCGCGAGCAAGCCCGCTCCCACAGTTGAACTTCTCTTTTATCTTACCTCCCCGACACCCGCCAAACCTTGTTGCCGACATCATCGGCAACCAGTAAATCACCCTGCCTGTCGATCACCACGCCCACTGGCCGGCCCATGGCCTTTTCATCTGTGTTGAGAAAGCCGGTCAGCACATCGATCGGCATGCCTGCGGGCTTGCCGTCGGCAAAGGGTACGAAAATCACCTTATAACCACTGTGCGGCTTGCGATTCCATGAACCGTGCTGGCCAATAAACACTCCCTCAGTAAAGCCGGGCAATTTGCTGCCTTCGGCAAAACTCAGGCCCAGGGAGGCGGTATGTGGCCCCACGGCGTAATCCGGGGCGATGGCCTTGGCCACCAGTTCCGGGTTTTGCGGGTCGACCCGTACATCCACATGCTGGCCGTAATAGCTGTAGGGCCAGCCATAGAAGCCGCCGTCCTTGACCGAGGTGATGTAGTCAGGCACCAGGTCGCTGCCGATTTCGTCGCGTTCGTTGACTGCAGTCCAGAGCTTGCCGGTCTTGGGTTCCCAATCCATGCCGTTGGGGTTGCGCAGGCCCGAGGCAAAAATGCGGTGGCTGCCGGTGGCGCGATCAACTTCCCAGATCGCAGCGCGGCCTTCCTCCTTGTCCATGCCGTTTTCGCCCACGTTGCTGTTGGAGCCGACAGTGACATACAGCTTGGTGCCGTCCGGGCTGGCAATGACGTTTTTGGTCCAGTGGTGGTTCAGCGGTCCGCCCGGCAGGTCGATGACTTTGGTCGGCCGGGCGCTGATGGTGTTCTCGCCAGCCTGATAGGGGAAGCGCAAAAGCTTGTCGGCATCGGCCACGTACAGGTCATTGCCTACCAGGGTCATGCCGAAGGGCGAGTTGAGGTTCTCGAGCAGCACCGTGCGGGTTTCGGCGATGCCATCCTGATTGGCATCTCGCAGCAAAGTGATCCGGTTAGCGCTCGGCAACCCGGCGCCTGCACGGCTCATGACTTTCTCCGCCAGCCAGCCGCGAATGCCCTGGCTGTCATCGGGCTTGGGCGGCGAATTGGTTTCTGCCACCAACACATCGCCATTGGGCAACACGTAGAGCCAGCGTGGATGGTCGAGGCCTTCGGCAAAGGCGGTCACCTTCAAGCCTTTGCCGGCAACCGGTGTGGCGCCCGCAGGCCAGCCGATCGCCGGGGCGATATTGACGGTGGGGATCAGTGTCTTGTTCGGCTCGGGCAATTTCGGCGTTGGACCGGTGCCGTCCACCACTTGCAGGGTCGAACTCTCGCCGCAGGCGGCCAGCCCGGCGGCAAGTACGATAACAACAGCATGCTGGCGCTTGAGCATGTGGATCTCCATTAGGACTTGTCTGGTCATAGAGAAGCGTAGCTGTTGAAAGGTTCAGGCCGGACACCATCGCGTCAATCCAGGCGGGGTATTAGTTTTTGATATCTGCACGATGATCAGAACTCGTTGGGCAAAGGTCTGTACGGAGTTCATAACCCATCAAACGTATTGATGAGAAGGGTTAGCCATGTTCCATTCGGATTGTGGGAAAGTGGTTGATAAAGCGGTGTTCAAAAAGGTAGGTCAATCAGTTTCTGAAAGAGCTTTACGCCATGACAGTAAGGGAACTCTGGATCTGTTCAGTTGGCAAATGTTGGCTGATCTGGATCTTTGGAAAATCCCCGTGAGCTGCGAACTCGGTGGCTTGGGCGGCACATGGATCGAATGCGTTGAATGCCTGGAGGAGGTTGCAAGGGAGTGTGAGGATCTGGGTTTTCTGATCACGAGCCTTGGTCATATTGGTTCCTTGCGATTGCTATGCGATTACGGCAGTGAAGAGCAAAAACTGCGTTGGGTGCCCAGGCTGTTAAAGGGGGATATTGCGGTAACCGCAATGACGGAGCTAGGTGGCGGGTCTGATTTGTCGAGCATGCAACTGGCGGCAGTCAAGGCGGGAAGCAGTTATCGGCTCAATGGAAAGAAAACACACATAACTAATGCCCCTGTTGCAGTAATGGGGCTGCTGGCGGGGCGTATTCCGGCCCTGGGTATGAAAAAAGACATCACTTTGTTCTTTATCGATCTGGATGTGACAGGTGTCACTATTGGTCCTGCAGAAAATAATTTGGGTCTTCGCACAAGTCCGACGGCAAATATTGAAATCGATAATGTCAGCGTTGTGACGGGTAATATCATTGGTGCTCCAGGCGCCGGTTTAAAGATCCTGCACGAGATTATTTCTTTTGAGCGGGCTTTGTATGGAATCATTGCTGCCGGTCTTATAGATAGCATGACTCGATCAGCCTTGCAGCGTAGTCTCTCTAGGCAGGCATTTGGTCGTAATATTGGTGATTTTCAATACGTGCAGGGCAAACTGGTGGGCATGAAGATGTCCTCAGTTATCTGTCGAAGTTTGACCTATGACGCGCTACGTATACTGGAAGATAAACAACCCGATGGATCATTGGTGTGCTCGTGCGTCAAATATCAGGCTGCAGAGCGTTTGGTAGAGTCGGCGGATAACCTGATGCAGATTTACGGTCACCTGGGTTACTCAGACCCGAAAATAGGAAAATATGTACGCGATGCAGTCGGTATGAAGATAGCAGGTGGAACCAATGATATACAAAAGGTGAATATTTTCAATCAAATGTTAAGCGCCCACATCGCTAGATAACGCATATTCCCAAACGATAGGCGTCTGCGAATGCAGGTGCCAGCTTTATTAATCGCGCATCGGCGTGCTCGGGCAGTTTTATATAAAGGTTGGGGGATGGAAGAAGAGGTAGTTGCTCGTCGGTGATGATCAATAGCCCTTCTGGAATTGTATGGGTTGGCATTACGCCGATACCCTTGCCGGCAATAATTACATCTGAGAGTACGTTGTGCTCAGTGGCTGAGGAAATAACGGTTGATGGATGATCGAGGTAATTGAGTGCCTGCTGAGCGATAAAGCGTATCAAGCTGCCTTCAGGGGGGAGCACAAGTGCAATGACACAGCCATGATAAACAGTGGAGCCGGTCGCGGATACCCAGCTCAATGGGACCTTGCTAACCTCAATGCCACCGGGGAGTTCGGTATGAAGAATAAAGGCCATATCGAGCTGGTGCTGATCGATCAGTTTGGACGCCTGATCTGAAAATACGCTCACAAAATGACACTGATTGGAAGCAATCACAGGGTTACCAATCAGTGTTTTGATCAAGTGCGAGTCGTGATGTTCGGGCAAGCTTATTTTTGGCTCGAAAGAGGAAGTATCACAGTTGAATAAGCTGACCAGATCATCATTGAGAGTGAGTATTTTCAATGCATACTCATAGACTTTTAGTCCGGCAGGGGTTAAATGAATGTCTTTTCCGCGCTCCAGTAGTTGGGAATTGGTAAGTTGCTCAAGCTTTTTTATTTGCAAGCTGATCGCAGATTGTGTACGAAACAGTTGTTGCGCCGCTTTTGTAAAGCCTTGAGTATTGCTGACAAATACCAATGCTCTCAATAAATCCATGTCGATATTGACGAATTTCATGGTTGTTATTCTTTATGAACTGTAAAGAGATTATGATTTGCGTTTTAAGATGTGCTTTCAAGTAGGTCGATTCTTGTTTTTTTGTAGGAGCATTCTTGCGTTTTCTGAGATGCTATGTTTTCAGGTTATTGTTCAGGCGAGAGAATAGTGACAGAGCTAAAGCACCGCTGATGGCGAGTACGCTCATAAGTATCCAAGGAGTGGTAGGGTTGCTACTCTCTAATAAATGTGCCCCCACCATGTTTCCTATCGTGGCGCCAATGATCCAGGGGATATTGGCAATGCCAAAATAGTTTGCTTCACGTCCGGGGGGGGCTATTTTTGAGATGTAGGTATCAATGGCAGGCATTATCAAAGTTTCAGCGATAGAAAATACAGCAACCATAATAAGGAAAAATGCGGTTGAGCTGTTTGTTAGTGGGATAAGGTAGGAGGCGGTCAATACACAATGCCCCACTATTATCAGGGGCGGCCGCGAAAACTGAGTGCAACACCTGACCTTTCCGGTACGGTGCTGCCCCTATGTCCTATTCCGAACTCAGCGTTGAAGAGCGCGCGATCATT